>JACQZM010000690.1 GCA_016213885.1 Candidatus Rifleibacteriota bacterium | reverse complement strand
TCGGTGGCGTCAGGAACCGAGCCGGTGGTGTAGGGATTGGCGGCGCCGCCGCTGCCGCTCTGGGCGATCTGCCGGTTGGACCCGCTGTTGATCGATTCCTGGACGACCTGGTCGATGTTCGCGTTCGGGTCCGTCATGATCCTGTTGAGCGACGCAGGGTCGGGCAGGAAGTACTCCTTCCCGGTGAGGATCAGGTTCCGGTCCACGATCGGTGTGACCTTGCTGGCGTCGTACTGCCCGCTGCTCCGGAGGGCGTTGTTGTACCTGATGACCGCGTCGATCACGGCGTTCATGGTCCTGGGCTTGCTGTCGGGCACCCCGTAGGTGCTGCGGACGATCGACCAGAGGCTGTCGCCGTCCTTGGCAAGCCAGGTGCTGACCCGGTCTTTGTTGGTCATGTTCTGATAGATCGCGTCCCACTGGGCCGTGGACTCGGCCAGGGCTGCCCCTGCGAGCGAGGCTGTCACCAGCACCATCACAGCGAATGCACGCATCATAGCTAGCCTCTCCTTTGCTAGGAGCCGATCCTGCTCGCCGCAGGAAACGTCACGGAACCTTCCTCCCCAGCGGGAAGAACTGCTCTGAAACCAGGGCGCCGAGGGCGTAGCTGACGGTCCGCTGCCCTCCGGCCGGCTTCTCCTGCCAGATCACGGTGACCACCAGCTCCCCGGTCCCCGACGCCTTGTCGTAGTTGAAGGTGCAGTACCTGCTGAACTTGCCCCCCACGAGGGCGTAGAACTCCTTGAGATAGCCATCGCCGGGGTCTTTGACCCACGGCGAGATGAAAGGATCCTTGCCGAGGACCGCTGGCTTCTCTTTTATAGACGTCATCTTGAGGCACTGTTGTTTGACTTCATTTTCGTCCGCCCAGTCGAGGTTGCTCGCCGCCAGCATCGCAGGGCTCATCCGGCGGTAGCGCTCGAGAGTGCTGGAGGCGAGCATGGCAGCGAAGGCACGGTTCTTGTTTGCCCGCGTCTCCTCGCTGTTCGAGATGAAGACGCCCATCATCGGGAGCAGACCGAGGGAGAGGATGAGCAGAGCGATGGCGATCTCGACCATGGTGAAACCACGGCGGCCGACGACTCTCGATCCGGGTGTCACGATCACGATCCTCTCTCGCCCCCCCAGTGACGGATAGTCACAATAGAGTATACTGGGAGACCCACTCCATGACAAGACAGCCCGGGGACTCCAAGATCACGGTGGGAGTGGAGGGGATTGACTCGAAGTCGCGCTCGGGGCGCGACCCGGATCCGGCGAGGCGCCGGATCTTCTGTCCTTGCGGCTCACAGAGCCGACTTGATACACTGCGGGCGGCCCGTGGGGGGGGTTGGGGGGCAGGATGAGCGAAGCGAAGAACCCCCATCTCAGAAGATCCCGCCCGGCTCGCCCGCGGAGCCTGCGGGGCGGGCGAGCCCGGAGGGCGAACCGGGCCGTCGGAGCGATCGAGCATGTTCGTCGACGAGGTCAAGGTCTACGTGGTCGGGGGGCAGGGCGGAGCCGGCTGCTCGTCCACTCTCAGGCAGAAGTACATTCCCAGAGGCGGTCCTGACGGCGGCAACGGTGGCAGGGGAGGGGACGTCGTGCTTGTTGCGACCCATGACCAGAACACCCTGGCCGCTTTCTCCCGACACCGTCACTTCCGGGCCCGGCCCGGGAGCAACGGGTCGTCGAACAACAAGTTCGGTCGCCATGGAGACCCCCGGGAGGTCCTCGTCCCTCTCGGGACCGTGGTCCAGACCGAAGACGGCGATGTGCTGGCCGACCTGGTGCTCCCGGGGGAGCGGTTCGTGGCTGCTCATGGCGGTCGCGGAGGCCGCGGCAACGCGGCGCTGGCCAGACCCGCCAATCCGGTGCCCAGGTACGCCGAGAAGGGAGAGCCCGGCGAGGAGCGGTGGCTGTACCTGGAGCTCAAGCTCCTGGCCGACGTGGCGCTGGTCGGGTTTCCCAACGTGGGCAAGTCCACGCTGATCTCGGCGTTGTCGGCGGCGCGCCCCAAGATCGCGGACTACCCGTTCACCACCACCGCTCCCCACCTCGGCGTGGTCACGGTCGACGAGGGCCACTCCTTCGTCCTGGCCGACGTCCCCGGGCTCATCGAGGGCGCTCACCAGGGCAAGGGCCTGGGGACCAGGTTCCTGAGGCACATCGAGCGCTGCAGGGCCATCGTGCATCTGCTGGACCTCTCGGGCTGGGAGTCCCGCGACCCGGCCGCCGACTACAGGGCGATTCGCCGGGAGCTGGCGGCCTACAGCGCGGAGCTCGCGAAGAAGCCGGAGCTGATTGCGGGAAACAAGCTCGACGTACCCGGCGCCGCGGATCGGCTCGCTGCGGTCAAGAGGCGACTGCGCAAGAGGGTGCACGGGCTGTCCGCCGTGACCGGCCAGGGGGTCAAGGAGCTGATCCGGGGTGTGGCGGACCTGCTGGCCGGGCTGCCTGCCGAGGTCCGGCGGGAGCAGGTCGTGCATCGCTTCGCCTCCGAGCCGGACCTCACGGTCGCCAGGGCCGGACGCGGCCGGTACGCCGTGACCGGCAAGAGGGTGGAGCGTCTGGTGGCCATGACCGATCTCAGGAACGCCGAGGCGGTGGAGGTCCTGGCCCGGAAGCTGCGACGCCTGGGGGTCGAGGAGGAGCTCTCACGGGCTGGCGCAGAGCCCGGTGACACCGTATGCATAGGCCGCCATGAGTTTTCTTTCGAACCCGAAGAGTGATCGCTTGGAGCGCGTGGGCGTTCTCGGGGGGACGTTCGATCCTCCTCACCACGGGCATCTCGAGATGGCCCGCGCGGCCAGGGATCAGCTTGAGCTCTCCAAGGTCGTGCTCCTGCCGGCACCGGTGCCGCCGCACAAGATCGGTACGTTCGCCTCGTTCCCGGACCGCCTCGAGATGAGCCGCAGGCTCGTCGGCGGGGAGAGAGGCGTGGAGGTGTGGGGCCTGGAAGCGGAGCTCCCGGCGCCGCACTACACGGTCCAGACTCTGCGTCATCTCCTGGAGGGCCCGCTGACCGGACGGGAGCTCTTTCTCATCATCGGGGCCGATTCGCTGTGCGACCTGCACCTCTGGAAGGAGGCCCAGGCGCTCTTCCACCTGTCCGAAGTCGTGGCCGTGAGCCGCCCGGGCTACGCCTTCCGGTGCGCCGGCCTTCCGGCCTCCCTGAACGATCGGGTCCGACGGATCGCCGGCCTCTCGATCCGGGCTCGCTCCAGGGACCTGCGCCGGCGCCTCGCCGAGGGTGAGGCCCCGGAAGAGATACCGCCTCCTGTGCTAGACTACATTCGCGCCCGAGGCCTGTACCGCCAGGAGACCACGCCGCCGGGGCAGTGACCGGTGGCCGCCGTCGACCGATGAAGACCGCTCTGCTCTACAACCGCCGATCCGGAAAGGGCTCGAACCCCGACGTCGAGGATGCGATCCTGGACGGCCTCGAGTCGATGGGGCACGAGGTCGAGCTCATGGTGCCGACGGCCAAGGGGCAGATGACCGAGCTTGCCCGACAGGCCGTGGCCGGCGGGTACGAGCTGCTCATCGCCGCCGGTGGCGATGGAACGCTCAACGAGGTGGTGAACGGCTGCCTCGGGAAGCCGGTCCTGTTCGGGGTGATCCCGCTCGGCACCGTGAACGTCTGGGCCCGCTGCGTGGGGATCCCCATCGACGTCTCCGGGGCTCTCAAGGTCGTCAGGGACGGCCACACCCGGGAGGTGACCCTCGGCCGGGCCAACGATCGAGCCTTCATGTTCGCGGCCGGGATCGGGATCGACGGCGAGGTCATCTCCCACGAGGACCTCCATCTCAAGAAATACCTGGGCCGGTTCTCGTACTACTGGCAGACGGTCCGCACCCTCTGCACCTACGACCCGCCGCGGCTGGAGCTGTCCATCGAGGGGGAACCGCCCATCCCCTGCCGGACCGTGGTCTTCGGCAAGGCGCCGCTCTACGGCGACCGGTTCTACCTCACGCCCAGGGCCAACCCGTTCGACGACGTGGTCGACGTGTGCATCTTCAGGTGGTACGACGCGATCCGGTTCCTGAAGACCATGTACAAGTCCTCCCGCAACGGCGCTCACCTCGGCGAGAGCTACGTCGAGTATCGACGAGTAGCCCGGGCCACCGTGACGAGCCCCGACAAGGCCCACGTGCAGGTGGACGGCGAGTACCTGGGGGTCGCGCCGCTCACCGTGGAGGCTCTGCCCCGGGCGCTGAAGGCGATCTTGCCCCCGGGGTGACACCTGCCCCGCGGCGCGACCGGTCGAACGCCAGCGGATTGCCGGGGCGGGCTCCCGGGGTCCCGTGGTACATTTGTCTCGTTGCGGACTCTTCGTCGACGGCTCGAACGACCTGGCAGGGCGCTTGGCCGTCGACCGATTCGAGCCGGAGAGGTGATCGTATGCCGCGGACTGTGCCGGTCGTGCTGCTCGTGAGCATCGTGGTGGGGATTCCCCTCACGGGGTGTGGCGATGGTTCCGGAGGCGGCAAGCCCTCTGCCGCGCTCGTGGAGTTCTCCGGCGAGGTCAAGCTCACCCCCGGCCGGGGCCAGCCCGCGCAGACGATCGGCAAGGAGACCAAGCTGCCGCTCCTGTTGACCGACGGCAGCGTCGTGGAGGTCGGGAAGGGCTCTCACGCGGAGCTCAAGCTCCTGACCGGGAGCAGGGTCCGGGTCAACGAGAGCTCCGTCTTCGCCCTGGAGGTCTTCGTCTACAAGAAAGGGGAGAGCTCCGTCCTCGAGGCCGCCTCGTCGCTGAAGGGGAAGGACGGCGGCAGGGGCAGCGCGTTCTTCGCGGTGAACAAGGACCAGCCCGCCGACGCCCCGAAGTTCGGTCGGTTCGAGGTGAAGTCGGCGTCGGTGGTGACGGCGGTGATGGGGACCGCCTTCGGCGTCGAGGTGGACGCCGGCACCGTCACTGTGCTGAGGACGGAGGGTCGGGTCGCCCTTCTCAAGGAGGACGACGACGAGGAGGGCCCTCCGCCCTGGGCGACCGCCTACGGCTACGACTCCCGCAGAAAGCCGGGAAAGGACCTGGGCACCTGCGACGCCTCCAAGGCGGCGATGAAGGCCGATCCCAAGGGTGCGATCGTGGTGCTCCAGGCGAGTGGCGTGGGCTTCTCCGGGGAGATGGCGGACTGGCTGACCCGCATCGCCGAGGGGAGAGAGAAGACGCTTCCGCGGTAGGAGCCCGTCCACCGGCGTTCCCCGCCTGTCGAGTCGCGATCATCCATGGCGCGTCGCATCTGGCTCGGAGTCTGTCTCGGCCTCTCCATCACGGCCCTCCTGGGCCTTCTGGCCAACGTTCCGTATCTCGGCGAGGGCCTGGCCACTCTGCGCCACCAGTTCCAGGACCAGCTGCTGTTCTTGCCGGACCTCAAGCTGACCGACTGGCTACACCCTCCGATCAAGGATGCCCGGGGTCGTGAGAGCTACGGGGAGGCTCAGCGCGCCGACAAGGTATCGGTGGATCGGACCGGGTTCCTGGCTCCGCATACCGTCGTGGTCGCCATCGACGAAGAGACCCTCAGGACCGCAGCCGGGGTCCGCAGGAGCCCCGAGAGCCTTCGCTACTGTCATGCAGCGGTGATTCGCCAGCTGGTGGCTCGAAAGGCCCGCTGCATCGCCATCGACCTGGACTTCTCCACCACCAGCCCGGCGGACGTGCACCTGGCGCGGACCATCTCCGAGGCCGGCAACGTGGTCCTCGGCTGTCGGGTGCGCCCCGACGTGATCTCCGGGGAGCTGGAGTCCTCCGCGGCCGCGGTCGACCCGGGCGAGCTGTTCGAGCCGCCCAATCCGACGCTCCGGTCCGCCACGCCGTTTCTCGCCTACTTCAACCACCCGGTCGATGCGGATGGGCGGATCCGCCGGACCCTCCTCACGACCCCCCTGTTGCCGCTCAAGTCGCTCGACCTGGTGGTGGCGCTGGCCCATCTGAACGAGGGGAAGATGGTCGCGTGCAGGCCCGGCAAGGATGTGGTCC
This sequence comes from Candidatus Rifleibacteriota bacterium, assembly GCA_016213885.1. Classification (GTDB taxonomy): domain Bacteria; phylum Muiribacteriota; class UBA6191; order JACPRK01; family JACQZM01; genus JACQZM01. Next base: position 9,102 of record JACQZM010000690.1, on the reverse strand, counting down.
AGTTCGAGAACGCCCTGGGGCAGTCGGTGGTGATGCCCAACGAGGCGCTGATCCGGTACACCGACTTCCCGAACACCGGACGGCGGGTCCAGATCGTGTCGTATCAGTCGGTCCTCGAGGCTCCCACGACTACGGCGGCGATCCTCGATCGGCACGGCAACAGGGCCGAGTTCGAGGACTACTCGGTTCTGATCGGAGCCATGACGCCGATCCTCCACGACGACTACCTGACGCCGTTGTGTACCGACCTGGGCGTCCGGGACATCGCCGGCCCGACGCCCCGGGACCGCGGATCCACGGGGCCGCGGAGTCTGCTGAAGGTCCAGCACCGGTTCGGGGTGGAGATCCACGCCTTCGCGGTGAACACGATTCTCGCGGCCGCCATGGACCGTGAGGGGCGGATCTTCAAGGAAGCCCCGCGGTGGGTCGACTTCCTGCTGTGCGTCCTCCTCGGACTCGTGATCGGAGTGGCCGGGTCGGTGCTGGACCTCCGCTTCAGCCTCGTGGTCACCCTGGGGAGCCTCGCGGCGTTCTGGGCGGGTGCCCTGTACGCGTTCCGGGAGATGTGGCAGGTGCTGGATGTCTTCACCCCGGGCGCCTCGGCCACGATCATCTTCAGCGCCAGCGCCTACCGGGAGTACCGACGGCAGCGAGAGTACAGGAACCAGATCCGGGCCAGCTTCGAGCATTTCGCTCCCCCCCACGTCGTGCGGATGCTGGAATCGGACCCGTCGTTCCTGAACCGTCCGGGCCAGCGTCGAGAACTGACCGTGCTGTTCTCGGACATCCGTGACTTCACCACGCTCTCGGAGGAGATGAGACCCGAAGAGGTCGTGGAGATGCTGAACACGTATTTCACCGAGATGGTGGATGCCGTGATTCAGCACGGCGGGCGCATCGACAAGTTCGTCGGTGATGCGATCATGGCGGTCTTCGGCGATCCGGCGACCTCCTCGAACCCGGCCCAGGATGCATGCCTCGCCGCTCTGGAGATGGTCCGTCGGGTGGAGCGGCTCCGATCCACGTGGCGCTTCACCCGGGCGTTCCGGATCGGCGTGGGCATCAACACCGGAGAGATGGTGGTGGGGCACCTGGGGGGAGCTCGCAAGCGCGAGTACACCGTGATCGGTGATCCGGTCAACGTGGCGAGCCGGCTCGAGGGCCTCACCAAGCAGTTCGGTCGGGAAATCATCATCTCCGGGTCCACCCGGGGCAGGCTGCCGCCGGAGTTTCCGGGTGCCGTCGAGGACCTCGGCGCAACGGCGGTGAAGGGCAAGACCCACGAGGTCGCCATCCACGCCATCAGCCCCCGGACCGGGCCGCCGGAGTCGGGGCCCGATGAGCGGCCATCTCTCGCCTGATACAGGTTCCTTTTGGCAGAAAGCGCTTGCTGGGGTCGGTGGCGTGTGGTAGCATCGCACTTCGAGTGTCGTGCCCTGATTTCCCCGGAGACTGAGAAGTGTCATGACCTTCAAGCTGAAGGCTCTCATTGCGGACGATTCGCGAGTGATGCGGAAGATCCTCAAGGATATCCTCATCAAAGAGAACTTCGATGTCGTCGCCGAGGCGGCCAATGGTGACGAGGCCGTGGCGCTCTGCAAGGAGCACATGCCCAACCTGCTCACCCTGGACATCGCCATGCCCGGGAAAGACGGCATCCAGACTCTCAAAGAGGTCAAGCTGATCTCGAACGACATCAAGGTCGTCATGATCACATCGAACGACAAGCACGACATCATCCTCGAGGCGCTCAAGCTCGGCGCGGACAACTACATCACCAAGCCGTACGAACCCGAGAAGGTCGCCCGGGTCATCAACTGCATCGAGTACTAGTCGCGCTCACCGGGCCGACGCGTTGAATCTCCGCGCGAGTCTCTTCGGAGGCGCTGCTGGCTGCCCGGCCGGTCAGTCCAGAGGAATGGACCTGCCGGAGGGGCGCTCGAACAGGTGGACCTTCGCGGTGTCGATAACGATGTCCATCGAGGCTCCGTACTTCACGAAGACCGACGGTGGCATCCGGGCGATGAACGTGCCGTCACCGACCTTGAAGTAGACGTAGTTCTCGGAGCCCATCGGCTCCACCACGTCGATGGTGGCCGAGATCGAGCTGTCGGCGTTCACACCGACCGGGCAAGCGGTCTTGGCGTAGACGTGCTCGGGCCGGAAACCCAGATCGACCTCGAGTCCCTCGCAGTTCATCAGCTTGTTGAGACGGGGCTTCGGGAGGTGCAGGTTCATCCCCGACGCCTCGAGAACCCCCGCCTTGACCCGGCAGGTCGCGAAGTTCATGGACGGCGATCCGATGAAGCCGGCGACGAACTTGTTGGCGGGTCGGTCGTACACCGCCTGAGGGGTGTCGCACTGCTGCACGTAGCCGCCATGGAGCACCGTGATCCGATCTCCCATGGTCATGGCCTCGGTCTGGTCGTGGGTCACGGAGATCACGGTCGTGTTGAGGCGCTGGTGGAGCTTGTTGATCTCCGCCCGCATCTGGACGCGGAGCTTGGCGTCGAGATTGGAGAGAGGCTCGTCCATCAAGAACACCTTGGGTTCCCGGACGATCGCCCGGCCCAGCGCCACCCTCTGCCGCTGCCCGCCGGACAGCGCCTTGGGCTTCCGCTCCAGCAGCTCTTTCAGACCCAGGATGACCGACACGTCGGCGACCCGGCGGTCGATCTCCGTGCGCTGGACGTCCCGGAGCGTGAGACCGAACGCCAGGTTTTCGAACACGGTCATGTGGGGGTACAGGGCGTAGTTCTGGAACACCATCGCGATGTCCCGGTCTTTGGGGTGGACATCGTTCACGAGTCGATCGCCGATGTAGATCTGCCCGGACGTGACCTCTTCGAGGCCGGCGATCATGCGCAGCGTCGTCGACTTGCCGCAGCCCGACGGCCCCACCAGGATCATGAACTCTCGATCGGCGATCTCGAGGTTCGTCTCTTTGACCGTCTCCTCGGGGTTTCCGACGTAGCGCTTGGTGACACTCTTGAGGATGACCTGAGCCAAGTGTGCGCCTCCTGAAGGCCGAGAACGGCTGGGATCATAGCATGGGGGGAGGGGCTATGCAATTCCGGTGCTCCGCGGCCGAGCCGGGCGGCATCGTTCGGGAGGGGGGCCCTTCGCTTGGCTCGTCCTGCCCCCAGACCCCCTTCGGGCTCGCCTCCCAGGCTCGCCCGACGCGCAGGGCGTCGGGCATGGCCATGACAAAAAACATGTTGTCATCTGTCGTTCAACCGATTAGACCCCCACAAATCATTTAGTTGTGGCAATGTTTTTGGTCATGTGTTACTCTCCGTTCAAGGGCGAGTAAGGGACGCCTCAAACGCTCTCTTGGACGGCGTCTCGAGCATGATCCGTACGCTCCGCTGGTCATGGCGAGGCCATGGTGCCCAGCCGGTGCTCCAGCCGCGGCGGACCGCCCGACGGGTACGAATCGAGAGCGCAGAGACATGGAGAAGGGGAGGTGAGTACTGCAGTGAAGAGCACGTTTACACCCAAAGAGGTGGTGAAGATCGTCGGAATCTCATACCGACAGATCCAGTACTGGGACAAGACCGGGTTCATTCGCCCCTCGTATCGCAGCCACGGCAAGTACCGGCAGTACACCTTCGCTGACCTGGTGCAGTTGAAGGTCGCCAAGCTGCTGAGGGACCACGAAGTGTCGATCCAGAAGCTCCGGAAGATCATCAAGAGCCTCCGGGATCTTTTCCCGAAGATCAGCTTCCCGCTCGGCGAGTGCAACCTGCTCATCGAGGGAGGCCGGATCCTCGTCTTCGAAGGGGACGTCCTCATGGACGCCGCGACGGGTGGAGATTTCGTTCGGTTCGACGCCCGCACCCTCAGGGCTCAGATCGATCAGGCCCACCCGGACGACGAGTCCGAAACCAGCGCGGCGCGATCTGCCATCGGTTGAGATCTCCGCCTTTCTCCCGCGGCCGGTGCCGTCGAGATTGCACCAGGTGGCCGACCGGGTCTAGTCTTCTCTCCGGAGGCAAGGCTCATGCGCTATCTCACCAAGGGCCGCGAAATCACCGTGAAGGCCGGTAGCCTGGTCTACCGCACCGGCGACCCGATCCACGACGACGCCATCTACTACATCATCTCCGGCAGTGTGAAGCTGATCCGGAAGATGCGCGACGACTACGAGTTCTGCTACCTGTGCGGAACCGACGACTCGTTCGGCGTGACCACGGCGATGTCGGACACCAAGAGGGAGTGCGATGCGGTCGCTCTCGAAGATTGCCAGCTCTACGCCTGGTCCAAGGACGCCTTCGAAAGTGCCGTCAGCCTCTACATCGAGTTCGCCCGTCTCGCCATCCAGCACCTGAGCCGTTACATGCGGGAGGTCAACCGGGAGCTCGCCAAGGCGGGGCGGTTCTAGCACACCTCGCGGAAGGTAGCTGGCGGTGTGCAGCCTGGGTCCGGGGAGCGTGGCGACCGGTCGGGCCGAGCTCGGCTCCGCGCGAGGTGGGGACCGCCGATGGAACTTTTCGCCTCTCCGAGGCGTCCCTGTTGAGCAGGAGGGTGATCTCTATGCGATCTCTCTGGGTGGTCTTGCTGGGTGGTCTGCTGACTTTGGGGCCTGTGGTGGCCGCTGATGGGCTTGCGAAGATCATCAGCTTCACGACCCGCGAGTCGGAGATCCGGGACATCGTCCAGGCGATTGCCCGTCTGGCCGATCAGAACGTGGTCATCGATCCCAAGATACGCGGGAAGATGGCCTTGACGGTCAAGGAGGTCACGGCCGAGGACGCGCTTCACCTCGTCGCCGGCATCACCGGCAACAAGATCGCGGTCGTCCGCGGCGTCCTGGTGTTCGCGCCAGAGGAGACGATCAAGTACATGCTCGGCCCCGGACGGACCTCCCTCAACCGGCTCCGCTACGCCAAGGCCGAAGACGTTGCAGCCATCCTCAACAAGGTCTATCCGAAGGACGCGTCCGCCGTACACCACGCGACCACGAACACCGTGATCGTCACGCCGAAATAGACACTGCCGCCGGCCAGCGGTCGGCGGCGCAGGCCGTCATCCCGGACCCTACTTGCGCTTCGGCCGGAAAGTCTCGTCGGACAGTATCTTCAATACGTCCACATCCACCTCGTAAGAAGTGGATGGGGTCTCCTCGGTCTGGGTCTCGAGCTCCGCCGGCGGGAGGGTACGCAGGTCATCCTCTTCGGGCAGCACCCGGTCGTCCGGCGGCACCCCCGGCAACGTCGTCGCCGGCTCCGGCTCGTCGCCCGGGACAGGCGCCGACATCCAATCGTCGTCGCCGCCCTCGTCCACCACTGCCGCGCCGGACGCGTGTCTCGGCGATTCGACGGCGCCGCCCCGGGCCCTGACCGAGAGCTGATCGAATCGGGCGTCCAGGTCGTCTTCGAGCTCGGGCTCCTCGACCGGTTCGTCATCCGGGGGGGGCGGGGGAGGCGGCGGAGCCGCCGCCACGGGCGGGGGCAGCGGCTCCACGACCCGACCGACCGCAGGCGCTTCCTGGCCGGGCGCCTCGGATCTTCGCGCCAGGCTCCTGAGCTCCGAGAGATGGTGGAGCTCCTGGTCGTCCAGCAGCTGGAAGTGGAACTTGAAGTCCCTGTTCCCGAGCTCCTCCCGGAAGAGCATCGTCAGCCTCTCGAGACGATCATTGGCCATCTCCTCCTTGAGAGACAGGAACTGTCGCACCTCGTCCATGAGCTTGTCGATGCGCTCCAGCACTTCGTCCCTGGTGGAGCGGATCGTGCGCATGGCGGCCATGAGGCTCATGAAAGCAGGGCGATTGCCCTCGATGGCCTGGGCCTTGTCGTTGACGCGCATCATCTCGCCGAGGATCTCGCTGGTCTTTGCTGCGTCTTCGTCGAAGAATCGGTCCAGCGACTCCTTCAACGCCTTGCGGCGCTCCCTGGTCTTGACCAGGATCTCGTTGAACAGGGTCTCGTAGTCGCGCTCGCTCATAATCTCCTCTTCTTCACGCCCGTGAGGAGAGCCTCACGAGAGGTGGCTACGGGTCTGGACTCACTCTGGCTCGGCGGCCGGCGAGGACTTCGGCCGATCGACGGGGCTCGGCAAGTTGCCCAGACCTTCAGGAAAAATCGGGCTCAGACCGTGTCGCAGCAGGAAGCCATCGATGAACTCCTCGGCCTTCTGCACCTTCGTCAGCTTGTCCACATCGGGCTCGTACACCCACCAGACAGCGTATCGCCGCGAGTGCTCGTCCTGGGCGCTGGTGTAGGTGAAGCTGACCAGGGTGGCTCCGGGAAAGCTCTCCATGTCCCAGCCCAGGTCTCTCTGCGCGGTGGCGATGTCCCCCTTCTCGTAGGTCTTCTTGATGAGGTCGATCCCCTCCGCGTCGTCGTGCCGGACCTTTGCGATCGCTCTGCTCATCGCCAGGTTGGGTACGATCACGTTGGTGATGAAGAAGATCCCCAGGAGGGTCAGGAGGGAGGCGATGAGGGTGGCGAGGTTCACCAGGTCCCTCGAGGAGCCCAGGTAGGCCGAGCACGTCGGACACCAGGTGTTGTCGGACGAAGTCTCGTACGAGCAGGTTGGACAGCAGACCATGCGTATGTCCCCCGCGCAATGATACAACAGCACGACCGACCGGGGCAAACGCTTGAGGACAAATCGAACACGCCACAGGACCTGTCGATCGAGGGGACCTCGCCGGAAGAGAACGACCGCGCCGGAGGGCACTCCGGGGCGACCGCCGGAGCGCCCTGCCGGCGCGGTGGTGGCGACTCGAGCCGGGGCCTACTTCTTGATGATCTCGCCGCTGGCCGCGCTGGCCACGGAAGGCTGCCGCTTCTGAATGGAGTCCAGCATGATCTGGCCGTCCCGGAGGAGGTCCACCCCCACCCGGAGCTGGCTGTCATACTTGGAGATCTTCATGAACGGGTCTTTCTTGGATGAGGAGACCGGCTCCGTGGACTCCTGGAACGTCTTCTCCCGCTCTTCCCGGTACGCCTTCAGCTCGTCCTCGGTCATCTGGGGAATGTCCACGTCGATGTCGGGGGAGATGCCCACCTTGTGGATGCAGCTGCCGGACGGCGTGTAGTAGTGGGCCGTGGTCAGCGCCACAGCCGATCCGTCGGGCAAGGGCAGCACCGTCTGGACGGACCCCTTGCCGAACGACTTCTTCCCCACGAGGATGCCTCGCTTGTTGTCCCGGAGGGCTCCGGCCACGATCTCGGAGGCGGAGGCCGATCCCTCGTTCACCAGCACCACCATGGGCACCGTCTTGTGGGAGTTCCCGAAGGCGGAGTAGCTCACCTCTTCGCCCCGGCGGCCCTTGATGGACACGATCTTGGACTTTCCGAGGAATATCTTCGAGACCTCCACGGCAGCGTTCAGCAGACCGCCGGGGTTGTTCCGCAGGTCCAGGATGAACCCCTTCAGCTGGTGCTCGCTCTCGAACTTGGTCAGCGTCCGGTCCAGGTCCTCTCCGGTCGACTGGATGAACTGCGAGACGTAGGCGTAGCCGATGCTCTCGTCGATCATCTTGCCCCGGACCGAGGGGATCTTGATGATGTCCCTGGCAACGACGTACTCGAGCGGGTTCTTGTCCTGTTCCCTGCGGACGGACAGCGTGACCTTGGTGCCTCTCGGCCCCCGGAGCAGCTTCACGGCGTCGTTGATCGACATGCCCTTGGTGGACTTGTTGTTCACCTTGATGATCTTGTCGCCCGCCCGGATTCCGGCCCGGTAGGCCGGCGTCCCCTCGATGGGGGAGATGACCGTCAACGTGTTCTCCTTGATGCCGATCAGGATGCCCAGCCCGCCGAACTCGCCGGAGGTCTCCTGCTGCATGCTCTCGAACGCTTCCGGCTTCATGTACCGGGTGTAGGGGTCGTCCAGCTTCTTGAGCATCCCCTCGATGCCCCCGTAGACCAGCTCCTGCTCTTCCACCTTCTCGCCATCGACGTACTGCTGCTGGATCATCCGCAGCACCTCTTTGAGGGAGGACAGCTCTTCGAAGTACGAGAGGGGAAGCTTCCCTGCGTAGGCCTTTCCAGAATCTCGCTGGGTAGGCCAGAGGCAGGTGTACACAACCAAGGCCCCCAGCGCTGCCATTGTCCAGGAGACCTTCCGCATTGGAGCTCCTTTCCCGGATCAGAAGACGCCTGCTGGTTCCAGAGGGTCGTTGTCGCTCAGTCAGTTATACGTCGCCGCTCTTACAAAGGTTCCACCGGGGCCCGGGCCTTTGTCAGGATGAGCGTTTGCGACCGTCCGGACCCACTAGCATGTTTCGGACGTCGGGCCCCCTTCTCGAAGGGCCACGAGTCGCTGGAGTCCGCTCCAGATGAGCCTCGACAGGGACGGCCTCGACGCCCGCTCGCATGACAAAACGGGAGTGCGAGAGTTCACAACTGTCGTGGACGATCGGCCGCCTGACCGACTCCCGGGAGGCAGCGCTCTCGCGGCTCCGGGAGCGGCCCGACGAACGGGGCCACGACGATGGAACATACCGGTCTTCTCAAAGATAGCACATCGACGCTATACTCGCCCCCGTGCAAATCAAAATAGATGAGCCGAAGAAGTGTCCGGACCGGCGCGGGCAGGTCAAGGCCACGGTCCGCCTCTCCCTGGGTTCCGGGGTCTGGCTCGACGGTCTGACCGTCGTGGAGCTCGACGGCCGGCTGACGGTCCGGGTCCCAGCGACTCTGACGACGGGCGCCGAAGGCCGGCCCGAGCTGGTGCCCGGGATCACGTTCGACTCGCCCGGGGCCAGGGACGACTGGGAGGCTGCGATCGTCCAGCAGTTCCAGCAAGCGACCGGGTGTCCGGCCGAGCCTGCCCCCCGACCGGCCGAGGAGAAGCCCGACGTCCCCGGGAGTCCGGGCGGATCCGACAGACCGGCCGCTCTCCGGATCGAACCCGAGCCGGCGCGGGCTGCTCCCCGTCAACCCGCCGGCCGGCTCGTCATCCACTTCGACGGAGGCAGCCGGGGCAACCCCGGCGACGCGGCGTCGGCCGTGGTGCTCGAGGCTCCCGGGATGGAGCCGGTGCACGCGTCGCGCTACCTGGGCGTGGAGACCAACAACGTCGCCGAGTACAACGGCGTGATCCTGGGGGTGGAAGAGGCTCTCAAGCTGAGGGCTTCGGGCATGCAGT
>JACQZM010000701.1 GCA_016213885.1 Candidatus Rifleibacteriota bacterium | reverse complement strand
TCGCGCACCTCCAGGACAGAGCCGGCGATGACCGCTACTACGCCAAGGGTCGGTACCGGACGAGCTACGGCGACGCCGGCTTCTTCGACGCTTTCAGCCAGGGGTGTGCCCTGGGGTTCAGAGGGGCTGCGTCCGGCGGCCTGGCCCTCCTGTCCGACCTGGGCGGCAACGACCGCTACGAGGCTGGCCACTTCTCCCAGGGCGGGGGGTACTACTTCGGCTGGGGCCTGCTTCACGATCGCTCCGGCAACGATCGGTACCTCGGGTCACGGTACGCCCAGGCCTTTGCCGCCCACGAAGCGGTGGGGTACCTGGAGGACGGGGACGGCGACGATCGTTACGGCACTCTGCAATCGGTGGCCCAGGCGATCGCCTGGGACCGGAGCGTCGTTGCGCTGGTCGATCGGTCCGGCAACGACCTGTACGACGGAGGGGCGTGCACCTCCATCGGAGCCAGCGCCCAGAACGGCTTCAGCCTGTTGATGGATCTGGCTGGCGACGACGTGTATCGTCTGGGCTCCGGGCCCGGCCGAGCCGGGCCCAACGAGTATCACGGCGGCGAGAGCCTGTCCGTCTTCGTGGACGTCGGCGGGGGCGTCGACCGTTACGATCCACCGGGCCTGCAGAACGACTCGGTGCTCGTTTCTGGCGCCGTGGGCATCTTCGCCGATCTGGCCGGATCGGTGCCGCAGGAGCTGACCCGCCACGGTTCGCTCAAGCAGAGGGTGGGGCCTGCGCCGACGGTCCCGAGGTAGCGTCGTGACCTGGGATCCAGGCGGCCCGTCACAAGCCAAGCTCTGCGAAACAGGTGGGGGGTCCCGGGATTCCGGCTGGTGATGGAGGCCGGTCCATGGGCTATCATGTCCGCCGCTCCGATGGTTTCCTGACCGAGTGCTCCGACGGGCCCACCCTGTTCGCTCTCGATCACCATGGCCAAGTACCGCGTTCTCGATCGAATCGGCAAGGGCTCCATGGGTGCTGTGTACCGGGCGCACGACACCGTGCTGGACCGCCAGGTGGCCATCAAGATCATCGACTCCGCCTGGAGCGACGCGGAGAAGCTCGAACAGCGGTTCAAGCGGGAGATGAAGGCTCTGATCAGCTTCTCCCACCCGAACGTCGTGAAGCTGCTCGACGCCGGCACCATGGATGGCCGGCTCTACTACGTGATGGAATACGTGGACGGCTGGAACCTCAAGGGACTGGTGGACTCGAAAGGGCCGCTTCCGCGGGAAACCCTGATGTCGACCCTGGATCAGCTTCTGGACGCCCTCGAGTACGTCCACACCCGTGGCGTGATCCACCGGGACATCAAGCCGGCCAACGTGATGATCGACGTCTCCGGGCGCGCGATCCTGCTCGATTTCGGCCTCGCCCGGATGGCCCAGGCGGCGACCCTGACGGTCACCGGTGAGTGCGTCGGATCCGTCGCCTACCTGGCCCCGGAACTGCTCAAGGCCGCCCCGGCTGCCGTGGCCTCCGATCTCTGGAGCGTCGGCGTGGTCGTCTACGAGATCGCCACGGCTTCGACTCCGTTCAGCAGGGAGAGCGTCACCCAGCTCGTGAACCAGATCCTGCACCACGACCCGGTGCCGCTGCATCGATTGCGGGATGACCTCTCGCCCGAGTACGGAGCCCTGATCATGCGGTTCCTGGAGAAGGACCCCGACCGTCGCTGGCCCTCGGCGAAGGAGGCCCGGACCGCTCTGGCTGCGATGGCGCACTGCACCGCGGGCATCGAGGTGCTGTCCCAGAGCGGGGCGGTGGCGGCGCTCCATCGGGCCCCCGAGCGGACCCAGCCGATCTCCCAGACCTGTGCGGATGGTCCCCGGGCGAGCGAGACCGCCTCGCTGCCCGCCCCCCCGCAGCCTCGACAGCCTGGCAGACCGACCCGCCGACGCCGATCCCAGCGGACCTTCCAGATGAGCGCCGTGCTGGCAGCGGCCATGCTGACCGGCTTCCTGCTGGCCTGGGTGGCCAACCGCCCGGGCTCCAGGAGCGCTGCTCCGGAGCCCGCTCCCTCGCCGGCACGGCTGATCGCGCGGTACGATCGCATCGACCGCCTGTCCGTGGAGTTCGCCACAGCCACTTCATCGGTGTGGACCCTGGCCATCGCCTCGGGAGGCGAACACCGAGAGACGGTACCCAGCTCCAGCCACCGATTCGACGTGGAGATCCACCCGTGGCGGCCCCTCGGAAACGTCGACCTGGTCTGCAAGGACAGGAGGGTGAGGGTGCCGGTCCCCCCGCTGGTCGGCGAGCTGGCCGGGCGACTGGGCCGGGCCGTCAAGACGGCGAATCTGGCGCCCCGGGTCACCAACCAGCTCTACAAACAGCTCTGGAGGCAGGCCGCTGCTCTCGACGGCCAGCTGTCGTACTGGACCGTTCCGGAGCTGGCGAAACGCCAGCCCCGGATCGTCAAGCCCGTGGCCGACTTCGTGACCGCGTGCTGCGCCGCCGGACAGCTGGCCGAGACGTTCCGGAAGATCAAGCCGTTCGTCGGCCAGATCCTGCTCTCCGGGGCGATTCCCGATGCCCAGATCGCCGGGTTCCTGGAGACGCTCTGGCGACTCGATCTTCTCGATGCGCTGGCCGTCAGCTCCGGGCTTCCCGCGCCCCTCGGGGTCCAGGACTCGATGGCCCCGGCGATCCAGGTCACCTGGCAGCTGACCTACGATCTGGTGTCGGTCGACCCGAGCGGCAC
>JACQZM010000700.1 GCA_016213885.1 Candidatus Rifleibacteriota bacterium | reverse complement strand
CAGGCTCCGATCACCACCAGTGCCGTGGCCAGCGCCCGGCCCGCCCCGACGTCGGTCCGGTAGGCCTCCCGGAGCATGGCCCAGGCCACGAGGAGGGCGGCCACCACGAAGGCCGCGACGAGCGCCAGCTCCTTCCCGGCCTCCCACAGCCCGTTCGAGGTGTTGCCGACGGTCTGCCACGAGAACCGGGAGAGGTGCTCGTCCCAGCGGACGATCGCCACGCACGAGATGGCCAGGGCCAGGGCCGGCAGCGCCACCACCATGGGCAACCGGCGCGTGGAGATGGCCAGAACGCCCAGGGCGAACGTCGCCAGCAGGAGGCCGAGGCTCAGGCCGCGCATGGCGACCCTCAGCAGCTGCCCGTCGGTGGCCCACTCGCCCAGCGCCCCCAGCGCCAGCCCGAGGAACATGCCGCCGAACAACCTCCGGGACGGCGAGAAGACGGCGAGCAAGAGCGTGAGCGCCATCAGCTCCAGATAGAGCGTCACCCCCGGCATCTTCTCACCTCCACCCGGTCCGCTCCCGACCTCCGCCGAGGTGGCAGCCCGCCGGGAGCTCAGGGAACGATCTGGACGTGGGTGACCGCCATCAACGCGGACTCCTGGAGGCCCACCGCCGCGCCGAGTTCCTGCCACGGCCCGCCGTTCACGCGTACCTGGACCCGGCTGGCCCGGGGTCGAAGGTGTCCGCGAAACAGCGGCGAGGATCCTTCGAGATCCCTCTGGAGCGCTCCGATCGGCCCCACGACCAGCCACACCGCCTTGGCCCTGACGTAGTCGAGGTCGCGGTGCGAGGCGTGGGTCGACGGCACGATCTGGAACCCACCGATCTGACCCACCGGCGACGTGGAGACGCAGATGACGCCAGGATGGTTCGCCCTCACGTCACCCACGGCGGCGAACTGGCTTCCGCCGAAGCGCCCCACTCCGGTCACCGGGCGGTAGACCTGGGCGACGCGGAGCTGGCCGTCCGGGTAGATCGCCATCACGGACCCGCCGAACCGGTTCTCGAACACGATCCGCGAGGGGGTGCCGGCCGGCCTGACGACCCTGATCTGGAGCACGTCCCCGACGGCGGGTCGGTAGCCAGCCGGCAGGCTCGTGACCCTGTCCCCCACGACCAGCTCCACCGGGTCGCCCACGAACGGGGCGGCCTCGGCGCCGAAGATCCCGGTGCCGGCCGGGATGTCCGTGTAGATCGATGCGTCCTCGGCGAGGTACGACGCCACCTTCTCCGCCACGGCCTTGTCGATGAACTCCCTGGGCTGGACGGTCATCACGGTGGCGTGCCGCCCCATGCCGACCTTCAGGTGGATGGCGTTCACCGCCGTGGCAGCGACGGCGCTGTCCGGCGCCCAGTCGGCCGCGGTGAACTCCTTGTCCTTGATCTCGTGCACGTAGCCCCGGTCGGGCCGCAGGACATGTCCCACGACGGCCCAGGTCCCCCCGCCGTCGCGGGAGACGGTGACGGAGCCGCCCATCCTGTTGTGCAGTCGAATGCGGTGCAGCTCCGTCTCGGCCGCGCAGGCCCCGGCCCCCTGGAGCATGGCGAGAAGCACCACGGCCCGGATCATCGACGCCGCCTCGAGTCTCATCGCTCGCCATCCTCCTCGGACCCTTCCGCCGGCGCCTGGCCCTGGGCGCCGCCGACGTCCTTCCCGGGTCTCCTGTCGGGTCGCGCCCCCCTGTCGGTCCGATCGCTCGTGTCGTCGCCGGCCTCGTCGCCCCCGGAGTCGGCCGTGCCGGCGCCGCGGTCCTTGCCGCGCTTCTCCCTGACGACGGCCGGAGCGGCCGGAGCGCCTCTCACGCGGACGAACCAGCACTGTCTCCTGAACCGGCCGAGCTTCGTGTCCCTGGCCTGCACCGTGATCTGATGCATCTTCGCCGAGAGGTTGCCGGCGGCCTCCACCCGCGCCACCCCCGTGGTCGGGTCGAACGTCGACTTGCCCTTTCCGCCGATCGTCATCTGGACCGACCGCGGATCCACGTCGGGCTGGACGATCTTGACCGAGAAGGTCCGCCGCGAGGCCGGGACGAGCGCTCCGTTCCCCGGATCGAGCTCGGTCAGCTCCAGCGGCAGCGACTGCACCTTCCGCACGAACCCTTTCATGCCGTCGGACTTCATTATCATGTAGCGGTCGAGGAACATCGGTCCGGCCAGCGCCGAGTTGGCCGCGCCGTTGACCGTGAAGGCGGCCTCGTAGCCGGCCTCCTCGCGGAGCCTGGCCACCTGCTCGTCGTACAGCCCGTAGGGGTAGGCGAGCCACTTGATCGGCACGCCCAGCTTCTTCTCGAGCTGCAGCTTGGACTGGACGTACTCCCTCTGCAGGAACCGGGTGTAGTCGGCGCCCTTCAGCTTGCCGCCGTCCTTGGTCAGGTAGGGGTGGCTGTAGCTGTGGCCGCCGATGGTGACAAGCGGATCGGCCAGCATGGCCTTGTACTCGTCGTAGGAGTTCTTGTGCTTGCCCGGGCCGACCATGTCCGGGTAGAGGAACAGGGTGCAGGGAAACCCGTGCTTCTTGAAGATCGGGAGCGCCTTCTCGTTGGCGCATCGCCAGCCGTCGTCGAACGTGATGGCCACCGCCTTCTCCGGGAGAGTCCCCTGGCCGCGGTAGGCAGCGACCAGCTTCTCCAGCGGGACGACGTTGTACCCCTCCTTCTTCAACCACGCCATCTGCGCCTCCAGATCGGCCTGGGTGACGGTGTACTCGTTCTTGGCCGGGTCCTCCACGTGGTGGTAGCAGAGGACGACGGAGGCGCCGGCTCGCCCGGGGCGCCGCGCCTCCGGCACGGCGTCCTGTCCGCCGGAGGCATCCCCGGCGGTTCCGGGGTCGGGCGCGGCCGGGGAGGCCGCGGGGGAAGCGGCCGGCGGCTCCTGGGCGACGGCGCCGGAGACGGCGGTGAGCATGATCAGTACCGACAGGAGCGTCTTCATGGGCTCGTCCTTTCCGTCGGAGTCTCCGGCGGCGCGAAACTCACGACGAGGTCGTTCTTCGCGAAGATGCGGAACTTCTTGACCGGGCGCACGCCTTCCCTGGGCGGCATCAGGAAGAACTTCCCCAGCGGTCCGTCGGGCCCCACCAGCGTCGCCTCCAGCCAGCGCTCCGTGGGATTGAACGACACATTGAACAGCTGACCATCGACGATGAACGACAGGGGCGCGGGCGAGGCGTCGTCCCTGCGAGGGGTCTTCCACTTGACCAGATAGGCCAGCGCGACCGTGTCGATGAGCCGCTTCTTGTACTGGGCGGCCGTGGCGTTCATCCAGTCCTTCTCGAGCGTCTTGACCACCGTGGTGCCGGTCAGCCGGAACTCCCGGTACACGTCGAACTCGATCGTCTCCGGCTTGTCCGGGTGCTGCACCTTCGCGGCCAGTCTCACGGAGAACCGATCCTGGCCCAGGGTCGCGCACTTCAGCTGGCCGGTGCCCAGAGCCCTGAACGTCTTCTTCAGGGCAGCGCGGAACTGGGCGCCCACCTGGTAGCTCTCGTCGGTGGCCGTGACCGTCGCCGGCGTATCCGCGGGCTTGTTCCTCGACTCCCGGAGCCGTTCCATCGCCTGGCGGACGTCCGGCGCCCCGGCCGCGGCCGGCAGCGGCGCCACCAGCGATGCCAGAGCGCCGGAGGCGAAGACCGCCACGACGGCCAGGTCCATCCCGGTCACCCCGGACGCCCTCCCGGTCCGATCCCGTCGACGACGCGACATCACGACCGTCCTTTCCTCGGCCGGCTCGGAGCCTTGGCCTGTTCGTGCTTGCACGTCACCACCGTGCGGATCCCCCCGCGGACCATGAAGTCGGCGACGATCTGGATCTGTCGCGGCTGGAGCGCCTTCGCCAGATCGTCCATGATCCTGTTCGCCATCGCCTCGTGGAACGTCCGCTCGTCCCGGTACGACCAGAGGTAGAGCTTCAGCGACTTGAGCTCCACGCAGAGCCGATCAGGGATGTACCGGATGCGAACCGTGGCGAAATCGGGCTGCCCGGTCAGCGGGCACAGACACGTGAACTCGGGACAACAGAACTCGATCTCGTAGTCCCGATCCGGGTAGGGATTGGGAATGGTCTGAACGGTCTTCGATGGCTTGGTGGGCATCCTGAGGCTCCTCGAGGCCACTGTCCGCGCCGATCGGACGATGGCGTCCAATGATAACAGATCGCCCCGCTAT
>JACQZM010000138.1 GCA_016213885.1 Candidatus Rifleibacteriota bacterium | reverse complement strand
GGAGACGGTCAAGACCTGAGCGACGGGGCGCCGGGCGATGACGGCCATGACGATGGATCTGAGGGCGACCCTCCCACGGGGGCGGACCAGGATACTTCTGACACGGCCGCGAGCGATACCGGAACCGGATGCACGCCGGATGAGCGCCGGGCTCGCCCAGGCGGGAGGCGAGCTCACCGGTGAAGTGGAAGGAGCCCAGCGGGATGGAGAGCCCCTTGCCGCGGGCCTTGATGTACGACTCCTTCAGCGTCCACAGCACCGTGAACGCCAGCGCGCGACGTTCCCGGGGGATCGACTCCACCAGGGCGATCTCCGGCGGCGCGAAGACCCGGTGAGCCATCTTCGGGTCCTTGCCCTGGACCGTCTCCACGTCCACGCCGACCTCGGCCCCCCGGGCCACGGCGAGGGCGAGGAGGCCACGCTTGTGGGACAGGTTGAAGCCCAGGTCCATCCCGGGCAGCTCCGGCTTCCCGCCGGGCCGCGCCACGAACCTCGGCGAGCCTGCCGCGAGCCCACCGTGAAAGGCGAGCACCCGCCGCGTCAGAAGCTTCCCCAGAACGTACTCCACCCGTCTGGACCGCTGGGCGAGCCTGCTCGCCCGGATCGTCTCGTCGGGAGCGAGCAGGTCCACGAGAGGGGCGACGCGCTCCTCCGGGAGCCGCCAGGGAAAGGCGAGGGTGAAGACCTGCAGCTGTCCCACGGCCAGCGGCGGTGGCCGGCCCGACCCGGCGAGCACCCGGCACCCCGGGAGTCCCCATCGGGGCGACGGAGGAGCTCCCGGGTGCGGATCCACCACCGGCGATCAGGCGCCGAACTTGGCGATGATCTGGTCTTTCTTCAGGCCCAGGATGCCGTACTTCTCGCCGACCTTCTTGAAGGCGGCGGCGGCCTTGTCCAGATGGGCCGTCTCGTGGGACGCGGAGAGCTGGGTCCGGATCCGGGCAGCCCCCTTCGGCACCACGGGGAAGAAGAACCCGACGACGTAGATCCCTTCCTTGTACAGGTCGCGAGCCACGTCCTGGGACAGCTTGGCGTTGTACAGCATCACCGGGACGATGGGGCTCTCCCCGGCCTTGATGTCCAGGCCGGCCTCGGTGAGCGCCTTCCGCCAGTACAGGGTGTTTCGCTCGAGCTTGTCCCGGCGCTCCGTGGTCGAGGAGACCAGCTCGAGCACCTTGTTGGCCGCAGCCACGACCACCGGCGGGATGGCGTTCGAGAACAGGTAGGGCCTCGCGCGCTGGCGGCACAGCTCGACCAGCTCCGCCCGTCCGGAGACGCACCCCCCTGACGCTCCGCCCAGCCCCTTGCCCAGGGTGGTGGTGATGAGGTCGATCTTCCCCAGCACGCCCCGCATCTCGTGGGTGCCGCGCCCCGTGCGGCCCATGAACCCCGTGGCGTGGGAGTCGTCCAGGAGCACCATGGCGTCGTACTTCTCGGCCAGAGCGCAGATCACGTCCAGCGGTGCCACGTCGCCGTCCATCGAGAACACCCCGTCGGTGACGATGAGCCGGATCCGCTTGTCCTGGAACTCCTCGAGCTTCCGCTCCAGGTGCTTCATGTCGTTGTGCTTGTACGACTCCTGGAGCGCCTTGCTCAGCCGGATGCCGTCCACCAGCGACGCATGCACCAGCCGGTCGGCGATGATCACGTCCTGGTCGGTGAGGATGAAGGGCTCGAAAACTCCGCCATTGGCGTCGAAACAGGCGGCATAGAGAATGGCATCATCCAGACGTAAAAAATTGGCCAACTTCCGCTCCAACTCTTTATGAATTTCCTGGGTGCCGCAGATGAACCGCACCGACGACATGCCGTAGCCGCGGCTGTCGAGCCCCTCGTGAGCCGCCCTGATGACCTCGGGGTGGCTCGAGAGGCCGAGGTAGTTGTTGGCGCACAGGTTGATGACAGCCTGCTGCGGGGCGCCGGAGGGAAACTCCACCGTGATCTCCGCGGCCTGCGGGGAATGGATGAACCGCTCCTCTTTGAACAACCCGGCGGTGCGGATGTCGGCGAGCTCCTTGCGATACGCTTCGCGGATCTTGTCGGCGTAGGCCATCAGAAGAACTCCTTCATCAGCGCCACGATCTTGTTGACCGAATCGAACGCCTCGGGAGTGGCCTTGGCGTCCGGGATGCTGATCTTGTACTTCCGTTCCAGGAACGTCTTCAGCGACACCATGGAGAACGAATCGACGATCCCCGATGAGATGAGCGGCGAATCCGGCCCGATCTGGGTGTCGTCGTCCTCGTCCAGGTACTCGTCCTTGACGTACTGCAGGATGATCTCGCACAGCTCACTGTCGTTGACCATTCGTGTGTCCTCCTGAAATTGGCTACTCGTCCTCGAGCGTGGAGGTATCTCCGATCGGTTCGCCCCATTCCTTGGCTCGCAGCAACCGTCGCATGATCTTGCCGCTGCGGGTCTTCGGCAGCGACTTGACGAACTCGATCTCCTGCGGCATCGCCAGCGGGGAGAGCTTCTTGCGAATGAAGTTCATGATCTCGAGGTCCAGGTTCTCTTTGCCTTCGAACCCGGGCTTCAGCGCCACGAACGCCTTCACGACCTCCATGTTCACACGGTCGGGCTTGCCCACCGCGGCCGACTCGGCCACGGCCGGGTGCTGCAACAGGGCCGACTCGATCTCGAACGGGCCCACCAGATGGCCCGCCGTGTTGATCACGTCGTCGTCCCGGCCGACGAACCAGAAATACCCGTCCTCGTCGATGCTCGACCGGTCCCCGGAGATGTACCAGCCGGCTTGAACGCGATGAGCCCCACGACCCCCGGCCGGGTGACGGGCTGCTTGGTCTTCAGATCGAGGACCGTGGCCGTGATGCCCGGGAACGGCCGTCCCATGGAGCCGGGCTTCACCTTCATCCCCGGGTAGTTGGCCACCATGATCGCCCCGGTCTCGGTCTGCCAGAACGTGTCGTGGAACGGCTTGCCGAAGGCGTCCTGGGACCAGAGCACCGCCTCGGCGTTCAGCGGCTCCCCGACGCTGCAGAGATGGCGGAGGCAGCTCAGGTCGAACTTCTGGACCAGCTGCTTGCCCTCCTTCATGAGCATGCGGATCGCCGTGGGTGCGGAGTACCACATGGAGACCCGATACCTCTGCATGAACTCGTACCATCGGGCTGCGGAGAACCCGGCGTCCAGCACGACCTGCGTCACGCCGAGGAGCCAGGGCCCGATGATCCCGTAGGAGGTACCGGTGACCCAGCCGGGGTCGGCGGTGCACCAGTAGATGTCGTCGGGCTCGAGGTCCAGCACCCACTTGGTGGTGATGTACTGGGAGAAGCTCGAGCCGTGGACGTGCTGAGCGCCCTTGGGCTTGCCGGTGGTGCCGGACGTGTAGTGGAGCAGCGACGGGGTCTCGGGGGTGGCCGGGAACGGCTCGAACGACTCCACCCGGGGCGCCCGGTCCATGGAGAAGGCGACCTCCCGCTCCTTGAGCTCGAACCCGTCGTCGGCATCGAGCACGACGACCTTCTCCATGGCCGGCAGCTCGCCGAGGATCTTCCGGACCTTCCGCACGTGACGCTTGGTCGTCAGGATCGCCCGGGTCCCCGCGTCGAACAGGCGCGTGTGCAAGGAGTCCGACATGAACGCCGAGAACAGCGGCTGAGCCACGGCTCCCAGCTTCAGGATCCCGATCATGCCGATGTACAGCTCCGGGATGCGGTCCATGAAGAGACAGACCCGGTCGCCCGGCACGATCCCCATCTGTTTCAGCCCCGCGGCGAACGTGTTGCTCAGCACCCGGAGGTCGTCGTAGGTGAAGACCCGCTGCTGGCCCTCCGAGCCCTCCCAGAGCAACGCCTTCTTGCCGGCGAGCCCCAGCTTGCAGATCCGGTCGCTGCACAGCGCGCCGATGTTGAGCGGGGAGCCGTCCGTGTACCCCAGCTCGGCCTTGACCTCGTCCAGGTCGAAACTCCTCACCCGCTCTTCGTACGAACCCATGTTGCTCATGGCTTGTCCTTTTCGGTTCTCCAGAAAAGCCAGGCCGCTCAGTTCTCGCTCCAGTTGAGGATCACTTTTCCGGCCAGGCCCGATCGCATGGCCTCGAAGCCCGACTCGAACTCGGTGTAGTCGAACTGGTGGGTGACGATCGGGCTGATGTCGAGCCCGCTCTGCAGCATCACGGTCATCTGGTACCAGGTCTCGTACATCTCGCGACCGTAGATACCCTTGATCGTGAGCATGTTGAACACCACCAGGTTCCAGTCGATGGCCATCTCCTCCGTGGGGATGCCCAGCATGGCGATCCGGCCGCCGTGGCACATGTTGGCCAGCATCTCCCGGAACGCCGCGGGGTTGCCCGACATCTCCAGCGCCACGTCGAACCCCTCTTTCATGCCGAGCTCCTTCTGGGCATCGGCGAGCCGTCTGGTCCTCACGTCGAGCGCCAGGGTGGCCCCCAGCTTCTTGGCGAGCTCGAGGCGGTAGGGGTTGACGTCGGTCACCACGATGTTCCGGGCCCCGGCGTGACGGCAGACCGCCGCGGCCATGCAGCCGATCGGCCCGGCTCCCGTGATGAGCACGTCTTCGCCCAGGAGCCGGAACGACAGCGCCGTGTGGGTGGCGTTTCCGAACGGATCGAAGATCGCCATGACATCCAGCGGGATCCCCGGGGCCTGGTACCAGACGTTGGTCTGGGGTATGGCCACGTACTCGGCGAAGCACCCGGGCCGGTTCACTCCCACGCCCCTGGTGTCTTTGCAGAGGTGGCGGCGACCGCCCATGCAGTTGCGGCACTGCCCGCAGATGATGTGCCCCTCGCCGCTGACGATGTCGCCGACCTTGAACCCCCGGACGTTGCTGCCGAGCTCGGCCACGCGCCCCACGAACTCGTGGCCCACCACCATCGGCACGGGGATCGTACGCTGCGCCCAGGAGTCCCAGTTGTAGATGTGGACGTCGGTGCCGCAGATGGCGGTCTTCATGACCCTGATCAGCACGTCGTTGATGTCGATCTCGGGAACCGGCACCTCGTCGAGCCACATCCCGGGCCCGCGCTCCTTCTTGACCAGAGCCTTCATCATCTTCATCGGGGTCCGCCCTTCCGGCGCGCCCTCGCAGCCGTTCCGGCGGTCCGGCGCGGCGCGCATGATACCACTTTTCTCGAGGGATGCAATCGCGCTCCCGGTGCTCGATCCTGGGGGTCCACGCCCCTAGGTTTCCCGTCGTTGCGCGGTGCGTCACGACCGCTTCTCGCGCCGGCGGGGTCGCCGACCGGACGATCGGCGGCGCTCCGCCCTCGGGCGCGGCGGGGAGATCCTAATATATGGAAGGGCCACCCGTCGCTCCTGGCGTGACCGCCAGCCCGGCTATCGTGTGTCGCCTCGGGAATACCTGGCGGGGCAGGTCAGGGGACCTGCTCCCTGGCGGGTCGCTTCAGCAGGTGCGACAGGAGGACCGGTAGCACCGTCACGGCGGAGATGATGCAGCAGGCGACCCCCAACACCATCACCAGGCCGAACGAGTGGAGACCCCTGTGGTGCGCCATCAGGAGGGCTCCGAACCCGACGATGGTGGTGTACGCCGAGTAGAAGGCGGCCCGGCCGGTGCTGGCCAGGGCGACCCGGACGTCACCCTCGAGGAGCGCCCGGTGGATGATGTTCACGCCGAACGCCACGGCCACCCCCGGGAGGATCGGGATCGCGATGGAATCCATCGGGTTCCAGCGGAGGCCCAGAGCGCTCATCAGACCTATCATCCAGACCGCCCCGCACACCACCGGGACCATGCAGAGCAGCGCCAGGTCGAGCCGTCGGAAGTCGATCAGGAGCATCAGCAGGCAGGCGACCATGCCGATCCAGGCCGCCCGGGTGAACCCCTTCTTCACCATCCGCATCATCCGGTAGACGATGAGCGGGATGCCGGCCGTCTCGAGCTTCCCGTCGGTCTCCAGCGACTTCACCTGGTCGTAGAACGTCCGGGCGGAGCTCTCCTGGGTCAGGTCGAACGCCGGGCTCAGGAACGCGGCGAACCGGCCGCTCTTGCTCACGTACCTGCTCTTGAGCTCGTCCGGGATCGTGTCCACCGTGTAATGCGGCAGCGTTCCGGCCTTGGCCATGAAGCCGAGGAACCGGCCGAGCTCGGCGCCGATCGACACGCTCAGCTCGTCCAGGCCCCCCTTCAGCCGGGTCGCCGCCACCTTCGGCAGCGTGGCCACCGCCAGGTCGATCTGCTTGTCCAGGGTGTCGAGCACGTCGTGGAGCTCCCGGTTCTCCATCATGTTCGCCAGCCGCCGGGGTCTCCGGAGCGCCTTCTTGAGCTGCTGGAGGCCCTGGGCCGTCTCGTCCGCCGTGACGCTCACCGGCGTCTTGGCCGGCTTGTCCCGCTGCCTGGCCCACGCCGCGATACGTTCCACGGTCGGCCGCTTGGCCTCGACGTTCCGGGGCACGTAGTTGGCGAGGCTGTCCACCACCGCGACCGAGGTCGCCTCGGCCAGGCGATCCCTGATCTCGTACAGGTCGTCGAGATTGCGACCGCACACCACGGCGAACTCCACGGCGACCCCGAACTCCTCCCTGAGGATCGACTCGTACTTCACGGTCTGCGTCGACTGGGAGAGCATGTTGGTCATGTTGTAGTCGAAGGGGATCCGGTGCATGCTGTCGCAGGCCAGCCAGAGCAGCAGGATGGTCAGGGCGAGCACGGCCCGCCTGGGCCGCGACAGGGCCGCGATGAACCTCCCCAGGATCGGAAACCGCTCCTCGTACTGCTCGGAGCGCACTCCGGCCCCCGGCGGCAGGAACCGGGCCCTGATGACCATCGCCGCCGGCAAGAGCGTCAGCATGGAGATCATGGACAGGAGGATCCCGCAACCGCAGATGATGCCCATCTCCCGGAACGCCCCGAACTCGTGGAACCACAGGGAGAAGAACACGGCGGCGGTGGTGAGGGCGCCCAGCACCATGCCGCTCGAGGCCACCTCCACGGACTCCCGCATCTGGTCGGGGCCTTCGCCCTTGGGCGAGTCCTGGTAGACCATGAGCACGTAGTTGCCGAAATCTTCACCCAGGCCGAGGAGGAGCGGGATGAACACGGCGCCGATCAGGTTGAGGTGGCCGATGGTCAGTCTGGCCAGCCCGGTGGCGTACACCACGGAGGTCCAGAGGCAGAACGAGAGGAGGATCGCCGGCAGGATCCCCTGGAAGCCGATCCGGCAGATGACCACCACGCCCACGCCGGCGACGATGGCGGTGACCCGCATGTCCTTGCGGACCGTCGCCTCCTCCTCGAGGCTGCGGATCGGCCCCCCGGTGGTGGCGACCTGCACCTTGCCGTGACGCTTCAACAGCGGTTCGAGCTTGCGGTCCACAGCCTCCTTGAACTGCCTGGTGATCGACGACTGCCTCAGGTCGACGGCGGGCGAGAGGACGATCAGGAGCCGGTCCTGGCTCTTCGACAGGAGATAGCCGTCGGGATCGTGCTCCAGTCGCTTGGAGCCCTGGGCCTTGATCTCCAGCGACGGGAACACCTTGGGAGGAACCCGGGCGCGCGAGCCGGACGGGGCCATGACCCGGGCCAGCTGGGCGTTCAACGCCTCCACGGCCCGCAGCACGAACTCCATGCTCTTGACCGTCTTGGGCACCTCCATCGGAGGCGCCTCCTCGTCGCCGATCTCCTCGGCCAGGTAGGAGAGGACCCGGGCGATCGTGGGCTCGGCGCACACGTCCCGGACGAACGGCTTGAGGTTGATCAGGCCTTCCTCTATGTCGGCGAGCTTCTGTTCGGTGAGCAGAAACAAGCCCTGGGCCTCGAACCGCTCGATGTCGACCCGGTAGGTGACGGAGCGGATCCACTCCTTGAGCGGGCGCAGCGTTGCGGCGGCCTCGTCGGCGAACGATCGGATCTCCCGGGGAGGCCCTTCCACCACCAGGAGCACGGTGTTCACCCCGCCGAAGTCCTCGTTGAACCGCTGCCAGCTCAGGACGTCAGGGTCGTTCGGCGGAACCATGTCGAGGCGGCTGGGCCGCAGCTGCAGGTGGGCGCTCAGGTAGCTCGAGCCGACGAGCAGCACCAGGCCCACGGCGAGGACCCACCACGGGTAGGTGGTGACGAGGCGGGCCAGATGGCCGACGAGGCGATGGCGCATGGCTCAGCAACGCTATCACGGGCCGACCGTCAGGGTCAACGCCACGCCGAGGCACGTCTTGACTGGGGCAGGCCCGGTCGTCCATCCTGCCGGGGTCCGCTGGAGGAAGGAACCGATGCCCCACCCACCGCCCGCGCCATCCCTCGCCCGACGCGTGACGCTCGTCGGCCTCGCGACGATCTGCCTGGCCTCGTCCGCCTGGACGGCGCCGCCGGGCCCTGGCTCCGCCCCGATCCTGACGCTGGATTCGCCGATGTTCCAGAGTTTCGACATGCGGGAGTTCCGTAACGCCCAGGACACCGTCTCGATCCGCGGCAGGCCGGCCCCATCGCTCGAGGGGCTGTCCAGGTTGCGCTGCTCCGGCAGCTCCAATCCGTCGATCCGGGGCCTGGCGCTGATCAAGGCGAAGGTGCCCGCGACCAGCATCACCATCGTGGACCTCAGACAGGAGTCCCACGGTTTCTTGAACGGGCTCCCGGTACACTGGCGGGGCTTCCGCAACTGGGCGAACAGGAGCAAGGGCTCTGACGAGGCGGCGCAGGACGAGGCCGACCGACTGGCCCGGCTGGCGAGCGCCCGGGTCGCCCGGGTGGTGCGACCCTCGAAGAGCGCGAGGATCGAGGACGAGCTGTACACCATCCTGGTCCGGGACGTCCAGGACGAGGAGTCGGCCTGCCGCGCCCTGGGGCTCGGCTACCTCCGGCTCAGGGTCCCGGACCATTCGGGTCCACCGGACGACCAGGTCGACCGGTTCGTCGAGGCTGCGGCCCGGCTTCCCAGGGACGGCTGGCTCCACCTCCACTGCGAGGCGGGCCGCGGCCGGACCGCCACGTTCATGGTGATGTACGACATGATGAAGAACGCTCCCCGCGTCCGCGCCCAGGACATCCTGTCCCGGCAGGCGCTGCTGGGCGGCCAGCCGCTCCTGGAGCTGCCGGCCACCGACTCCTGGCAGTACGAGCCGGCAGCCGCCCGGCTGGATTTCCTGCGGCTCTTCCACCGGTACTGCCGGGAGAGCCACCACCGGTTCGAGACGCCCTGGTCGGAGTGGAAGCGGCGCTCGGCTGGCCGGGAGGCGTCGAAGCCAGGAGAGCCGTCGCCGGACGCCGGCCCCTCTGGACCCCCCGCCGGGCCGGCCGGCGGAGCTCGACCGGTGCTCGCACGCGGGGCAGGGTCGGGGTTGCGCGCCGGACACGGACGGGGTAGGAATGATGGCAGCCCCCCGAACCCCGACCTCCCGGCCGGACGAAACAGCCAAGGAGAGCACCGATGAAGACCAGGAGTTTCGCCGCCCAGACCGCGACCTCGCCGCTGGGCCAGTTCAGCTTCGAGCGTCGTGAGCCCGGTGCCGAGGACGTGCAGATCGACATCCTCCACTGTGGCATCTGCCATTCGGACATCCACACGGCCCGCAACGAGTGGCACAACACGATCTTCCCGGTGGTGCCGGGCCACGAGATCGTGGGCCGGGTCTCCGCCGTGGGAAAGGGCGTGAAGGGGTTCGAGCCCGGCGATCTGGCCGCCGTGGGGTGCATGGTCGACTCGTGCCGCGAGTGCTCGAGCTGCGCCGAAGGGCTCGAACAGTACTGCGAAGGGTCCATGGTTCTGACCTACAACAGCCCCGACCGGCACACCGGCGGCATGACCTACGGAGGCTACTCCGAGCGGATCGTGGTGGCCGAGCGGTTCGCGCTGCGAGTCCCGGGCAATCTCGACCCGGCCGCCACGGCCCCGCTGCTCTGCGCCGGGATCACCCTGTACTCGCCGCTCCGCCACTGGAAGGTCGGCAAAGGCAACAAGGTCGGCATCGTCGGCCTCGGCGGTCTGGGTCACATGGGGGTGAAGCTCGCCCACGCCATGGGGGCTCACGTGGTGCTGTTCACCACCTCCGCGTCCAAGGTCGAGGACGGCCGGAGGCTGGGCGCCGACGAGGTCGTGATCTCCCGCGACGCCGACGCGATGAAGAAGCACACCCGGAGCTTCGATCTGATCATCAACTCCGTCTCGGTGCCCCACGACCTGGACGCCTACGTGACGCTGCTCCGCCGCGACGGCACGCTCTGCCTGCTGGGCGCTCCCAGCGAGCCCCACCCGTCGCCGGCGATCTTCAACCTGATCCTGGCCCGGCGGCGGATCGCCGGATCCGTCATCGGCGGCATCCGGGAGACGCAGGAGATGCTCGACTTCTGCTCGGCCCACGAGATCGAGAGCGACATCGAGAGGATCCCGATCCAGAAGGTCAACGAAGCCTACGAGCGCATGCTCCGCAGCGACGTGAAGTACCGGTTCGTGATCGACATGGCCTCGCTCAGGGCGTGACGAGAGTCCAGCCTCTTTCCGCTCCGGGGCAACCTCACCGACCCCCCAGGATCCCCCGCCTGTTTCGCTGAGTCGGGCTTGTGATCAGGCCTCGGCCTGGCTGCGGAGTCACCCAGGAAGTGGAGGGGGCTCATTTGACGTCGCGCTCGGGGGGGGGGGGGAAGTGGAGGGG
>JACQZM010000699.1:8160-11240 GCA_016213885.1 Candidatus Rifleibacteriota bacterium | reverse complement strand
AGCTCCGGGGGATCGACGTGGCGTTCGACGGCTCGTACGCCGTGGCCGCGGCCAGGGCCAAGAACCAGGTGGCGGTGCTGCAGATCCGGACCGACGGGCAGAACCCGTTCTTCCAGGTGGGAGGGGCGGGCAACCCGTTCGGCGCCCTGCTGTTCCGTCAGGACGCTGGCGGCAAGCCGATCGCGGTGGCGATCGCGGATCGAATCGCCTTCGGTCAGCCCGTGGTGAAGATCGTCTCCCCGAGCGCCGTGGCGGTCGGCCAGAGGCTCACGCTCCGAGGATCCAACCTGACGCCGTTCACCAACCTGACGGTGACCATCGGCGGTTTCGCCTGTCCGATCGTCCGCTACGACGGCCTCACCATGATCGAGGTGACGGTGCCCACCGGCGTGCCCACCGGCGATCAGGACCTGGTCGTGACCAACAGCACGATCCAGAACTCCCTCAAGAACTCGGCGCCGGTCAAGGTGACGGTCCTCTGACGAGCGTGGTAAGATAGCCTGGCCGAGGGCTCGCCGTTCTCCGTGGTATTTCGCTTTCGAAGTTCCTGGGCGGCTCCGAGACTGCCGACGCGGGGACGCGCGCGCTGGGGCTTTGCCCCAGACCTGCCCCCGCTCGGCATCCCGGTGACCAACGAGGTGGGACCCGCCCGACCGGTCGCCTCGCTCCCCGGGTCCGGCTCGTCATCAGACCAGGAGTTTTCGAGGTGCTGAACCAGGAGGCTCCGGTGAGCGGGGCGCTCGCGATGCCTTTCCAGCTGAGGAACAAGAAGACGACCCTGCGCAAGACCCACGCCCGGCGGCCGACCGGATCGGCCCCGCCTCCGCCGCCGTTCATCAAGGATCCCGACAGCTTCGCGCGGCTCGTCGACCGGTACCAGCGCCTGCTGTTCAAGTACGTCTACAGCATCTTCAGGGACTACCACCTGGCCCAGGACCTCTCGCAGGAGATCTTTCTCAAGATCTACGCGTCGCTGTCCCACTACAACGTGAAGTACCCGTTCTCGACCTGGCTGCTGAGGGTGGCCCACAACTACTCGATCGACTTCTTGCGGAAGAAGAAGCTGAACCTGGTGAGCCTCGAGACCAAGCTGGGCGACACCAAGGTGGCCGACTCTTTGGCGGCGTCGCTTCCTGCCGCGAGCCGGGCCTACGAGCTGAACCGCGAACGGGAGCAGATCAAGGAGGCGATCTTCGCCCTGGACCCGGACTACCGGTCGGTGATCTTCCTCAGGTACATCGAAGGGGTGAAGCTGGAGGACATCTCGTACATCCTGGGGATTCCTCTGGGCACCGTGAAGTCCCGGATCAACCGCGCCAGGCTGCTCCTCCAGCGCCGCCTCAAGGACATCGAACTGGCGAGCTAGCCCGGAGCCCGGAGGGCGTCAGTCCGGCCGCTCCCATCAGAAAAGTCGCCGGCAGACGTTCATTAAGGAACCAATTGCCCCGCCGCCTCGTATGGCTTTCGGGAAGGCGGCCAGATGATGAAGACCACCTCGCCGATGAACCGGTGCACGCCGGTGCTGAACCTGATCACCCCGTTCATCGAGGGGAAGCTGTCCCCGGACGAGGAGCTGGTCGTCCGCGCTCACCTGGAGCGGTGCCGGACCTGCGCCGAGGACCTGCGTCACTCCCTGTTCCTGGCCCAGCTGCTGAAGGACAACCTGCTGCTGCCCGAGCCGCCGGAGAACCTGGCCCAGGAGGTGCTCCGCAAGACCGGCCGCAGGCGCTGACCCGAAGGTGCGCCGGGTCCGGAGGGCGTCGGGCGCCGGACGCGAGCGCGAGCTCGGGCGCGATGAAGCGCGTCCCTACAGCCCCCTGGCCCTCGTCCTGAACATCGCCAGCTGGGGCAGCAGCGCCCGGTCCAGCAGCTCCAGCCGCTTGGTCTCCTCCACCTGGCTTCTCAGCCGGTCCACCACGTCGGTCAACGGGACGGCCTCGGGAGAGAGGCGCTGGACCAGCTGCACCAGGTGGAAGCCGGCGCGAGTCTCCACGGGCATCGACACCTCTCCCGGGACGAGCCGCTCGACGGCACAGGCCAGCTCGGGCGCGAGCCGCGACGGTGGCAGCGGCGGCGACAGCAGCCCTCCGCGGGTGAGCGGAGCGCGGTCGGCGCTGAAAGCGGCGGCCAGCCGTTCGAACGACTCGCCGGCGCCGATCCGACGCCGCAGCGCCTCCAGCCGCTCCCGGGCAGCGGCCTCGTGGGGCAGGCCCCGGGCGACGAAGAGCTGGCGCATCCGCACCGACTCGCGGCGGCCGGCCTTCAGGAATCGGTCGTAGGCCTCGTCGATATCCCGGGGGGTTGCGACGAACCGGGGCGTCACCACGCCGAGGAGCCGGGCCAGCGCCACCTGGGCAGCCTCCCGGGTCTTGCCGTCACTGTCGCGTCTGGCCAGGCGCGACAGCGGCTCCAGCATCGCCTTCGTCTCGCACTGCCCCAGGTAGAGCGCCGCGTGCCGCCGCACCGCCGGCTCCGGGTCGGCCAGCGCCGGCAGCACCTCGGCGATGCTGTCTCGATCGCCGGCTGCCACGAGCGCCTGGATAGGGTACTGCCGTCCCCAGCCGGCGAGGCGACTCACGGCCCGGCGCAGGTCCGGCTTCAGGCCGGGCGCCTCGAGCCGACGGTCGATCCGACCCGCCGCCGCGGCGGCTTCCCAGAGCGGGACCGACGGGGGGGCTTCCCGGAGCATCCGCGCGAGCTCCGGCGCCAGGCGGTCCGGCCAGCGCAGCGCCAGCAGCCGGATCAGCACGCAGCGCGCCGCCGTCTCGGCCCTGGCGTCGCCCACCCGGAGGAAGAAGAAGGTCAACAGCGGCTCTCCCACGGCCTCCAGATCGCCGACGGCCCGCGTCTCGGCGCCCTGGACGTCGCTTGCGATCTTCCCTGGCGAGAGCCTCTCGTCGTCCTGCCCGCGGACCGGACCCGGCGGCAGCCGATGCGCGAAGAGCTGGGCCAGCACCGGCCTCATGAGCCACACCCGGGCCGGGTCGTGGGCCGCGTTTCGCACCCTTTCGGCCAGCGCCCGCGCACCGAGCCGCACCTCCCCGGCCAGGGATCGTGGGGTGGCCACCCCCGGGGACGGT
>JACQZM010000699.1:3026-8086 GCA_016213885.1 Candidatus Rifleibacteriota bacterium | reverse complement strand
GGTCGCTCCAGGGCGGAGAGCAGCAGGGCGTACTGGAGACCGCAAGCCCCGAGGAACACACCGACCAGGACGCGTTCGCGCCGGCTTGTGGGACGTGCGAAGATACCGGTTCGAGAAGTCATGGCGAGGCCGGGTGTCAGGGGCAGCTCGAACCGAATAATAGGCCTTCCGGCGGACCGGTGCAATTGGACGATCCGCGGCCCGGTCGGATCCTCTCCTCGTTCCTCTCCCCTCGGCCGCCTGGGGCAGCTCGCCCTCCGGCCCTCCCTGGTTTCTCCGTGAATCGTCGTGAGCTGTTCGGGCTGGAAGGATGTACTCCGAATTCCAGTGTCCATCTGGTCGTGTTGCTTCGATCGTTGCGACGTTGCTATAATGCGCCTGCAATTTCCGGACCGATCCCAGAACCCTCTTCCGGCGCGCCGTGGCTCCCTGCGGAGATCTCGGTCGCCAGCGGCAAGCATCCCCCGAACGGGTCGGGTTTCATATGGTTTCCTACGAGTTCTCCTTCGAGGAGCTCCTCGCCTTCTTTCGCCGGATCGCGCCGCAGCTCACTGCGGAACAACGATGGCAGATCGTGCTCGAGCTGGCCCGCACGGGTGGCGGGGAGCCGCCGGGGGACACGGAGCCGCCCCGGCCCGACAGCACCCCGGACCGGAACCCGCAGGCGGGTGGTCGCTCGCCGGCGAGGCCAGCCGAGAGCGATCGGTCGACCCGGGACGGGTCCGAACGGGCGCCCGGCAAGGGCGCAGAACCTTCTTCCAAGGCGTCTTCGACCGCTGGACGCGCCTCCAGGATGGAGGTCGTGCTGACCCACCGGGCCCAGGAGCCCGACGCACCTGCGGTCGCCCCCCCGGAGGGGCCGGCGACCGTCGAGCCCAGGGTTTCGAATCGTTCCCCGCGGCCCGTTCCACCGGCCCCGGTTCCGACGTTCGACGGCGCTGCTGGAGCGGACCGGTTCGCTCTGAGCGCCGAGGACGAGCCCGAGGCCGGCTCAGACGACGACGGGCCGCGAGGCCGCTGCCCCGCCGGAGCCGCCTGCGCCCACGAGGCCGGCGCCGGGTGTCGAACAGGTTCGACCGATCCACCGGGGGGTCTCCTTCGGGTCCCGTGACGAGACGGCGCCACCGCCCGCGGACGAGGAGCCGCCGGCGCCTCTCCAGAGGCAGGATGCCGTCCGGCCGCTGCGGCCCCGGCGGGAGCAGCCGCCCCAGGAGCCGCCTCCTGCCGAGCCCGAGGAGCCCGGCCCCCCCCGTCGTCACGACCGTCAGCGCCAGGGCAAGCCGGCGGAGGCAGCCCCGCCCGTCAGCGGCTTCGGGACGTTCGACCAGCCGCCCGCCGACCCGGCTCCCGCTCCCGAGGAGCGTCCGAGCCCTTTCGCGGCCACTCCTTTCGGCGGTCCGGCCGCGTCCCCGTTTTCCGGCGGCCCGCTGTCGGGTTCCCCGTTCGGCGGCGCCCCGGGCGGTCCGCCGGCCCTCTCCCCGTTCGGAGCCGAGCCGCCCGCCGCAGGCGCCGTGTCAGACCCGTTCGCCCACGCGGCTCCGCTCCCTGGTCAGAAGACCGCCGCTCCGTTCGGCTCGACGAGCCCGCTCGGCGGCTCCCCGTTCAGCCCAGCCAGCCCGCTGGCATCGTCACCGTTCGGCGCCGGGCCAGGCAACGGACCGGCGGGGCCGACGCCGTTCGGCTCGACGAGCCCGTTCGGCGGTTCGTTCCCCGGTCCAGGAGCGCCCGCCTTCGGCCCCTCCCCCTTCGACGCCGCCGGACAGGACCCGGGAGAGGATCAAGGCGCCGCGCCCGGAACAGCCGGACGTGGATCCCCGTTCGGGGCAGGGACACCGCCGAGCCCCTTCGACCAGTTCCAGGCGCCGGAGCGGGACGACGGGATGATCGGCGCGGAGGAGGGCCCGCCGCCGTCGCCGCTGCGCGCCATGGGCGGCGCGGGTCCGGTCAGGTCCGCGCCGGTGGCCGTGAGCGAGGCGCCGCCGGCCGGGAGCGGCTCGGCCTGGACCGCCTCTCTTCACGACCTGTTCAAGCCGATCCGGGCCCAGGCCCGGGACCTCGATCCCCAGGAGATCGGGCGGCTGGTGGCCAGCTCCGTACGCGAAGTGAGACAGAAGAAGTGAGGGCGCCGTGAGGCAAGTGATCTACGACACCCACACCCTGATCAGGGGGCTCATCGATCCGAACGAGCCCTACGTGGGTCTGCTGCGGCTCCCCGAGGGCTGGAAGCTCTGCCTGTCCGACCTCATCCTCCGGGAGGCGCTCCAGGTGCTCCTGGGCACCTCCCGCCTCTCCATCGTGCTGGACCGTCTGAGGCAGATCCCTCTGGCCGAAGCGTACCAGCGCGCCTCCACCGGCGAGGTGTACCCGGTGCCGCCCGACATCGAGATAGAGATCTGTACGGACCCCGAGGACAACAAGTTCCTCGCTTCAGCGCTGGCTCTCGACTGCGATTTCCTGGTGACCGAGGTGCCCGAGCTGCTGGACCTGGAGCGGAACAAGGAGTGGCAAGAGTTCAAGCGAACCAACTCGGTCAGGGTCGAGGTTCTGGACCCTGCCTCGTTCTCGCGACTCGTCGCCGAGGCTCGACCGTGACCGGGGGCAACCCAACGTCGGCAGGTGCGGGCCCGGCCCGCCGGTCCGGCGAACCCGGACTCTGACGCGCCGCGGCACCGGAGGAGACCAAGAGATGTCCAAGGCCAAGGTGGCCGTTCTGAAGACCAGGCCGGAGACGGTCATCGACGACTACCACCGTCTCATGAACCTGGCGAACTACAAGGAGATCATCGCTCCGGGGACGGACACGCTGATCAAGCTGAACCTGTCGTGGACCAAGTACTTCCCGTCGTGCTCGTCCCAGCCGTGGCAGCTCGACGGGGTGCTGGGCGCCTTCAAGAAGGACGGCTACGACCTGTCCCGCCTCTTTCCGGTGGAGAACAAGACAGTGGTGACGAACCCCCGCCAGGGATTCATCAACAACCGGTGGAAGCCGGTCCTCGACCGGTTCGGCCTGCCGTTCATCCCGCTGCCCGAAGTCGAGTGGACCGTCCACAAGTTCCAGAGCAAGCTCTTGAAGCTGAACCAGATCTTCCCCGACGGGATCGAGATCCCGAAGATGTACATCGGCAAGCAGATCGTTCATCTGCCCACGGTCAAGACCCACGGCCATTCCATCACCACGGGGGCGATCAAGAACGCGTTCGGAGGTCTTCTCAAGGAGGTGCGCCACTTCGCCCACGAGTTCATCCACGAGGTGCTGGTGGACCTGCTCGCCATGCAGCGGGAGATCCACCCCAGCGTCCTTGCGGTCATGGATGGGACCGTCTGCGGCAACGGCGCCGGTCCCAGGACGATGATCCCGGTGGACGGCAACGTGATCCTGGCGTCGGCCGACCAGGTGGCGATCGACTCGGTGGCGGCCAGGATCATGGGCTTCGACCCGCGGAAGATCCCCTACCTGGAGATGGCGGCCCAGGCCGGTTTCGGCGTGAACGACCCTGCCGAGATCGAGCTCGTGGGCGACGATGTCTCGGGTATGAACCTCGGGTTCGAGGTGGCGCGGTCGCTGGTCATCTGGGGCGACCAGCTGATCCGGAAGGGCCCGCTGAAGCCGCTGGAGCGCCTGCTCTTGAAGAGCCCGCTGTTCTTCTGGGCTCCGCTGGCGTCGAACATCTACCACGACTGGATCTGGTACCCCACGATCGGACGTGCCCGGATCCGGCGGTTCTCGACGACTCCATGGGGCCGTCTCTACGAGCAGTATCTCGCCTCGTGACCGCCCCATGAATTCGCCCCCCCTGGAGATGCTCCGCTACCTGACCTGGTCGGACTGCGTCGACATCCTGGCGGTCAGCTGCCTGATCTACTACGGCCTGTCGCTCCTGTCTGGCACCCGGGCGGCGAACCTGCTGAAGGGGATCGGCCTCGTCTTCCTGGTCAAGGTGCTGTCCAATCGATTCGGCCTCTACTCGCTGGAGTGGCTGATCAACATCTTCATGACCCTCGGCGTCGCGGCCCTGGTGATCATCTTCCAGCCGGAGCTGCGGAGGGCGCTGGAGCATCTGGGCCGGGGCGGCATCCTGCCGATCCGCCTCCCCCAGGACCAGGTGGCGAACATGGTGGTGGAGCTCGAATCGGCGCTCTTGAGGCTGGCCGCCACCCGGACCGGGGCGCTGGTCATCCTGGAGCAGCGCACCGGCCTCAGGGACTACTGCGAGACCGGCGTGCTGCTCAACGCCCAGATCTCGGAACGTCTGCTGCTCACGATCTTCCACCACCTGACGCCGCTCCACGACGGCGCCGTGATCATCAGCCGCTACCGGATAGAGGCGGCGAGCTGCTTCTTGCCGCTCTCGCAGTCGACGGAGCTGGCTCTGGAGCTCGGCACGCGGCACCGGGCCGGGCTGGGCATCACGGAGATCTCCGACGCGGTGGCGCTGGTCGTGTCGGAGGAGACCGGCCACATCAGCTGGGCCGAAGGAGGCAAGATGACCCGAGGGCTCGGCCAGAAGGACCTCCACCTGAGGCTCTGCAAGCTGTTCGGCGTTCTGGATCCCGAGTACAAACCGGTCGGGGCCGTGGACGCGGAGGCCCCCCAGAAGGTGGGCTGATCCAGCGGCATGAAGACCAACATCGTCCTGTACGGATTCGCCTTGACCGGCAAGACCAGGGTGGGTCGCCGCCTGGCCCAGCTGCACGGGCTCGAGTTCGTCGACACCGACGAGATGATCGTGGATCTGGAGGGAGCGCCGATCGACGAGGTTCTCGCCGCCCGCGGCGAGGTGACGTTCCGCGGCCTCGAGCGTGATATCGTGAGGGAGGTGGCCGGTCGCGAACGGTCGGTCATCGCCTGTGGCAGCCTGGTGCCGCTCGACCCGGGGAACGCCCGGATGCTCTCCGTGAACGGCGTGGGCATCCTGCTCACGGCCCGCGCCTCCACGATCCTGGAGCGGGCCAGGGCGGGCGGCCACGGCCTGCTCGGGGGGAGCCTCGACGTGGCGAAGATCCAGGCGTTGCTGGGAGAACGGAAGCGGGCTTACGACCGGATCCCCCACCGGGTGGAC
>JACQZM010000699.1:0-3018 GCA_016213885.1 Candidatus Rifleibacteriota bacterium | reverse complement strand
GGGTGGACACTCACGGGCTGTCGGTGGAACAGGTGGCCGAGCGGGTGTTCGAGCTGTTCAAGGAGTCTCAGGAGGCGTCAGGTGTCCGTACCGTGCGGATCTAGGGGCCAGGGCTCCGGCCGGCAGTCGGAGCACGAGACCGCCAGGGATGACCGGAGGGCCCCTCGCAGGGATGCCGTCCGGGCCCGGAAGCGGGAGCTCGACAAGGTGCTGATGCGCACCACGGAGGCGATCGCCGAAGCGGCGCTGCGGGCCGGGCTGACCCAGTTCTTCGGCACCCCGATCGCTCCCCAGACCGAGCTGGTGGAGTACCTGTCCCGGCGGCTCCCCGAGGCCGGGGGAGCCTTCCTGATCGCGCCGGACGAGGCGACCGCCGTGGCCATGGCGTTCGGGGCCGCCGCCGGAGGGGGCCGGGTGATGACGTCCTCGTCGGGTCCCGGATTCGCTCGGATGCAGGAGGGGCTGTCGCACCTGGCGGCCAGCGAGGTCCCGATGCTGGTGGTGGACGTGTGCCGGGCCGGTCCCGGGTTCGGCAACATCCTCCCCTCCCAGGCCGACTACTTCGTGGCGACCCGGGGCGGCGGCAACGGAGACTATCGCACGATCGCCCTGGCTCCGTCCTCGGCGCAGGAGGCGGTCGACCTGACGTACGAGGCGTTCGACCTGGCGGAGGAGCATCGCAGCCCCGTGGTGATGCTGGTGGATGCCATGGTGGGTCAGATGATGGAGCCGGTAGAGCTGCCCGCCCGGAAGAAGGGCCCGGTCCGGAAGCGATGGATGGTCGGCGACCGCGGCGACCGCAAGGCCAACGTGATCACCAGCACCTACTGGACGTCGGGTTCGCTGGATGCCCACAACTACCAGCTGTTCCAGAAGGCCAGCGGGCTGATCGATCGGGTCCACCGTTACGAGGAGCACCTGTGCCGGGATGCCGACGTGGTGCTCGTGGCGTTCGGCATCATGGGGCGCGTCGCCAAGACGGCCATCGAGAAGGCCCGCAAGCGCGGCCTGAAGATGGGGCTGTTCAGGCCGATAAGCCTCTGGCCCTTCCCCGGCGAGACGCTCGCCCAGGCCGTCAAGAAGGCCCGATCGGTGCTGGTGCTCGAGCTGTCGGCGGGGCAGATGCTGCACGACGTGAAGCTGGCCCTGGGCGACAAGAAGAGGGTCTTCTTCTACGGCCGGACCGGAGGCGAGGTGCCCTCGCCGTTCGAGGTGATGCACGAGGCGGTGAAACTCCTGTCGTGACCACGCAAGGCGCCCGATCGAGCATCCTGAGACCGATCCCGTTCCACTACTGCGCGGGATGCAGCCACAGCGTCCTCCACCGGCTCCTGGCCGAGGTGATCGAGGAGCTCGACCTGCACCGGCGCGCCGTGGGGGTCTGCGGGGTCGGCTGCTCGTTCCTGATGTACGATTTCCTGGACCTGGACTTCGTCTCGTCGTCCCCGGGGCGCGCCCCATCGGTGGCCGCCGGGCTGAAGCGAGCCGTGCCCGACGCGGCGGTGTTCACCTACCAGGGAGAGACCGACGCGCTCTCCGCCGGCCTGACCGATCTGGTCCACGCGGTGAGCCGCAACGAGAAGATCACCATGCTGGTGGTCAACAACTGCGCCACCGGCCTCTCCGGCGGCCAGCTGTCGCCCACGGTGCTGGCCGGGCAGAAGACCAGGACGACCCCGGCGGGGCGCGATCCGCAGCAGCACGGGCACCCGATCCGGCTTTCCGAGATGCTCGCCGGGATGGACCTGCCGGCCCGGATCGAGCGGGTCGCTCTGAACAGTCCCGAGAACGTGGAGCGGGCCAGGCTCGCTCTCAGGGCAGCTTTCCGGTTTCCCCTGGAGGGCCGTGGCACCGCGCTGGTGGAGGTGCTCGGCTCGTGCACGACCTACTGGGGCCTGAGCCCCACCGACGCGGAAACCCACGTGGCCCAGACGATGGTGCCGGCGTTTCCGCTGGGCAGGTTCGGCCGGAACGAGGAGGGGTAGTCGCGGGCATGTCGCTCGAAATCGAGAAGGTGGTCGTGGCGGGCCACGCGTTCGATGGTATCGACATTCTGGGCCACATCCTCGCCAGGGCGGGGATGCTGTCGGGACGCCACGTGAGCTGGCTCCCTCCCCACGGTCCGGTCATCATGGCGGGCAACGCCCACGGAACCGTGATCGTGTCGAGCGCCCAGGTGGGCTCCCCGGTCGTGGAGGTGCCCGACGCGCTGATCGCGCTGAATCTCCACGCCTTCGACAGCTTCAACGGGCGGCTGAAGGCCGGGGGACTGCTCGTGTACGACTCGACCAGGGTCCGGGCCGAGGAGAGCCAGTTCAGGGACGACATCCGGTCGATCGGCGTGCCGGTGGCGGAGCTGGCCCCGGCCGAACCGGGGCTGGTCACTCCCTCGATGGCGCTGCTGGGCGCGTTCGTGGCCTGCTCCAAGCTGTTGAACCTCGAGGTGGGGCTGGACGCGCTCAGGGACGTGCTCAGGCTGGAGGGCGCCCCGGCCGGCGCCGACCTCCGGGTCAACAGGCGGGCCATGGAGCGGGGGGCCAGCTACGTGAAGGAGAGGCGATACATGTTCTCCCGATACCGGTACGCGATCTTCACCGGGTGATGTCCAAGGACCACGGTGCTCCCGGCATCGCGACCCACGGCCTCTCGCGACGGTTCGGCCGCGTGTGGGCGGTCCGGGACGTGGAGCTGAAGGTGCCGGGCGGGCTCATCACCGGCTTCGTCGGCCCCAACGGTGCCGGCAAGACCACGACGCTCCGGATGATCTGCGGGCTGATCCGGCCATCGTCCGGCGAGGTGTCGATCGGCGGCAAGAGACTCTTCTACGGCCCCGACTCGATCCCGTTTCGCGTGCGGGCCCTGGTGGAGCGTCCCGCCTTCTACGAATCGCTCACGGCCTTCGAGAATCTGTATCTGCTGGCGCGCTGCACCGCAGGGCTCACCCGGAACGAGGTCGGCGAGGCGCTGAAGGCGCTGGGCCTGACCGAGGCGGCGGATCGGAAGGTCGAGGGCTTCTCC
>JACQZM010000698.1 GCA_016213885.1 Candidatus Rifleibacteriota bacterium | reverse complement strand
CGACTCGGACCCGGCGAGGCGCCGGGTCAGGGGAAACAGGCTTGACATGAGGGCAGTGCTCGCATATCATGCCGCGCTCTCATCCAAGAGTCGGTCGCCGGGCTTGTTTTCTGGCCTGGCTTGAAAGCAAAGAGGAACGATGGTCCGATCACAGATCGACTGGGGTACTAGGTTCGGTATCGCAGGCATTCTCCTCACGGTCGCTTTCTACACCCACTATCTCACCCACACCGATCCCGACACCCGCCAGGTGGCCCGGAGCTTCCGGGTCGCCCGGGCATCGCTCGCCGGGGTGCTGACGCGAGATCCGCTCAGCTCGTATCTGGCGCCGGTCTCGGTGCGCCGAGGGTTCGTCCAGGCGTCGCTGGTTCCCGAAGCGAGGGTCGTGAGCGGCGTGGCCGACGAGGAGGATGGTGTCGCTCCGGCGTTGCTCGACGACCCGGTGAGCGAGATGGACCATCAGATCCCGAATCCCACTCTGCTCACCATGGGGCAGACCGGTGTGTCGGGCGCCCCGGCCGCGTCCGGCGTGGCCACCCTCGAGGAGTTCATGGCGCTGGACGAGGAGGCGTTCGAGGCTGACGAGGTCGACGTGTCCATCCCCGAGCTCGACGAGGAAGGCAACGGCTCCAGCTTCACCTTCAGGACGCACGTTGCCAAGAAGGGCGACACGCTGAGCCGCCTGGCCGTCACCTACCGGGTCGCCGTGGAACAGCTCGAGGTCATCAATAACTGCAAGCCCGACCGGCAGCTGCGCCCCGGCGAAGAGATCGTCGTCCCGGTGGGGCTGGGAACGTACCACCTGGTGGGCAAGAAGGAGAACCTCTGGACCATCGCCAAGCGGTACAACCTGAAGCCGTCCACGGTCATGTTCTTCAACCGGGCGAAGTGGGAGGACATGACGGTCAGGGCTGACGAGCGCCTCTTCATCCCTCTCGGGTCCATCGACGCGCAGGCCAGCCAGATCGTGGCCTCCAACAAGGCGATCCGGCACACCCTCGAGAAGCGCCTCTCTTTCTGCTGGCCGGTTCACGGCCGGCTGAGCTCCAAGTTCGGGTGGCGGATCCATCCGATCTTCCGGCGGGGCCGGATGCACAAGGGCATCGACCTCTCCCTTCCGACCGGCAGGCCGATCAAGGCGGCGGAGCGCGGGCGGGTCGTGTGGGCCGGTTGGCGTGGCGGTGCCGGTCTGTGCGTCATCGTCGAGCATCCGAACGGAATCCACTCGATCTACGCCCACTGCTCCAAGGTCCTGGTGAAGCGTGGCCAGTGGGTGACCCGCCAGCAGTGCGTCGGCAAGATCGGCGAGACCGGTCTGGCCACGGGGCCGCACCTCCATTTCGCGCTGAAGACGAAGAACGGCGACGCGGTGAACCCGCTGAAGTACCTGCCGCGGTCGGCGCTCTAGTCACGAAGGGGCTGGTATGGCCCGGCGAGAGGCCTCCGAGCCTCTACTGATCAAGAACAAGAAGGCGTTTCACCTCTACGAGATCGTCGAGAAGATCGAGGCCGGCATCGAGCTCGTCGGGACCGAGGTCAAGGCGATCAGGGCCAAGAACGTCAACTTCACCGACGCATTCGTCCGGATGAAGAACGGTGAGGCTTTTCTCGAGAACCTCCACATCGGGGCCTGGGCCCCCGCGAGCCAGTTCAACCATGCTCCGCTGAGGTCGCGCCGCCTGCTGCTCCACAAGAATCAGATCATGCGCCTTGGACAGAAGTGCGCCGAGAGGGGGCTCACGCTCGTCCCTCTGGCGATCGTGGGGCGCAAGCACTGGATCAAGGTCGAGCTGGGTCTCGGCCGGGGCAAGAAGGTGCATGACAAGCGCGACAGCCTGGCCCGCAAGGAGGCCAAGCGCGACGTGGAGCGCGACCTGAAGTATCGATCTCGCTGAGAGGGCGGCTCTGCCGTTCGGGCCCGGGCAAGCGCCGTCCTTTGCCCCCGGCCAGCGGGTGCGTTAATGATGCCCCGGGGGGAACGGATCCTCGGGTCATGTCGGACTCACCCGCTTCATCGCCTCGATCGCCCCCTCGGGTCAACGTCCTCGGCGTGGGTGTCCATGCCGTCGACATGCCCGGCGCCGTCGATCTGATCCTGACAGCTGCCCGCCAGGGGCGGCCCGGCTATGTCTGCGCGACCAGCGTTCACGGGATCGTGGAGGCCCAGCGCGACCCTTCGCTGAGGCGGATTCTCAACCGGGCGATGCTGAATTCGCCGGACGGCCGACCTCTGGTCTGGGTCGGTCGTCTGCAGGGCTTCCGCGACATGGATCAGGTGTCCGGGCCCGAGCTCATGCACGGGGTCTGTCGAGAATCGGTCCGGTGGGGACTCCGGCATTTCCTCTTCGGAGGCGAACCCGGGGTGGCGGCCAGGCTCCAGGCGGTGCTGGAGGAGGCGTTTCCCGGCATCCAGGTGGTCGGCACCGCCACACCGCCTTTCAGGCCGCTCGAACCGCCGGAGCTGGCCGAACTGGCGACCCGGGTCCGCGAGAGTCGACCGGACCTGTTCTGGGTGGGCACGAGCACTCCCAAGCAGGAACGCTTCATGGCCGATCACCACGAGCAGCTCGGGACCACCCTGATGCTCGGGGTGGGCGGGGCGTTCGACGTGCTCACCGGCCGGGTGAAGAACTCACCGCTGTGGCTGAAGAGGTGCGGGTTGCGGTGGGCCCACCGGATCCTCCAGGACCCGGTGAGGTTGGCGCCGAGGTACCTGAGGATCGTCCCCATCTTCACGTTTCTGATCGCTCTGGAGCTCCTGGGATAGAAGGAGTATACGCTGGACTAGACGACCGGAGGGCCCACGATGGCCTCGAGCATGCGAGTTCTGGTGACGGGCGCCGGGGGGTTCATCGGACACCATCTGATTCGACGGCTCAAGCAGAGCGGCGTCTGGGTCAGGGGGGCGGACGTGCGGCACCCCGACTACGAGCCGTCGCCCGCCGACGACTTCCAGCTCGTCGACCTGCGCGAGTGGGAGGGCTGCCTCCAGGCGACGCGGGGTGTCGACCAGGTGTACAACCTGGCGGCCGACATGGGCGGCATAGGCTACATCACGGCGGTGCACGCCCGCCTGGCCCGCGACAACGTGCTCATCAACGCCCACATGCTCGAGGCGGCCCGCGTCAACCGGGTCTCGCGGTTCCTGTTCTCGTCCTCGGCCTGTGTCTACGCTCAGGCCAAGCAGACCGAGGCGGAGGTCACCCCCCTGAAGGAGGAGGACGCCCATCCGGCCGATCCGGAGCCCGGCTACGGCTGGGAGAAGCTCTACACCGAGGAGCTGTGCCGGTACTTCTACCAGGATCACCGGCTCGAGACCCGGGTAGCGAGGCTGCACAACTTGTACGGACCGCTGGGGTGCTACGACGGCGGCCGGGAGAAGTCCGTGGCGGCCATCTGTCGCAAGGTCGCCCTGGCCCGTGACGGTGATGAGATCGAGATCTGGGGCGACGGCGAGCAGACCCGCTCGTACCTCTACATCGACGACTGCCTCGACGGTCTGACGCTGCTGATGGCGAGCGACTACCGCGGGCCGCTCAACCTGGGCACGGAGCGGCTGGTGACCATCGACCACCTGGTCGACCTGGTCTCGTGCGCCGCCGCCAAGCGCGTCACCCGGAGGTACGACCCGGCCAAGCCCCAGGGGGTGCGAGGACGCTCCAGCGACAACACCCGGGTGAGACGGACGCTGGGGTGGGACCCGAAGATCTCCCTGGAAGAGGGGCTGGCCCGGACGTATGCGTGGATCGCCCAGGAGCTGCGGCGCTCCGGCAAGCTCTCGGCCTGAGCCGGAAGTTCGTCGTCGCTCTCCTGCCGGCTCCTACCGCCTCACCGCGTTCAGGACGATGCCGAACGAGGTGATAGCCTTGGAGATGATGTCGACGTTCCGGGCGGTCCGATCGATCTTGACCCGCAGGTCGAACGGCACCACGATCTGGTCTCCGGGCATGACCGCCACGCGCATGAAGTCCCGGGCCCGCGGCTTGTTGATGTGGATGCCGTCCCAGTCGTCGTACATGTACGTCGT
The DNA here is from genome assembly GCA_016213885.1 of Candidatus Rifleibacteriota bacterium. Lineage (GTDB taxonomy): Bacteria > Muiribacteriota > UBA6191 > JACPRK01 > JACQZM01 > JACQZM01. The sequence goes on along the minus strand of JACQZM010000698.1, from coordinate 1,321 downwards.
CGACGAGACCGCCGTGCCGTCAGGCCGGATCAGGAAGATCTCGCGCCTGAACGCCCTCGAGTTGAGCCCGCCAGCCAGGCGGATGTAGTCGCCCACGTTCCGGCCTTTCTCGTACACGAACGCGCCGGGGCTCTTCACTTCTCCCGCGACCACGATCTCCGCCGGGGCGAACGGCACGTCGAGAGCGTCCCCGTCCTCCAGGCTGAAGTTCTCGTTGGACGTGACGAATCGATCGTACGGGTCCAGGTGGATCGAGACCCGCCCCTTGATCTCCGCGAGCTGCAGCGCCTCGAGCAGCTTCTCGGCCTGGTCGAGCGCCACCGCCGAGGTCGCCAGGTCGTGGCCGGCCGGAAGCGGCGTTCCCACGGGCATCGGCGTTCTGGCCTGGAGCCTCACGTCCAGAAGCTGTTTCCTCTGTTCCCTGATGAACCTGTCGCGCTCTTCCATCTGACGCCGACGCACCGTCTCCCTGCTGAAGACGCTCCCGGGGAGGAACGCCGTCGGGAGGAACCCACCGGCCCGAGTGACCAGGTCCGACAGCCGCTGTCCTCGCTGCATCTCGTACGACCCGGGACGCCTGAACTGGCCCGTCGCCGTCACGCGGATCCGGTCACGGCGCAGCGGATCGGTGTAGACCGACAGACAGTCCAGGTTCTCCAGACGGAAGTTCGCCATGGCGTCGCCGTCGAGCGTTCGCTTGAGATCGACGTCGATGATGGAGAGCCGGCCGTCGGGCAGGCGCCGGCTGATCTCCGCCTTGCCCAGCTGGGCCGCCACCTTCACGCCGCCGGCGCGGTAGATCAGGTCGGAGATCCGCATGCCGGCCAGCAGTTCGAACTGGCCGGGCCTGGCTACCTCGCCCACCACGGTCACTGTCGACGGAGGTTGGACCTCCGTCTCGGTCATGATGGTGACCACGTCCATGGGCTCGAGGGCGGTCCGGGCTCCAGCCCCTTCGGGGCCAGCGGCGCCGCCTCCCCAGGGCCCCACCTGGTCCGCCAGCACACCCTGCCCGTCGGCATCCGGACGGGCGCCCATCGCCAGCATCCGGCTCGTGGCCGACAGGTCCACGGCGATGACCTCCCGGGGGGCGTTGGCCGTGAACGGCGGGTTGAACGTGAACGGCTTCCCCTGCTGGAGCGTGCGCACGATCTCGGCCCGTCGCGTGAACGAACCCGGACGCAAGCCCTCTGCGAGTCCGATGAGCCCGGCCACCGTCAGCCCCGGCTTCCACTGGTAGCGACCGGGCCGGCGCACGTTGCCCTTGATCTGGACGGTGTTCTCCACCTCCGTGCACAGCCGGGGGACGTACACCACGTCG
>JACQZM010000137.1 GCA_016213885.1 Candidatus Rifleibacteriota bacterium | reverse complement strand
CGGATGACCTCTCCGGCCAGGTGGGCGGCGAACCCGTCCTGGTACCGGAACCGGTAGGCCGAGAGCCGGGACGGCCCCTCGATCACCTCGATCAGCGAGCTCTCCCGGATCTCCCGGACCGCCACGGATCGCTGGTGCCGGCCGAGCTTCTCCTCGAGCGGGTAGAGCTCGCCGCGGAACTCGGTTCTGAACGAGAGGATGAGCTTGGCGGGCACGACCTGCGCCGTGACGATCAGCTCCACGAGACGGAAGAAGTCGGGAATCGCCCGGGCGCCGCGGGCGTTCAGGGTGATGAGCTCCTCCAGCTGGTCCAGGACGAAGACCGGGGTCTTGCCGGTGGCGCGGGCCAGGGTGGTCAGCTGATCCACCGGGCTCCCGGTGGGAGCGCCGCCGGCGGACCGGGTCGAGATCGCGTCCAGCAGCGTCCGGGCCGGGTCCGGTCCGGAGACGAGGACCACCGGGTCGAACCGGTCCGGATCCAGCGCGGGCACGACCCCGGCGTGAAGAAGCGACGACTTGCCGATGCCGCAGGGGCCGAACACGAGGACAGCCCTGACGGCGGTCCCCTCGATGAGCTCGCACAGCTCCGCGATCTCGGCGTCCCGCCCGAAGAAGATCGCCCGGTCCACCGCCGTGTAGTGGGCGAGGAACTTGTACGGATGGGCCGGCAGCCCCTTCTTGCCCGGGTCCGAAGGTCCGCGGTGGACCTGTTCGAGCCACTCCGCCAGCTGGGCGATCAGGGCGGTCGCGTCGGGCCTCTGGCCCGGGTCGACGGCCAGAGCCCGCTCCACCACGGCGTCGAGGCCGCCGGGCACGCTGGGGTTGATCCGCGAGGGAGGCGGCACCGACAGCTCGGCGGCGGCCAGGTACGCCCCCAGGTCGACCACCGGGAACAGCCGCTGGCCGGTCAGCATCTCGTGGAGAATCACGCCGACGGCGTAGATGTCCGCGGTCGGTCCCGCCACCTCGCCCCGGCGTTGCTCCGGCGCCATGTAGCCCGGCGTCCCCACCACGCGGCGCTGGTCGCTGCCGCCGGGATCCCTGGCCGACGCGAGGCGGTACGCCACGCCGAAGTCCGCCACCTTGATCCGCCCGCTCTCCTCCACGAAGATGTTCGCCGGCTTGAGGTCGCGGTGGACGATGCCGCGTCGGTGGGCCTCCGCCACGCCCTTCAGCGTGTCGATGGCGATCCGGACCGCCTCGACGAGGGTGGGACGGCCCTCCGCCAGCCGGGTCGATAGCGACCAGCCCCGCATGAGCTCCATCACCAGGTAGGGCACGCCGTCGGACTGGCCGAACTCGTAGACCCTCACCACGTGGTCGTGCTCGAGACCGGCCAGCAGCCTGGCCTCCTCCTCGAACATGGCCACCACCCCGGGCGTGGCCGCGACGAGGAGCTTCAGCGCCACCTCCCGCCCCAGCCGGAGATCCCTGACCGCGAAGACGGCGCCCATCCCCCCCTCGCCGAGCAGCTCCAGCACCTCGAACCGGGAGGCCAGCGCCGGTGGGAACCGGGCCTCGGCCCGGACGGGGACCGCCCCGGCAGCCGGCGCCGCCGGGATCGCCGCAGGCGTCAGCGCCTCCGGAGCCTCCGGCGGGATGGTGCGGGAGCAGGCAGGACACTCGAGGGCGTCGTCGGGCATCCGGGCCCGGCACGCCGAGCAGACCCGGGCGGTCCGGACCGGGTCGCCCCCGGCGTCTCTCTTCGCGCCCTGCTCGGCGAGGTCGCTCACGGTCGCCTCCCTGGCGAACGCTACGGCTTCTTCCGCTGGCTCAGCTCCACGAGAACGCCCCCCGACGCTCTGGGATGGACGAAGCCGACGTCAGCCACGGCACCCTTCCTGGGCCTGGCGTCCAGGGTCGAGACGCCCTGCCCGGCCAGTCGCTCCAGCTCGCCGGCCACGTCGGCCACGTCGAACGCCACGTGGTGGAGGCCCGGTCCTTTCTTCTCGATGAACTTCGCCACCGGCGAGTCCGGGGCGAGCGGCTCCAGCAGCTCGATCTCCGTGTCGCCGATCGGGAGAAACGCGACCCGCACTCCCTCGGAAGGAACCTCCACGATCTTCTCCACCGAAAGCCCCAGCCGGTCGCGAAAGAACGTCAGCGACTCGTCGAGGCTCTTCACGGCGATGGCGATGTGATCGATCTTGCGAAGCATCGGCATCACCCTCTACGCCACGAGGAACTCGCGCTGCTCCCCGAACACCCGGGCCAGAACCTGACAGATCTCCCCGAGGGTGCAGTGATGCTCCACCGCCTCGACGAACAGCGGCATCAGGTTCTGATCGCCTCTGGCCGCCTTCTCCAGACGATCGAGCGCCTCGGCGGCGGCGCCGGCGTTGCGGCGACTCCTGAGCTGGACCAGCCGCTGGACCTGTCGCTCCCTGAGCGCCGGGTCGACCTTGAGAAGGTCCATGGGGACCGACGCCTCCGTGGTGAACTTGTTCACCCCGACGACGATCTGCTCCTGGGACTCCACCGCTCTCTGCCAGCAAAACGCCGCGTCCTGGATCTCCCGCTGGACGTACCCGGCCTCGATGGCGTGGAGCGCCCCGCCCAGCTTGTCCATGTGCTCGATGTACTCCCAGGCGCGCCGCTCGATCTCGTCGGTCAGCGCCTCCACGTAGTACGAGCCGGCCAGCGGGTCCACCGTGTCGGTGGCGCCGCTCTCGTGGGCGATGACCTGCTGGGTCCTCAAGGCGAGCAGCACCGCCGGCTCCGACGGCAGCGCCAGCGCCTCGTCGCGGGAGTTGGTGTGGAGCGACTGGGTACCGCCCAGCACCGCGGCCAGCGCCTGGATCGTGGTGCGCACCACGTTGTTGTCGGGCTGCTGGGCGGTCAGGGTCGAGCCCGCGGTCTGGGTGTGGAACCTGAGCATCCAGGAGCGCGGGTCCCTGGCCTTGAAGCGATCGCGCATGATCTTGGCCCACATGCGCCGGGCGGCCCGGAACTTGGCGACCTCCTCCAGCAGGTTGTTGTGGCTGTTGAAGAAGAACGACAGCCGGGAGGCGAACCGGTCCACGTCGAGCCCCGCCCCGATGGCGGCCCGGACGTACTCGATGCCGTTCGCCAGGGTGAACGCCACCTCCTGGACCGCCGTGCACCCGGCCTCCCGCATGTGGTAGCCGGAGATCGAGATGGTGTTCCAGCTCGGCAGCTCCGCGGCGCAGTACCGGAACAGGTCGGTGATCAGGCGCATCGATGGCTTGGGTGGAAAGCGATAGGTGCCTCGGGCCACGTACTCCTTGAGGATGTCGTTCTGCACCGTGCCGTTCAGCGCCTTCGGCGAGACCGACTGCTTCTTCGCCGTGGCCACGTACATGGCCAGGATGATCGGCGCCGTGGCGTTGATCGTCATCGACGTGGAGACCCGGTCCAGCGGGATCTCGTGGAAGAGCTGCTCCAGGTCTTCCAGGCTGGAGATGGAGACGCCGACCTTCCCGACCTCGCCGTGGGCGAGCTCGTCGTCGGCGTCGTAGCCGATCTGGGTGGGCAGGTCGAACGCCACGGAGAGCCCGGTCTGCCCCTGCGACAGGAGGTACCGGTACCTGACGTTCGACTCCTCGGCGGTGCCGAAGCCGGCGTACTGGCGCATGGTCCAGAACCGGGACCGGTACATGGCCGGCTGGACGCCTCGGGTGAACGGGTACGCGCCGGGGTACCCCAGCTTCTCCTCGTAGGCGGCCCCGGCCAGGTGCCGCGGGTTGAAGACCGGCTCTACCGGGATCCCGGAGGTCGTGTGGAACTCCTCCCGTCGCTCGGGGACCTTCTTCTTCGAAGGCTCGTAGACCTCTTTCGACCATCTCTGCTCGTCCATGCTGTCACCGTCCGTACCGCGTCGGTCCACCAGGCCGGTTTCACCGGTGGCTCCACTGGGGCGCATTCTACCATCGAACCGGCCCGGTGGAGAGACCGTCGATTCCGGGCAGGGGCATGACCCCAGAGTTCTGAATCCCGGGCCTGCCGATCCTGAGGAAATCGTCTCGGCAAGCGGCTGCAAGACCCTTTTCTGGCCAAGGAAAGAAGGCACCATGGGACCAGCACCTCAGGAAAGGAGGCCCTGCGATGCCAGGGACGGACGTCCTCGAGCGGATTCTAGCACGCGCCGCCGAGGAGTTGCGCCCTCGCACTGCAAGATCAAGTCGAAGTCCATGAGACTCGCTTCTGAAGCGGAGACGCTCGGGGTACGCGCGCGTTGTCGCGCACCCGGTGAGGGCCGTCCTTCTCTCCTGCCACGGTTCGAGAAGCCAGCCGTTCAACAGCGCACCGAGCTGGGCTCGATGCCACGTCCCTGGAGCGATCGGAGGGAGCGGAGGGGCTGGCGGCACATCCAGGGGGAGACAAGCCGGATCCGTGGCGGGCGCTTACCGGTACGCCTCTCCCCTGGGTCGAATGGCGACAACGTAGACGACCCGGTCAGTGTCGTTCACGGTGAAGAGAACTCGCCAGCCGCCAACCCGAGAGGAGCGCATGCCCTCCATGGCCTTCAGCGGCTGCGAGACTCTGGGGGCATAGGGATTGGCTACAAGCTCCGCCAGCCGGGCCAGGATCCGTCCGCGAAGGGGTTCGTCGAGCCGCGCGAGTGCCTTGGCGGCCGAGTCGGAGAGCTGGACGCGGAAATTCACCGTTTGGCTCGCCGAAGCCGCGTCTTCAGGGTGTCAAGAGAGAGGCTCCGACCGTGGCGAAGGTCATCGAGCCCTTGCTTGATGGCCTTCAGGTCGGCGTGGCTCAGGGGCTCCTCGTCGAACTCTCCCTCTTGCGCGAGCCCGGCCGTTGGTCGGCCGCTAGCAGGACTACCGGCCAGGTGCGCCTCCAAGGCCGCTCCGGAGACGCGCCAGCGGCCACCGATCTTGCGCCCTGGGAGCTTGCCTCGCCGGAGCCAGTCATAGATCGTGCGGGGCGTCACCTGCAGGCGGACCGCGGTCTGTTCAGGGGTCAGGATCTCAGTCACGATGCTCCACTTCCCTCCACCCTCTTGAGGATACACCATCAGTTTCCTGTATGCCACTGACAAGCGTATTGATTTTCCTGTATTCTCAGGCTGGGTAGGTGGGACCCTGTCTCCTTGCAGGCGAAGGGACCCTCGAGGCGACCAGAGACCGCCCGTTCGGCCCAGCCCCCCTCCCCGCGGGGGCGGGGGGCTGGCGTGCTCGAGGCCAGCGGCTTGCCCTCTTTTGGTGCCCACGGCAGCTCGCTGACCCCTTCCACCTTCCTGTCGGGCTATCGGGGCTGCGCAAGGATGAAAGCGCTGGCGAGGCGCGCGAAGCAACGCGAAGCAAGACCGTGGTACGGGTGGATTCCCGTTTTCATGCGGACCGGCTACCGTCAGCCTGGCTGGCATGATGCAGTCTCTCAAGCACATGAGCTCCTGGTCGTGTATCAAGGGGTGGCGGGCATGTCAGGGGCTGGTGGGTTTGAGGGGTCGCCATGACTCCAGAGCCGACGCATAAACTCCCGTTGATCGGCGGAGAAGCCCTTCAATTCAGCATCG
>JACQZM010000125.1 GCA_016213885.1 Candidatus Rifleibacteriota bacterium | reverse complement strand
CCCTGGAGAGAGCCGCCTTCAGCTCAAGCACCGAAAGGCTGGTGGCGAGAAACGTCAGGGCGAAGACCAGCAAGAACCGCAGATCGTGTCGTCGGCACAGGATCAGCCCCGGCCCCAGCAGGAGGATCCAGTGGAGACGCCAGTCGCCGAGCGCCGTGAGCGAGCGGGCAGCGACGTACGACCAGGTCTCACGATGGCCGCCCAGCAGATCGTGAATCCGGGTATCCAGCCACGAGGGGGAGCCGGGGGCGACGAACAGGAGGTAGATGGCCCAGAAGCCGGCCAGGCCTCCCAGGGACAGCGAGGCCAGGACAGCGTCGCGGCGGGTGAGCGCCCGGGATCGCGCCGTCCCCAGGCGCAGCGCCAAGGTCAACAGTCCGATTCCCAGGAACGAGAGGCTGTAGACCCAGGCTTTCATGACGATCCGGCCCGCGCTGTCCGGCCGCGTCTCTTTTCGGGGACAGCGGAACCGACCGGCAACGGAGCCGGGCGGCGTCGGCCTTTGCATTGCGGGTCCGAGGCCGGTATCATAGCATGGTTCGCGACGAGGAGCCTGGCGTCTCGCGGCAACCCCCGGACGCCGCTCGTCCCACCGATCATGCAGAGCCCGTTCACCCAGGCCCGTCCGCTTCTGACCTTCCGAGATCTGGCCGCTCTGGTCCTGCTGGCCGTTCTTGCGCTGGGGTTCCACAGGGAGTCGATACTCGGGGGAAAGGTCATCAACGGCGACGATGCGTTGCTGCAGAACCTCCCTCAGGCCCAGATCCTGAACCGGAGCGTTCGCGCAGGGACGGTCCCGTTCTGGTCCGGTCTGGCCTTCACCGGCTATCCGCTCTACGCCGAAGGCCAGGCCGGGGCATTCTATCTGCCGACCGTCCTCTGCCATCGCTACCTCGACGCCGTGCGAGCGTTCAACCTGGACCTGTTCGTTCACCATCTCCTGCTCGCGATGCTGATCTTCCTTTTGAGCCGACAGCTCGGGGTCGGGCTGCTGGCCGCCCTCGGCGCCTCCATGGCCTTCTCGTTCGGCGGATTCGTCGTCGGCCACCTGGTCCACCTGAACCTCGTCCGGTGCCTTCCGTACCTCCCGCTGCTGATCATGATCGCTCTGAGGCGCCACGTCCGCGATGCCGCCTGGACGCTCCGGGAGGTGGTCTTCACCGGAGCCTCCCTGGGGCTGCTGCTTCTGGCCGGGCATCTCCAGACCGCCCTGTCGATCATGATCCTGTGGGCCGGGTGGATCGGCTTCCTCGAAGTCGCGGCTCCCCGGCCGGGACGGTTCTGGCTCGACCGCGTGGTGCCCCGGGTTCTTCCGGCGCTGCTTCTGGGCCTCTTGCTCGCCGCGATCCAGCTCGTCCCGACGCTCCAGCTCCTCGGCGAGTCGATCCGCAACAGGGCCTGCTCGTGGACCGAGCTGGCCAGGTGGTCCGTGGGCCCCGGTCAGCTCCTCAACCTGATCGTTCCCCTGTTCCTGGGAACCCCCCGGGACGATGCCCCCTACATCGGAGCCGGCAACTTCCAGGAGTTCGCGTGCTACGTGGGGATCGTGCCGCTCCTCCTCGTCGGGCTGGTCCCGCCCTGGCGACTGTCCACGCCGCTCCGCGGCTACTTCACGACGATCGGCCTGGTCGGCCTGCTTCTGGCCCTGGGGGCCTACTCCCCGCTCGCTCCGCTCTGGACGATCCCTCCACTCTCGTTCTTCCGCAATCCGTGCCGGTTCCTGCTCTGGGTCGATTTCGCCCTCGTGATCCTGGCCAGCTTCTCCCTGGACGAGATCCTGAGAACCTGCCCGCCGGCATCGGTCCAGGGGGGGCTCAGAAGGGTCGAGCTCTGGCGAGTCGTCCGGGGGGGCCTCGTGACGATCTCCATCCTGGCTCTGGGCTACGGCATCTGCTCTCCGCTGGTGAGGTCCCGGTTCTCCGTCGTGCCCCGGACCGTGGTGGTGCGCGACGATCGTTCCGACTTCTCCGCCGAGAACCTGCGCGTCGATGCCGTGAGCCGGCTGAGGCTGACCTTGCTCGGCGGCGTGCGAGGACTGACCGTGGCGCTCGTCGTGCTGGGCATCGCCCACACGCTCGTCTGGCTGAAGGTGGAGGGGCACATGACGCCGACCATGTGCGCCCTCTGGCTCACGGTGCTGGTCGCGGTGGACGTGCCCGGGCTCTTCGCGACCAGGGTCTGGGAGAGGGTCGCTCTGGACAGGCTCCTGGTCGATCTGGCGCCGGTCAACGTCGTCCGGGCCGCGGCCCCGGAGAACCGGACGTTCGTCAACCCCTTCGACTCGGTGCGCCCGCTGAGCGATTTCGTCAGGTTCCGGTTCCACTGGGCTGCGGTCTGGGATTCCATACCCATGGTCGGCGGCTACGCTCCGCTCGCGCCCCGCCGGTGGGTCGAGTTCTTCTCCGAGGCCGATCGCCCGGTCGCGTCCGACATGGACCAGGCGCTCGCCGTGCTCGCCAGGATCGATCCGGTGGCCGACGCCTGGAAGCTCCGGCTGGCCGGCGCACGGTACCTGATCAGCGCGTCCGCCGTCACGTCGCCCGACTGGGTGCCGTCCATGGTCCAGGACGGGATGGGGCTCTACACGCTCAGGCGGCCGCTCCCCAGAGCCTACCTGGTCAGGGCGCTGAAACCGCTGGCCGCCGGCGTTCCGGAGGGACCGACCCTGAAGGTGCTCAATGCGACCCTGCCGACCGTGACGATCCACCGGAGCGACGGCCAGCGCGTGGTGGCCGCCGCGGTCACCTCGCCCAGGGACTCGATCCTGGTCGAGGAGCCCAGGGAGGGGGAGTTCCTGGCCCTGGTCAACCTCCGGGCGCCCGGATGGATGGTCTTCCCGGACCTCTTCTACCCCGGCTGGGAGGCCCACATCGACGGGGTGGCCGCCCCGCTGTCGCCTGCCTGCGGGTTCCTGCAGGCCGTCGAGGTGCCGGCCGGCATCCACGAGATCCGGATGGTCTTCGACCCGGGGGTGTTTCGCCTGGGAGCTCTGATCACCATCGCCGGCCTCGGCGTGGTCTTCGGGATCCTCGTCTTTGGCCTCCTCTACAGGGGACGGAGAGTCGGAACCAACCCATGAACACCGAAGAGTACGAGGTGATGTACCGGCAGGAGCAGACCTACTGGTGGTTCGTTTCCCGGACCGAGCTCCTCTCGTTCTACCTGGACGAGCTGCTCCGCCTTCCGGGCGAGCCGGTCCTGCTGGACCTGGGGTGTGGCACCGGGGCGAACCTCGAGATTCTGAGGCGACGGGGCCACCCGGTCGGTCTCGACAGCTCCCGGAGCGCCCTGGGCTTCTGCCGGCAACGGCATCTGACCGGGCTGCTCCACGGCGATGGGGCGCGGCTGGGGCTGAGGGAGGGCGCGTTCGATCTGATCACGGCGATGGACTCCCTGGAGCACATCCCCGATGACGTGGGCACGTTGAGGGAGTGCCTCAGGGTGTTGAAGCCGGGGGGGCAGATGCTCATCTCCGTGCCGGCCTACGGGTTCCTGTGGAGCGAGCACGACGAGGCTCTCCACCATGTCCGGCGCTACTCCGGAGCCGAGCTGAGGAACAAGCTGACGCTGGCCGGGTTCGAGGTGGGCAAGGTGACGTATGTGCTGTTCAGCCTCTTCTTTCCGATCCTCCTGTTCAGGATCCTCCAGAACATCTTCAAGAAAGACCCCTATCCGAAGACGTCGCTGGTCATGCTGCCGCCCCTGGTGAACCAGTTGCTGGTGCTGATCAACCGGATCGAGAAGTGGCTGCTGAGGTGGATCAACTTTCCGTTCGGCGTGACGATCGTTGCCGTGGCCAGAAAGCCGGGAGGTTCTCAGGGATGATGCCGGGGCGCTTGTTCATCGCTGTTCTCGTCGCTCTGACCTGTGCCGCGTCCGTCGAGGCCCGGAAGACCGGCCACGGCCGCCAAGACGCTCTGGACCCGCTCGAGGAGGTGGTGGCCAGGGTCAGGGCGGAGCACAGGGAGAAGACCAGTCCTGTGGTGATCTTCGATCTGGACGACACCCTGTTTCGCGTGACCTACCGGACCAAGCAGATCCTCATCGACTGGGCCGCCCATCTGCCGGCCTACCAGGACCAGGTGAGAACCGCGCTGGCGGCGCTCGATCCGGAGACCATGCCGTACACCCTGCTGGACACGCTGGACCAGGCCGGCGTCACGGACCCGGCGCTGAGGCGCTCGGCGTTGCGCCACTGGAAGCTGTTCTTCTTCTCCAACCGGTATCTGCCCGACGATCGGCCGGTTGCCGGGGCGGTGCTGTACGTCAACGAGCTGAGGGGCGCCGGGGCGAGGATCGCCTACCTGACGGGACGGGACCGTCCGCGGATGGAGGCGGGGACGCTGTCCTCGCTCGAGCGGAGCGGGCTCCCGGTCCCCCAGAAGCTCGTGCGCCTCTACCTGAAGCCCGACCCGAAGATGCCGGACCTGGAGTTCAAGAAGCAGGCCCTGGCCGACATCCGGAAGATCGGAAAGGTCGTGGCCGCCTTCGACAACGAGCCGGCCAACGTGAACGCCATCAAGGCCGGCTTCCCCCCCAGGGAACCGGCTCGACCGTGTCGCGGGCACCGCGGCCGGGCCGGGCGGCGTCGGTCCACCTGGAGGGCCCTTCGCTTCGCTCATCCTGCCCCCCAAGCCCGCTCCAGGTTCGCCCTCCGGGTTCTCCGGGACGGCCCGCGGGCGGTCGGTGCCTACTGGGCCGGTGGCGCGTCGTCCGGCGGCATCGGAGGCGCCGGGTCGGAAGGCGGAGGCGCGGGCGGCGCCTGGGGCCCCAGGAGGCGGATGATCTCCAGCCTGACCCACTTGGCGGTGCCGACCGCCAGCGGATCGGTCTCGTACATGATCGCGTAGAGGCATCGCTGGTACAACGCCTTCAGATTCTCGGGGGAGGTCTTCTCGATCCGCTGCTTGAGGAGGGCGCTGGGCTTCTCCTGGAGGAAGTCGAAGTCGACGCATTCGCGGCGGGACAGGCCGCCGGGTCCGTCGTGGGGCGTCCCGTGCAGCGGCTTGACGACCTTGAAGAAGTAGAGCCTGAACGCCCCGTAGCCGCCCACGTCGATGACGGCGACGCCGCGACTCAGCTCCATCCCGGTCGGCGGCCGCCCCAGGTGCTGTCGGTACATCTCCACGACGTGCGTGACCCGTGGGTACTGGTAGCCGTGGACGCCCCAGCCGGCTCCCGGCTGGGCGTACGACCAGGCGAACTGGGTCTGGGCCTGGCAGACGCCGACGAGACCTCCCGTCAGCGCGATCCAGAGCAGTGCGACCAGTGCAAGGCGATACGACGTTGTCATGGTTTGGCCCCTTGAAATCGAGAGGTCATGCTGGACCTCGGGGCGGATTATAAGAATCTGGAGGAGAGTGTCAAGCCGTCCCGGGCCGAATCTCCGGGAAAGATCCATGCCCGGAGAGGACGCATGGACCGGGAGTCCAGGATCCCCCGCCTGTTCCGCGGAGTCGGGCCTGTGAACAGGCCTCGGCCTGGCTGAAGAGTCACCGAGGAAGTGGAGAGGATCAGATTGGAGGTCGCGCTCAAGGGAAGGGAAGAGGAGGGGATCCGGATTGAGGTCGCGCTCGGGGGCGCGACTCGGACCCGGCGAGGCGCCGGGTCTTGAGGAGATCCGGATCGAGGTCGCGCTCGGGGGCGCGACTCGGACCCGGCGAGGCGCCGGGTCTTGGCAGCGGCGACGCCGGGGCCCACTGGCCGCGGGGCTCCTTCCAGATGCGACCCCTTCGGCTCAGATCCTGGATCTGTGGCCAGTCGAGCCCCACCATCATCCGGTACCGGTAGGTCGTCCGGGTGCCCGAGCGCTCCGTCGAGAGCAGCTCCTGGAGCCGGAAGTGGCTGGAGCCGCACGCGGGGCACAGCCCCTGGAAGTACTCGAGATCGGCCAGGTTGCCGCCGAAATCGCAGGCGTCGCACCGGACGTACTCTCCCCCCCGCAGAAGCTCGTACAGCCAGGCGCAGAGCATGCCCCCGACGGTCAGCCACAGCGGCACCGTCAGGTACGCATCCTTGAAGCCGACCCAGAGGGCGTACACCGGCACGGTCACATACAGCCCAGCCGCCAGGGCCAGGTAGGCCCGGCTGGCGGGCCGCATCCGGGTCGCGGGCCAGAGCATGTGGGGCGTGTCCGCGATCGAGGCCCGGAGGCTGCTCAACGACCCGAAGACCCCGATGATCAGGGCGAGCCCGACGAGCAGGTGAGCGGTTCGCCGACCCGACTCCACGGCGATCGACTCCGCCTCCTTGTGCTGCTCGCAGCGGAGCCCCACCCTGCGCTGGGCCACCACCTTGCCGTTTTTCCTCTGGAGGCGAGACACGTCGTAGACGGCCAGCTTGCCGCAGATCGCGCATCCGCTCACCGGGAGGATCGACCGGGCCTGCCGCCAGGCGGCCTCGGTCCGGAGCGCCTCGGCCCGGCTCTCGAGGCCGGCCCGACCGAGCAGGCCGGCCAGGGACAGCGAGAGCGCCAGCACCGACAGGGCGCGGAGTCGCCAGGTGCGCGGGGGAACCCGGTGGAGTTCAGGCGCGGGGTCCATGAATCGAGATCACCACCCTCTCATCCTGAGACGGGGCACGAAGATGAGGCTCTGGAGCAGTATCTTGAACGTCAGAGTGGATTGACCGCGGGTGCGGTCGCAGAACTCGATCGGCACCTCCTTGATGGAGAACCCTTTCAGGGTGGCTCGAAACAGGATCTCCAGGAGGATCGACGGCCCTGAGGCGCGACAGGTCGCGAGATCGCATGCCTCGAGCAGGGCCGCCGTGAATCCCCGGTACCCGCTCGTCACATCCTGCGGCTTCACGCCCAGCACGAGCCTGATGTACCGGCGGGCCAGCTCCGAGATCAGCCGGCGTCGAAACGGGCGGTCCGCGTCCCTGCCCCCCTGGATGAACCGCGATCCCACCACCATGTCCGCCTCCCTGTCCCGGAGCACCCGGACCATGTCGGGCAGGTGCCGGGGGTGATGGGAGAAATCGGCGTCCATCTCGAACACGAGATCGGCCTTCATCTCGAGAGCTCGGCGAAAGCCCGCCACCCCGGCGGTCCCGCGACCGCGCTCCGTCGTGCGGACCAGCAGATGGACGCCGGGCCGTCGTGAGGCCACCTGCTGCACCGCCGCCGCGGTCCGGTCCGGGGAGTCGTCGTCCACCACCAGCGTCTCCAGCCCCTCGGCGCCCAGGTTGAGGATCGCGTCGAGAAGAGGGTCGATGTTCTCTCGCTCGTTGTAGGTGGGAATGGTGACGATCGTTCGCAGCATGGTCGATTCTCGGGTCATCCCCCACACCTATCGGGCGAATCGAGCCCGGGCCTGACCTCTCGGAACCTCACGAATCGCGCCCTCGACCACCCGTCCGATGGTGGGGCGCCTGCCTGGCGTCCCGGGCCCTGGCCGTGCCGGGCGTGATGTGCCGCGCCTGGGGCGAGCTGCCAGCCGGCGGATTCCGGGGCGCGCCGGCCTTGCGTACGGGAGGCTCCTCCATATATCCTACGGCCTGCCATGACGACCCAGCTCACCGTGGTCATACCGGCTTACAACGAGGACGCTCGCCTGGGTGCGACGCTCGAGCGCGTGTGCGCCTACCTGGGCGGTCTCGACCGGACCTGGGACGTTCTCGTCGTGGACGACGGCAGTCGGGACCGCACCCCCGATCTGGTCCGGGAGATCATCGGCAGGCAGCCCCAGGTCCAGCTCCTGGTCAACGAGGTCAACCGGGGCAAGGGCTACACGGTCCGCCGGGGCATGCTGGCCGCCCGGGGAGAGTACGTCCTGTTCTCCGACGCCGACCTGTCGAGTCCCATCGAAGAGGTGGAGAAGCTGCTTCCCTTCGTGCGGTCGGGGTTCGACGTCGCCATCGGCTCCAGGGACATCATAGGCTCCAAGATCGAGGTGCCGCAGCCTCTGCACCGGCGTCTCATGGGCTACAGCTTCATGGTGCTCAGGGACTGGATAGCCGTGTCGGGTTTCCGGGACACGCAGTGCGGCTTCAAGCTGTTCAAGAACGCCGCCGCGCAGGAGGTGTTCTCCCGCGGGCTGATCGACGGGTTCTGCTTCGACGTGGAGATCCTCGCCATCGCCAAGGCCCTCGGGTACAGGATGTGCGAGGTGCCGGTGATCTGGCGAAACGACGAGCGGTCGAAGGTGAACCCCGTGGGCGACCCGATCAAGATGTTCCGCGATCTGTTCCGGATCCGCCTCAACGCGATGCGGGGGCTCTACGGAGGCAAGGTGCCTCCGGGCACCCCGGGGACGTGACCCGAGATCCGGCGCACGATCCGGCGCCTGGCCGGACCCGGGTCGCGCGAGCGCGACGTTCGATCGGATCCCTTCCGCTTTGCCTCATCCGTGGGGCAAGACGATCTGCTCCACGGAGAGCGGGCGCAGCCGGAACGCCTTGCTCAGGTTTTCCGAGAGGATCTTCATCTGATTATAGAGAGGCTCGCCGATCTGGCGCGACTCGTCGAAGTAGAGCCCCTCGTACTCGGACTGGCAGCTGGCGAGTCGCTCCTGGATGTACTCGTCAGGGGCGTGCCAGTGCTCGGAGAGGCCGCGCACCAGCCCGACCAGGCCCATCTTCTCGAGCATCCCGGCGTCCGCGACGATCCGCTCCTCCATGGTCTCCGGGGTCATCACGTCCGGAGCCCCTGCCACCCCGACGGCCTTGACGATCTGGATCCTCTCCAGGTCGGAGATCCCGGCGATCCTGAGAAACGACTCGGCCACCGAAGCCCCGACGAACCCCGCAACAGCTCCCTCGCCCACTATCTGGGCCCCGAGGTCGTTGAACATGGCGGTGAGAATGAGAATGAGCGGCTGCACCGGATGCGCCACCCGCCGGGCGATCTCCACGGACAGGCGCACAACCTCGAAGGCCTGGGACGGCTCCCGCCCCGCCCTGGAGCGTGCCGCATCCCTGACAAAGATCTCGACCCGCCGTATGAGATCCACCTCTTCGGGCTTGAGGCTGCGGATGAACATTGAGAACTCCTTGGCTTCTATCGCTGGCGCAAACGAGACGAAGGCAGAGCGAACATCGGTTCTCGTCCCTCTCATCGGCATGGATCAGGAAATGTTGGAGAGAGTTCGCCCGAAACGACAGAAAGCTCCAGAAGTCAGAGGAAATTGGCTAATCGTGCCGGCCTCTCCTGTCGATGGTAATCTCGACCAGAACATTGCAGACTCCGACTACCACGGAGTCAGGAGTCCGCGCCATGGACCTCAGGGTCAAAGCCATCTTGGGAGCGCTCGTGAGTCTTCTCGCCCTCATCCTCCAGGGTTGAAGCCATCCTCCCCGATACTCAGCCTACTGTTCCGTACGATTCGACCCCGCCGGAAGGCGGGGTTCTTGTTGTTCGCCCGCCCCTCCCCGCGGCCACGCCGGCAGACAACCCGAGAGCCGCTGTGATATCATCGGATTCGCTTCGGGAGAAGGCCCGGGGAGCGTCGCTTGCGCCCTCCAGCTGGCCTTGAACGCCGTTCCCGGCGTTCCTCTCTCTTCCAGACGTTCTTCGAGACCGGATCCGTCGGTGGGTCTGGTCTTGTGTTGACCCAGCGGGCCGAAGAACCACCCAGCGCGGGCATGCCCGCCCGAACGACAAGGAGACAGCCGTGGCGAAACACACGATCGTGACGATGCCCGGTGACGGCATCGGAAAAGTGGTCCTGCCTGAAGCGGTTCGCGTCCTCGAAAAGGTGGGTTTCGACGCCGAATATGTTCACGCCGACATAGGTTGGGACTTCTGGATCTCCGAGGGGAACCCGTTGCCGGGCCGTACGATCGAGCTCTTGGAGAAGTACAAGCTGGGCCTGTTCGGCGCCATCACCTCGAAGCCCAAGGACGAGGCCGACGCGGAGCTCGACCCCAAGCTCAAGGGGAAGGGCCTGGTGTACTACAGCCCGATCGTCACCATGCGGCAGCACTTCGACCTGGACATCTGCGTCCGTCCCTGCATCTCGTTTCCCGGCAATCCGTTGAACTTCATCAGGAGAACGGTGTCCGGCGGGTTCGAGGAGCCCAAGGTGAACGCGGTGATCTTCCGGCAGAACACGGAATGCCTCTACGCTGGCGTGGAGTGGACCGATCCCCCGCCCCAGGTGAGGGCTGCCTTCGCCACCCATCCCAAGTTCAAGATCTTCGCCGAGGTCCCCGGCAAGGAGCTGGCGATCTCGGCCCGCATCTTCACGCGCCAGGCCTGCGTGCGCATCTGCAGGGCAGCGTTCGAGTACGCGGCCAAGCACGGCTACAAGTCGGTCACGGTGTGCGAGAAGCCCAACGTGGTCCGGGAGACCTCCGGGATGCTCGAGAAGGTGGCCCGCGAGGTCAAGAAGGAGTTCCCCGAGATCGCCGTGTGGTCGACGAACATCGACGCCCAGATGATGTGGCTGACCAAGAACCCGGAGGACTACGGCGTCATCGTGGCCGGGAACATGTTCGGCGACATCGTCTCCGACGGCTTCGCCGGACTGGTTGGCGGGCTGGGGTTCGCCTGCAGCGCCAACATCGGCAGGCAGGTCGCCGTGTTCGAGCCGACCCACGGCTCCGCTCCCAAGTACGAGAAGCTCGACCCGCCCATCGTCAACCCGATCGCCACCATTCTCTCGGCGTGCATGATGCTCGACCACATCGGCGAGAGCCAGAAGTCCCGGGCCATCCAGAAGGCGATCGGCCAGGTCGTCATGGAGGGCAAGGTGCGGACCTACGACATGATGCGTCTCACCGGTGGCCCCAAGGCGATCGAGAAGGGCGCCGCCACCTCGATCCAGCTGACCGATGCCATCCTGGCCACGCTGTGAGATCTCTCCGTCGAGAGGTTTCATCCGAGGAGATGATGGCATGGGCCAGTCCAGAGTCGAGAAGATAGCCCAGCGCTTCGCCGTGGGAGCCCCCGGCGACCTGCCGGTCCGGGCGGGTCACTTCCTGTCGCTGAGGCCGCTTCACGTCATGACCCACGACAACACCGCTGCGGTCATACCCAAGTTCGAGCAGATCGGCGCGACGCGGATCCACGATCCGTCGCAGCCCGTCTTCTGTCTCGATCACGACATCCAGAACACCTCCCCCGAGAACATCGCCAAGTACAAGAAGATCGAGGAGTTCGCCAGGCGGCACGGCATCTCCTTCTTCCAGGCCGGGCAGGGGATCGGTCATCAGATCATGGTGGAGGAGGGTTTCGTCCTCCCCGGCTCCGTGGTGGTGGCTTCCGACTCCCATTCGAACAGCTACGGGGCCCTGGGCGCCCTGGGCACTCCGGTCGTCCGGACCGACGCGGCGGCGATCTGGGCCACCGGTCGGACCTGGTGGCAGGTGCCGGAGGTGGCCCAGGTCACCCTGGTCGGAAAGCTGAGACCGGGGGTCACCGGCAAGGACGTCATCGTGGCGTTGATCGGCGCCTTCGACAGAGACGAGGTGCTCAATACCTGCGTCGAGTTCGACGGGCCCGGCGTGGCCTCGCTGTCCATGGACCAGCGGTTCACCATCGCCAACATGACCACGGAGTGGGGGGCTCTGGCCGGGGTCTTCCCCGCCGATGACATCACCCGCAACTACCTCCTGGGTCGGGCCGAGGTCATGCGCCGTCGGGGCGTGGCCGAGCCCCGCCTGACCGCCGAGCGCGTCGAGGCAGCGCTCGCCGGGAGCCCGGTCGCCGATCCGGACGCCGGGTACGCCAAGCGGATCACGTTCGACCTGTCCGACGTCACCCCGTTCGTGGCCGGCCCGAACGAGGTGAAGACCATCGTTCCGGTCGACCGGATCGAGAAGCTCCGCATCAAGATCGATCGGGCGTTTCTCTTGAGCTGCGTCAACGGCCGGCTCGAGGACTTCGCAGACGCGGCCCGCCTGCTCGAAGGCCGGCGGGTCGCCCCCTGGGTGAGGCTCTACATCGCAGCAGCCTCGCGAGAGGTGGAGGACGAGGCCAAGCGATCGGGCTACTGGAAGACCCTGCTGGACGCCGGGGCCATCGCTTTCCCGCCGGGGTGCGGACCATGCATCGGTCTGGGCGACGGTGTCCTCACCGGTACCCAGGTCGGAATCTCGGCCACCAACCGGAACTTCAAGGGCCGGATGGGCTCTCGCGACGCCCAGGTCTACCTGGCCAGTCCGGCGGTCGTGGCGGCCTCCGCCCTTGCCGGCCACATCGCCGGTCCGGCCCTCGGGTCCATGGAGAGCCCCGGCAAGGACGCGGCCGCCCTCCGGCAGGCCAGCCGGCTCGAGGAGCTACCCGCGCGGGCCGGGTCGTCCGCCACCGTCGCCATCCGGAAGGGATTCCCCGCCGTGGTCGAGGGGGAGCTGCTGTACGTCCCGAAAGACAACATGAACACCGACGGGATCTATGGCAAGGACGTCACCTACAACGAGAACCTCACCCGCGAGGAGATGGGGCGGGCCGCGATGGCCAACTACGACCCTGCGTTCCAGCAGATCGCACGGGCGGGAGACCTCCTGGTCGGGGGGATGAACTTCGGCACCGGGTCGTCCCGGGAGCAGGCGGCCACGGCGCTCAAGTACCGGGGCATCCAGCTGGTGATCGCAGGGTCGTTCTCCCAGACCTACAGCCGCAACGCCTTCAACAACGGTTTCCTGGTGATCCAGTGCCCGGAGCTGGTGCGCGACCTGGCCGACGCCTTCCGCGATGCCGGGCAGCTGACCATCCGGACCGGCTGGCGAGCGATGATCGACTTCGCGCGGTCCCAGCTGGAGTGCCGGGGCCGGTGCTACCCGTTCCCGCCGCTGGGCGACGTGGCCCAGGAGCTGATCGTGCTGGGAGGCCTCGAGGCGGCCCTCGGGGCCCAGCTCAAGACGACTTGAACGGTGACCGACCGATCGGTCCGACCCATCACAGGAGAGGATGAGAGTCCATGCGTGACGAGATCAAGAGCCTGCTTCCGGAGCTGGCCGAAATCGCCGACGGCTCCCTGCGCGACAAGGTCGTGGACGTCTGGGAAGACGCGCTCAAGGCCGGCGGGTGGAAACCCAACGATCTGATGCGCATCCCGTTCACGCTGCTGGCGGACCACGTGGACATCATGTTCCTTGAACACGTGCGCACGGTCTGCAAGATGTGCATCGCCATGGAGAAGGTCCTCAAGGAGAGTTACGGAAAGCGCGTCTGCATCAACCATGACCACCTGGTGGCCGGTGCTCTGCTGGCGGACGTCGGGAAGCTCCTGGAGTACGACGAGCGGGAGGGGCGCATCGTGAAGGGTCGTGCCGGCGAGTTCCTGCGTCATCCGTTCAGCGGGGTCGGCCTCTGCTTCAAGCATGGTCTGCCGAACGAGGTCATGCACGTGGTGGCCACCCATTCCAAGGAGGGCGACCACGGCAAGCGGTTCTCCGAGTCGATCATCTTCCACCACGCCGACTTCACCGACTTCGAGCTGGTGAAGTAGACGCCTGGTGCCGTGACCGGCTGCCGCAGCGTCGCCCCGGGACCGGCGGCTCGACGACGGCACCGGTCCGACCGGGCCTTCCGACGCACCTCGGACCGAACGGGGCCCACCGGTGGCGAGCTCGCCGCCGGAGCGCCGAGATCCGTTTCAACGAAGGAGCACGACCATGAACACCGTGGCTCTCGTGAAGGCCGCCGAAGCCGGTAGGCGAGGCAAGGATGTCCGGTCCGATCTCTGGGTGCGGGTCGCGCCTCGCCAGGCCGGGGGGATCGACCTGAACCTCGAGTCACGGGTCGCGCTCTACTACGGCGAGGCGCTCCGCCAGCAGATCGTGGGCGTGCTGACCCGGCTCGGCGTCGCCCACGCCACAGTCGAGGTGGACGACGCCGGCGCCCTGCCGTTCACCGTGGAGGCACGCGTGGAGTGCGCTGTGCGCCGGGCTCTGGACGACACGACGCCGGGCGCTCCGATCCCCTCTCCCGGACCCGCCGGCCCGGAGCGTCCCCGGAGCCCCAGGGCCCGGCTCAGGCGCTCCCGGCTCTACCTCCCCGGCAACGAACCCAAGTTCATGGCCAACGCCGGCCTCCACGCCGCCGACGGGATCATCCTGGATCTCGAGGATTCGGTGGCGCCGGCCGAGAAGGACTCGGCCAGGCTGCTCGTCCGGTACGCTCTGGGCGGCCTGGACTTCAAGAGCGCCGAACGGATGGTCCGCATCAACCAGCTTCCGCTGGGGCTTTCGGATCTGAACCTCGTGGTGCCCATGGCCCCCGACCTGATCCTGCTGCCCAAGTGCGAGAGCGCCGACCAGGTGCGGCAGGTCGACGAGCACATCCTCTCGATCCAGAAGACGCTGGGGCTGTCCGGCGAGGTCTGGATCATGCCGATTCTCGAAAGCCCTCTCGGGATCCAGCGCGCCCACGAGATAGGCTCTTCGTCGCCCCGGATCGTCGCCCTCACCATCGGGCTCGAGGACTACACCGCGGAGCTGGGCGTGACCCGCACCGTCGGAGGAGCCGAGTCCCTGTGGGCCCGCCAGGCGCTGGTGAACGCCGCCAGGGCCGCGGGGCTCCAGCCCATCGACTCGGTCTACTCCGACGTGGCCGACGCGGAAGGGCTCCGGCGCAGCGCCCTGGAGGCCCGCTCCTTCGGCTTCGAAGGGAAGGGGTGCATCCACCCGGCCCAGATCCGCATCATCAACGAGGCGTTCGCCCCCACCGCCAAGGAGATCGACTGGGCGCTGAGGGTGGTGGCGGCCTTCGAAGACGCCCGGAAGCGAGGGCTCGGCGTGGTGTCGCTGGGAACGAAGATGATCGATGCCCCGGTGGTTCACCGGGCGGAGCGGACCGTGAGGGCCGCCGCCGCGCTGGGGCTGCTGCCGGCCCCGTCGGACCGGGCCGCGGCCGACGAAGGGAGGCGAGACCCGTGACGCGAGCTCGCAAGGTCGATCTGATCACGAACGGAGCCGGACGGCCCGTCCCGGTGGAGGTCAACGGAAAGCGGACCAGGCCGTTCGCCGGGGTCGAGGTCGCAAGGCCCGAAGGGAGGCACGCCAGTCCTCCGATCCGGAGCTGCGCGGACTACCCCGACGACGGCAACAAGCTGCTCCCCGACCTCGAGACGGCGCTGGAGCGATGCGGCCTCAGGGATGGAATGACCATCTCGACGCATCACCACTTCAGGAACGGCGACCTGGTCGCGGTGCCGCTCTTCGATGCCGCGGCCCGGATGGGCGTGAAGAACCTGATGTGGTTTCCCAGCGCCGCCTTCCCGTGCCACGAACCTCTGATCAAGCACCTCGACTCGGGGGTGCTGCACCACATCGAGGGGAGTCTGAACGGCCCGCTGGGCGACTACTGCTCGGCCGGCAAGATGAGCGGCCTCGGGGTGCTCAGGTCCCACGGCGGACGGTTCCAGGCGATCCAGGACGGCGAGGTCCACATCGACATCGCCGTCATCGCGGCGCCGGCCGCCGACAGCTTCGGCAACGCCAACGCCCTGACCGGCCCCGCGGCGTTCGGCTCCCTGGGGTTCGCTCTGGCGGATTCTCTCTGGGCCGATCGCGTCATCATCGTCACGGACAACCTGGTGCCGTTCCCCTGCGTGCCCTGGCAGATCCAGGGGAACCACGTGGACCACGTGGTGCAGATGGACAGGATCGGAGACCCGGCCCTGATCATCTCCGGAACGACCCAGATCACCCGCAGCCCCGACCGGCTCCTGATCGCCGAGATGGTCGCCCGGTTCATCCGGGACGCCGGGATCATGAAGAACGGCTTCTCGTTCCAGGCCGGGGCCGGGGGCACGGCGCTGGCGTTCGCCGTCTACCTCAAGGAGCTGATGAAAGAGGCGGGGGTCAAGGCGCGCTTCATCCGAGGCGGAAGCACCAAGTACCTGGTCGAGATGCTGGAGCAGGGCCTGACGGACTACATCCTCGACGGCCAGAC
The DNA here is from genome assembly GCA_016213885.1 of Candidatus Rifleibacteriota bacterium. Classification (GTDB taxonomy): domain Bacteria; phylum Muiribacteriota; class UBA6191; order JACPRK01; family JACQZM01; genus JACQZM01. Next base: position 2,232 of record JACQZM010000125.1, on the reverse strand, counting down.
GTTCGACCTGGAGGGGGTGCGGTCCATGCGGGACAACCCGCGGCACGTGGCCACGAGCCCGCTCACCAGCTACAACTACCACGGCAAGGGGAACTTCGCCTCCCAGGTGGACGCGGTGGTGCTGGGCGCCACCGAGGTCGACGTGAGCTTCAACGCCAACGTGGTGAGCCACTCGGACGGCAGGGTCCTCCACGGGATCGGGGGCTGGCAGAACTGCCTGTTCTCGAAGTGCACCATCCTGGCCGTCCCTTCGTTCAGGGATCGTCTCCCGGTCATCAGGGACAGGGTCACCACGCTGACCGGGCCGGGCGAGCTGATCGACGTGGTGGTGACCGAGCGGGGCATCGCCATCAACCCGAAGCGACAGGATCTCCTCGACGCGATCAAGGGATCGAGCCTGCCCATCCGGCCGATCGACGAGATCGACGCGGAGGTCCGGAAGCTCTGCGGCGGCGCACCGGCGCCGGCCAAGCTCTCCGACGAGCCGGTGGCCGTCATCAAGTGGGTCGACGGCACCGTGCTCGACACGGCCTGGCGGGTGGCTTGACGACCGGGAGCCTTGGAGGGCGAGACCGGACAGGCCCCCGGGGGTCGACGATCGGTCAAGATCCGGCGCCTCGCCGGATCCGAGTCGCAAGACCCGGCGCCTCGCCGGGTCCGAGTCGCGCCCCCGAGCGCGACCTCAATCCGGATCCCTTCCTCTTTCTTCTCCCTCCCGAGCGCGACTTCAAACGGACCCCCTCCACTTCCTTGGTGAGTCTGCAGCCAGGCCGAGGCCTGATCACATGCCCGACTCCGCGAAACAGGTAGGGGATCCTGGTCGGTCGGCGGCGGGTCAGACGCTGCGGACCTCTTTCAGCTCCGGAATCGATTCCTTGAGACGAGCCTCGACGCCCATTCTGAGCGTCATCTTCGCTCCGGGGCATCCGGAGCAGGCGCCCCGGAGACGCACGTAGAGGATCCCGCCCTCGTACCGTTCGAACGTGACGTCGCCGCCATCCATGGCCACGGCGGGGCGGATCTCGTCGTCCAGGATCTTCCGGATCCGGTCCTCCACGCTGACCGTTGAGTTGTCGCTTGCCTCTGGCATGGTTGCACCTTTCTGGGTATCGGTGGCTCGAGATCGATCGATCGAGCATTATACACCATGGGCGACAGACTCGGGCCGGGTGCGCGTGCCGGATCCGGCGAAGGCGAGGCGCCCGACCCGCGTCGCCGCGGCGCGTGGCTCTCGCGTTTCTCCAGGCGATTTGCTACAGTGCTCCTGCCGCGGCCGATGACGATCTGGGACTCCCGGCCGGGTGGAGAGCCGACCGTGCACGAGGAGCTCTGGGAGCTGGAAGATCGGTGGTCCGACCTGGTCTGGATCTCGGGGCTGGCCCTGTGCCCCTGGCCGCTGGGCCACCCGGTGACCCCCGTGGCTGTCCGCCTGCTCGAGGCCAGACGACGCGACCTGGCCCGCGTGGCCCGTGTGATGGCCCGCCTGATCGGCCACGGCACATGCTGCGAGAGCCGGTTCACGCAGGTGGTGGATGCGGCGGTCGCCGGCGGCCGGTGGGGAGACAGCTGGGAAGAGACCGGCGCCATGACCGCCAACCTCTGTCTGCCCCGCAGGGCCACGTGGCCCGAGCACGCCGACCCCGAGCTGGTCTTCCTGGCCCTCCGAGGGGCGCTGCGCCGGCTGCTCGAAGAGGTGCTCTGGGCCCGGGCCCGCACGTGGGAGAGAGCGCCGCAGCGGGTAGAGCGCACGTCGATCCAGAGAATCCTCGGCGTGGGAATGGTGCTGAGCTGGGTGGTGCAACCTCGGTGGAGGCCCGCCCTGGGCGCCGATTCGGTCCGGTCGAGCATGAAGTCGGTCGTCGACGGCCAGGCACTCCTCGACCGTCTGGCCACGGGTGCCACCCCGGGGCTGGAGAGATGCGTCGTGGAGATCCACCAGTGGCTCAGAACCGGCGAGCTGGGCCAGCCGTGGCCCGAGAGCTGGCAACCCTGACCGATCGCGCCCGCTACTGATCGGACCCGTCTCCGGCGCTCCGGACGATCGTCTTGCCCCTTCCGGCGACCGCCATCCTGCGAATGACCATGGCCAGCTCCTTGTCGGCGATCGGGACCGGAAGGTTGTTCTCCCCGAGGTAGCCGCTGACCCCCGGGAGAGAGCGGAGCTTGCTCCAGTCCTTCGCGTCCCAGCGCATCTTCACCAGAAAGAACCCCGGGACAGGGCGCTGGGGATCC
>JACQZM010000136.1 GCA_016213885.1 Candidatus Rifleibacteriota bacterium | reverse complement strand
GTCCAACCTGAGGATGTCCACGGCCATGAGGCCCCACTGGACCCGGTCGATCCACCACCTGTAGCCGGCCGCGTGCATCTTCTCCCAGCGATACAGCGGGTTGCCCCACAGTTGACCGGTCTTGCTGAAGTAGTCAGGCGGCACGCCGGCGACGATGGTCGGGTTCCCGGCTTCGTCCAGGTGAAACAGGCCCGGGTTGGCCCAGACGTCCGACGAGTCGTGGGAGACGAATATCGGCACGTCGCCGATGATGGAGACACCGCTGGCGTTGCAGTAGGCCCTCAATTCGGCCCACTGCCGGAAGAACTGGTACTGCAGCCACCGGTGCAGCAGCACTTCTTCGGAGAGCCTGCGCGACCAGGACTCCAGCGCCTCCGGCTTCCGGTCCACCAGATCTTTGTCCCAGCTGGTCCAGGAGGCGCCGTTGAAATGGTCCTTGATCGCCCGGAACAGCGCGTAGTCGTCGAGCCACCTGGCGCGGGGATTCGCCATGAAGCTCGAGAATCGCTCCTTCTGTATCGCCGACGCCCGCTCTCTGAACGTCTTGAAAGCGTCTTTCAGATGGTGCATCTTCTCCTGCACCACGAAGCCGTAGTTCACGTTCCCACCAGGCATGGCGGGCAGGGTGGACGTGACCAGCCCCTCCTCGGCCAACCGTTCGAGGCTGATCAACAGATGGTTTCCGGCAAATGCCGAGAAGCACTGATACGGAGAGTCACCGTACCCGGTGGGGCCCAGCGGCAGGACCTGCCAGTAGCGCTGACCGGCCGCGGCCAGAAAGTCGACGAATCGGTAGGCTTCCCAGCCCAGGTCACCGATACCATGGCCGCCAGGAAGCGAGGTCGGATGCAGCAGAACTCCACAAGATCGAGGGATCGACATGGCGGAGCGCAGTCTATCAGGATTCATGTCCGGCGTCGAGGAAGATCCGGCGCCTCGCCGGATCCGAGTCGGGCCCCCGAGCGCGAATCCAACCGGATCGCCTCCAGTTCCTCCGTGGCTCTTGATCCGGGCCCAGGCCCGGTCGCAAGCCAGGCCCCTCGAAGCAGGTCGAGGCTCCAGGCCACTCACGGCCCGGCGGTGACGGATCCCGGTCGGGTGTCCTCTTGACGCTGTTCCACTTGCGGCTTACGATCGGCCGGGCCGGTCGGTAGGCACGGCGACACCGATCGGTACGGGAGCTCCTGTTGAAGATCCGAATCCTCTACCTGGTCACCGATCTCGCCCTCGGCGGCACTCCCAGATCGATCGAATCGCTGCTCCTGGGCCTCGATCGGACCCGGTTCGACCCCGAGGTAGTGACGCTTCTGGCCCCGTCGCCCATCACCGACCACCTGAACGAGTCTGGGATCCGGTGCCGCGCCCTGGGACTGCGGCACAAGCTCGACCTTGCGCGCCTGGCGCCGCTGGTCCGGTTGATCCGGGGTGGCCGCTTCGGGATCGTCCACGCCTGGCTGTTCCACGCCAACATCATCGCCAGGCTCGTCGCCCTGGCCTCGGGGGTGATCGTCCTGTCCAGCGAGCGTGGCGTGGAGAGGACGAAGACGAAGCTCCGGGTGCTCGTCGATCGATGGACCAGCCCGCTGACCCGGCTGATCGTGGTCAACGCCGGGGCGATCAAGGCGACGCTGGCCAGTCGAGAACGGATCGATCCGGCCAAGGTGCGGGTCATCCCCAACGGCGTCGATCCGAGTCGATTCGGCCCGCCCGGGTCTCCCCCGCCCCCGCCGCTGAAGCTCATCTGCGTGGCTCGTCTCGATCCGATCAAGGCGCACGAGGACCTGATCTCGGTGCTGCCGGCGCTGGGGGAGCGATTCGACGGCCTCGCCCTGGACCTGGTCGGCGACGGTCCGATGCGGGGCCCCCTGGAATCCCAGATCCGGAGGCTCGGGCTGGGCGGTCGAGTCCGGGTTCTGGGCGCCCGCGACGACGTGCCGGCGCTGCTCCAGCAGGCCCACGTCTTCGTCCTGTCCAGCCGTTCCGAGGGCATGCCAGGCTCGGTCCTCGAGGCCATGGCGACCGGGCTGCCGGTGGTGGCGACCCGGGTCGGCGGCACGCCGGAGATCGTGGAGGACGGCCGCTCCGGGCTCCTGGTGGAGCCCGGCGACCGATCAGCGTTGCAGCAGGCGATCGAGACGGTCCTGTCGTCGCCGGAGCGCCGGCGGGCCATGGGCGAGGCCGGGCTGGCCAGGGTCCACGAGCGGTTCACCCGGGAGGCTTTCATCCGCGCCCACGAGCTTCTCTATGAAGAGCTGGCGGGCGCCGCCGGGGTCCGTGGCCCGGGGAATTCCGGCGAACAGCGCTCTGGACCAGGCGTTGACGGGTCAGACCGGTAGGTGTATAGTGCGACCCATGACTCAGCCGAGATCCTGCTGGCGTGAACTGGCCAGACCACGTCTTCTCTCCATACTCCTGCTGCTCCCGATCCTCATGGCAGCCATCCAGGAGCAGCCGTCCGGCCCGCAGTCGCCGGCCGGGGACGGCAGTCCGGCGCCCGCGGCCTCGCCCGCTTCGCCGACGCTGACCCCGTCTCCCGCGCCCACGCCGGCTGCCACGGCCTCTCCGGCTGCGACGCCCTCGGTTCAAGCCACGCCGGCGACTCCCCGGCCACGCTCGACGGCCAGCGCTCCCCGGTCTGACGTTGCCACCCTGGAGGGCCACGTCTACGACGAGGCGACCAAGAGCTTCCTGGGGCAGAGCGAGGTCACGATCCCGGAGATCAGTCGCGAGTCGTTCAGCAACCAGAAGGGCCGCTATCGGATCAAGCAGATCCCCGTGCGGGACAAGCCGTACGAGATCATGATCATCAGGCCCGGCTACGAGAACCTCTACGACAAGCGCAAGCTCGACCGGCCCGAGCGCTACAAGGTCGACTTCTTCCTCAAGCGTAAAGGGTTCTAGCACTACAACGAAAGATCCCGGCCGCGGTAGGGCGGGATCTTCCGTCGTAGTGCTAGAGCCCCTTGTCGCCGGCCCACTCCGCGTGGCTGAAGCCCAGGGTCCCCTGGGGCGAGTGGAACGAGAACGTGAACCGGGCCACCTGCGACGGCGGCCCCGGCCGTCTCAGCTCCTCCTCCGGCACGAGCGCCATCGTCACGTACAAGGTGTAGCCGACCACCGGGCTCGCCTCGAACTTGAACCGCACGTCGAGGAACTGCCCCACGGCGATCGGCCTCTCGTTGCGGAGCAGGCGGTGCGTGGCCGGGTCGAACCGGTACGTGACGGCCTGGTGCCTCGGGGCCAGGGTCTGGTCGAGCGGCAGCTCGTCCCCGTCCGGCGTCCGGTCGAACGACACACCGAACCCCTCCGTCTTCTGCGGAGTGCTCCCGATCACCGGGAGGATCTGGCCGAAGTCGTCCGCCAGGTGGGCTCTGGCCAGCGAGGCGGTCTGGACCGCCCTCGTGTGGAAGTCCAGCTTGGCCTCACGCGTGTACCCGTGATGGAAGATGGTCAGTGCCATGGCCATGACCACGGCGAGTACCAGAGCCGCGACCATGACCTCCACCAGGGTGTACCCACGTCTCGCACTCACGGCGTGGACCTCCCGGGGGCCGCTGGCCCGCGGCCGTGACGGGTCCCCCAGTCCGGATCGGCGATGAGGCGCTCCAGGACTATCTGGCGCCACCCATGGAAGTTTCCGGTCGGATCCTTCCAGCGCCCCTCGACCCGGAGGTTGAACAGCCCGGGGGTCTGGGCCGCCGGATGGAACTGGATCCGCTCCACGATCGTCAGCCCTCCGGATCCTCCGGGGTTGACCGTGCGAGGCCCTTCCTCGAAGGCGCGGCGGTCGAACCGGGCCGCGATGCACACGCTCTGGGTACGGTCAGCCACCTCCCGGAGGTAGTTCGAGACCAGAAGCCGCTGGGCGATCAGCACGGCCTCCTTCTCCTCGGTCTGGAACAGGCCAAGAATGGGAATGGCGCCGATCACGAGGATCGTCGAGGCGATCAGCACCTCGAGAAGGCTCAGTCCGCTCGACGCCCGCCTCATCCGCGACTCACCCGCCTGTACAGAACCAGCGGAGACAGCCCCACCGCGCAGTCCAGAGAGGCCCGTGGCTCCGATCCGTCCGCGCCCGGCCTGCCGGTGAGAAAGCGTGGATCCCGCACGACCGTGCCCTCGAGCCGGCTCCCCTGGGCCAGGTCGACGATGGTCAGACCGCCGACGAGGACAGCCCCCTTCTCCACGACCACCGGATTGCCCGGTCCGACGATGAGGTGGGCCTGGCACTGTCCCCGCACGGTCACGCCGCCGCCGAGGCTGGCGACGGTGAGCCGTTCCCCGGGGTTCGCCACCTTGATGTTGGACAGCGTGGCGCCGCCGGCCCCGACCACGATCACGAGACGCCCGCGGAACTCCCCGGACAGCTCCACCCTCTCCTTGAGGCTTGCCACGTGGATCACGCCATCCAGGGCGCCGTCCTTGAGAAGGTCCTTGAGGCGGGCGTCGAGACTGCCGGTTCCTTCCACCAGCCGGTAGGACGCTCGACGCGCCAGGTAGACCTCGTCCAGCTTGCCAAGGAAGGCCAGCAGCTCCTTGTGTCCTGCTGGCGCGTCCGGCGGGAGCAGGGCGAACGCCTCCTTGTAGGCCCAGATCGACCAGAGGCCGTCCGCCACGATCTTCCCGGCGTCACGGGACTTCTTGACGAGGTCCAAGGACCCCTCGCCGGGCAGGGCCGCCACCTGACCCTCCGCCTGGGCGATCGCCTCCTGGAGCCGGGTGGCCAGGTCCAGCCGGGTCAGGTCGAGCTTGGCTCCCGTCAGCACCAGCCCGTACAGCATGGTGATCGGCTTCGCCGGCTGGAGTTGCGGTGTTCGAGCCGCCGCGGTCTCGGGCGTCGGGAGGCTGTCGAGAACATCCAGCAGCCGTTCCCGGACCTCCCCGCCCGACCGGGACACCGCCCCTTCCACCCTGACCCTCACCTGCTTCAAGAGATCGAGCAGCTTGTCCCGGGCAGGGCCCACGGCGTCCAGGTTCGTCACGGTGTTGACGTCGCCCAGAAAGAACCCGTACCGGTCGAACGGCCTCGGCGGACCGGCCAGGGCGACCTTGAACGCCCTGGCCTCCTCGACCGTACGGGTCACGTGCCGCACGTAGGAGGGCCCCCTGGCGCGAGCCCGGAGCTTCAGCACGCCGACCCGCTCGTAGGTGAGACGGTCCATCGATCGCTGGACGGCGACCCTGCACGAGAGCTCGTCCACCGAGTAGCCGCGGTACGCGTCGCCAGCCAGCAGCGAGAGGGTGTCCCTCAAGGCGATCTGGTCGGTCAGGTCCTGCTCGCCCTTCTGGTCGCCCACGACCGGCAGCGCGAGACGGCGGGCGATCTCGCTGTGGTTCCGGGAGAGCGCTCCCCTCACCTGGGCCTCCATCTCCGCGATGGCCGAGGTGGCCAGGGTCTCGCACAGGTCGCCGGCCAGCGCGGCCTGGCAATCGGAGGCCTGATTGGAGGTGAAGAGGGTGCGGGCGATCGCCGAGAAGCCGAGCAGAGCCAGCGTCATGACGACAGCCCCGATCACGAGACCGGCCCCTCTGCGGCGCTCGCCAGCGCTGAGGTGGGGGACCAAGATCCGGCGCCTCGCCGGATCCGAGTCGCGCCCCGAGCGCGACTTCAAATGAATCCCCTCCACTTCCTTGGTGACTCTGCAGCCAGACCGAGGCCTGATCACAGGCCCGACTCCGCGAAACAGATGGGGGATCCTGGGGGACCCCCGGCCCCCACCTGGCATCCCAGTGAACAACGAGGTGGGGGACCCCCGGCCCCCACCCGGCATCCCAGTGAACAACGAGGTGGGGGACCCCCGGCCCCCACCCGGCATCCCGGTGAAACTAGCTCGCCGTGGGCGAGACGTAGATCTGGCGGGCCACCTGCCGCACGCTCTCGGGCGGGTTGAAGTAGCCGTTCTGGATGGTGAACGTCAGCGGCACCCCGCGCTCCAGGCCGGCCAGGCCCGTGAGGAACTCCGCGATGAACTCTGCCTCGTCGGTGGTGGCATAGTCCCGGGTGATGCAGCTCGACGGGATCTGTCCGCCACCGGCCTGCCGGGCGGCGGCTATGACCTGATCGGCGGTGCTGGAGCTGCGATTGCTGCCGGTGAGGGTGATGTGATGGCTCAGTTCGTGGAGGATCACGTCGATGTCCTCGCCGTAGATCTCGATACGTCCGCCAGACCACATCCCCAGCACGCCGGAGCCCGATCGTCCGCTGGAGAACTCGATCTCCACTCCGTTGGTCTCCTCGGGGCGGTACTGCTGGGCGCACATGAGGGTGTTCTGGACGTCCGTCTGGGTGTAAGCGCCCCGGATGGCGATCCCGTGCTTCTGCTGGAGCTCCTGGGCCCCTGCGTCCGTCCCCACCTGGGGCGGTTGCCGGGCGTTCACGCCCGATGGTGGAGCCGTACCGGCGCCGGGCCCCGGGATCGACCCGGTGTTCTCGGGCGACCCTGGGCCGAAGCCGCCGCCGGTGCCGATCGCTCCGCCGAGCCCCCCGCCTCCGCCGAGGTTCACCAGCCCGGACAGGAGACCTGACAGGAGGCCGCCGGAGTTGCCGCACCCCTGGCCGCCCAGAGGGAGCACGATCGCCAACGCCACCAGGAGCGCTGCTATCTTGAGGCTCTTGCTTGCCTTCACACGCACCTCCGGCCAGTTCGACCGACCGTGTATCGAGGTCCCCGATTGTTGAGAGGTAGGCGGAGGTGGCTCGGGATAGCGGCAGGACGGCTTTCGTGCATTTGTCTAAGGCATCGGCTATCATGTCCTTCGGGAGCTTGTGACCAGGCTCGATCGGCGTCGCCATGCCAAAAGCGCGGAAAGAGAGAACGACCCAGGACGAGATCCTCGTCCACCGGGCGCTGAACCGGCAGAAGCGGGGCGCCACCCGGCTGGTGGAGAAGTACAGGGGGCTCGTGGTCTCCGTGCTGAACCGCTACGTCAAAGACCGTGAACAGGCCCAGGATCTCGCCCAGGAAACGTTCCTCCAGGCCTTCAGAAACCTCGCCAGCCTCAAGGACCTCCAGCAGTTCCGGTCATGGCTGATGAAGATAGCCCAGCGGGCGTTCCTGGCGTCCACGAGCTCAGATCGGTGGTCTGCCAGATCCCCGAGCCCTATCGGACCACCCTGACCCAGCGGTTCTACGAGGAGCTGCCCCTGGCCGACGTGGCCCGTCTCCAGGGCATCAACCTGCCCCTGGCCAAGTACCGGGTTCGACACGGGATCAAGCTCCTGCGGGAGAAGCTCGTGGAGGCCGGGCTGACCGAGAATGATCTGTAGGAGGCCTACAGGTCGTCCAGGGAGAGGTCCTGCAACTCCATCTCCACCACATCGGCGGTGGCGGCATCGAGCGCCCGGACCCCCCCGTGGTGCACATCGGCCACGACGAACGCAGCGCAGTCGCCGTCCGGGACGAACGTCCCCTTCCGTACGATGAACGCCTGGCCCTGGTACTGCACCACGGCCGAGTACCCGGAGGACGCTCCGCCAGCGACGGCGCTCACGGAGAAGCAGAGCGGCGTCGCAGCCCCCTCTGCCGTGGTGACCGCGATCTTGATGGCGCGACGGGCCTTGACGTCCAGGATCTTCAGGTAGCGGCAGCGAACCTCCATCACGACGATCGCGGGATCGGCTTCCGACGGCACCACCGCACCGCTCCGGACCCGGTACACGGAACCCCGGAACTTGATGCAGGCCTGGTGGGAGGCATGCCCGCCGGTCACTCCGTAGGCGACGACCGCGGGGACCGGTCGGGTGACCAGGGAGCCCAGTCGATCCAGCTCTGCATCGAGGACCTCATCGAGTTCGGGCATCGAGAGATCGACCGGGCCCGCGCCCGCCGCCACCGGCCTTGGCAGAGCCCTCTGCGCGGGGGACTTCCCGGGCTGAACCGCCCAGTACGCCAGGGCCGCCGCCGCGATGGCCACGACGATCGCGCGGCCGACGTACCGGACCAGGACCCTGCCGAACGAGAGCAGCACGATCTCCAGAAGGTCATCGAGGAGGCAGCACGCCCGGAAAGCTCTTCGCAGCACGACCGATCTCCTTTCTTTCAGAAGGAGGATGTTGCTGCTACAGACGTCTCCGGACGCCTCAGGGTTTCATCTGATTTCGCCCGTCGGAGCCCGGCCCGTTCAGCGCTCGCCAGCCCCGCGTTCCAGGTCGATGCTCTGCCCCCCGTGCTCTGGTCCGCACGGGGGGGTCTCGGGAAGGTTCACCCGCGACAGCTCCGACGACCCGGCATCCGCTCGATCCGCGTCGAAGCCCCCGGGGCGGCCGAAAGTCTCTCTTCTGCCTTCCACGAGGGGCGGACCATCGTCCTCCCTGCCGGACCGGGAGCGACCCGACGGGGCGATCCGCTCCACCGGATCGTCAGGCGGTCCGCCGGCCTCGGAGGGGAGCCTGAGATCGGCCGGCACCCTGAACGCCAGGCCGGTCAGCTGGGCCCAGTGCTCCCGGCTCATGGTCTGGAGTGCCTCCACCATCTTCCCGCGTATCAGGTCCGGCCCTGCCTTCGCCTCCGACTGGTCCTCCCACTGGAGAAGCACCCCGACCTCGATGAGAACCCGCTTGAAGATCAAGCCGGCCTGCGTCCCGGCGAGGTTGAGCTGGCTCAACACCTTGCGATCACGCTCGTAGGGGTAGCGGACGAAGAGTACCAGCATGTCCTGCAGCAGGTACTTCCAGTAATGGGCGATGGCCAGGCAGCTGAGATTCCGCCGCTCTCCGGGCTCCCGCTCGAATCGCTCCTTGTCTCCCGGAAGCACGCTGACCAGCTTGAGGTCTGCCTGGCTTATCGGCCGGGACGGCGGGCCGACGTAGATGGACGGATTGCCGTCCTCGTCCGGGCCGACCTTGAGGATCTCCCCCTTGTGGAGAAGCAGCTCCGCCGCCTTGGGCAGCAGCTGAGCCACGTGCTTGGCCCTCAGCCACGGCTTCAGGAAGTCGCCCCGATCGGCGAGGAGCCAGAGCGGGAGGGAGCCCTCCTTCTCCGATCTGAAGGGGTTCACCAGGGTGACGGCTCCGTAGCCCTCCTTGGAGCTCGAAGCGCTCCCGCGGACCCGGATGTAGCCGAAATCGACGCCCCGGGCTTCGCCCACGACCATGAAGGCGAGCCCGACAGCAAGGGCCAGGGTGGATGCCCTGGGCATCGATTCGTCTTTGGGCAGCATCCAGAAAACCGGCATCGGTCTCGTGCAACGAGCGAACGACAGCGAGCGGACACAGGACCGCCCAGGTTTGACATCGGTCCTTCTACATGATAACGTGAGCCCCCTGTGACCTTCCCGCCCAGTTGCATCGTCGTTCTTCTCGGTGCGCTGTCGCTGGGGTTCCCATCAGCGACGTTCGCCCAGGCAGTCATCCAGCCGATCGAGGCCTATTCGGAGCGGCTGCCCGACTCCTTCGACCTCGTCTGGCCCACCGGGGCGAGTCTACCCCTCTATCGCGGCCAGCCCGCTCCGGTCCGGTGTCGTCGGATCCCCCGGTCGGAGTTCGAGGACCAGATCGAACCGCAGGCACTGCTCGCCCACCGGCTCCTGACCCGTGCGATGGCGCAGTACCCCTCCAGGAAGGTGCTGGATCTCATGCCGGTCGTCCTGACCGGCGGGCCCCCCCTCCCCGGAGTCGGCGACCGGGGGCCGCTGTGGGCCGTGGCGTTCAGTCTCCGGGCCGGCGAGACGGAGCGCCAGTGGATCCCCAGGTCGATCGAGCCGGTCGACACGACCGTTCTGCTGGAGGTTGCCCGGGCCAGAGCGCACCTCAGACGGAACCATCCCGAGATCCTCGACAGAGAGGCGTTCCCGTGGGGCAATCCGGCCGCGGAGATCGATCGGGCCATACCCGACGGGAGGCTGGTCGATCTGGCTCTGTTCTTGGGCCCCCATCTGAGGGCTTTCCAGCGAGCCTGGGAGCCAGGGGCCCGGTTCTCGTACCCCGAGGTGCTCAGCTTCGCGGATCGCCGCGGAGAGCTGGATGGCCCTGTCTGGGAGAAGCTGTTCGTGCAGCCGGAGACGGAGCTCTACGACAAGCCGACCTTCCGGACGTACCGGTTCACCGACCGATCGGGCCGGCCGGTCCGCATCACCCCCGGGCTGCGCGACGACATCCGCCGGAACCCTGCTGGCTTCGTGGCCTGGGAAGACCCGCCCCGGACCGTGGTCGAAGGCGCGGCGGCGGTCTATCGGCAGCTGGTGCTGGTGGACCGGAACGGTCGGGCCAGGGCGCTTCCCGGCGGACTCTCGCTGTCGGGGCACGGCGGTTCCATCCCGACTCTGGTGACCCGGGACCGCTACCCGGAGCCCCCCCCTGCGTTCTCCGCGACCCGATCCCAGCTGGAGTGGATCCGCCGGCTGGCCTCGCGGCTCGATCCGAACCGCTTCATGACGTGGATCGGACAGCTGAGTGGCGAGGAGGGTGCGTCCTCGCGGTTCGCGCCGGGGGCCGTGACGACCAGGTTCACGAACCGGAGCGTGCGCCTCGAAGGCGTGCAGCTGGTCCAGGTCGCGGAGTTCCTCTCGAACTATTACCGATCGCTGGGCTACTCGGTGGCCGGACAGCGGTGCCGCTATGGCGATCGCGAGTACCGGAATCTCATCGTCGAGATCCCGGGTGAGACCGATGAGTGGGTCTTGCTCGTGGACCACTACGACACCGCCGTGGCCTCCGAGACGGCTGCCGCGGGCAGGTCCGGCATGAAGGCCGCGCCGGGGGCCGACGACAACGGAAGCGGCACTGCCGCTCTCATGGAGAGTGGCCGGATCCTGGCCGGGATGGCGAGATGGAAGGGCGCTCCCGGCGTGCCCAAGCGCGGCATCCGGATCGTGCACATGGTCGGCGAGGAGTTTCCAGCCGACTGCCTCGGCGCCCGGGAGTACGTGGCTCGCGCGCTGGCATCCCGCGAGAAGATCCACGGAGCGATCATCGTCGACATGATCGGACACGCCGGCGCGGGCGATCGCCTCTCCGACCCGATCTTCCAGCTCAACCAGGGCGAGTCGCCGGAGTCCGCCCGGCTCACGGGCGCGGCGCTCCAGGCGTTCGCAGCCCTCCGCAAGGCCCGGCTCGTGCCGCCGGAGCTCAAGCCGGTGATCAGGCACCGATTCGACCGTCGGTCGTTCCTCTACAACACCGACGGGGTCATCTTCTCCGATGTGGGTTACCCGGTGCTGTTGATCAACGAGCACATCAACAGGCTGGAGAAGCTCGATCGATGGGGCTACCACGATCTGGCGGACGATCGCTCGAACATCTGCCGCGGCTACGCCGTCGGCCTGGCCCGGTTGGCCCTGGCCACGGTTCTGCTTCTCGCGACGGCACCGTGAGCGACAGGGACCCCGAGCCTCGCCGCCCCACGAGAGATCAAGGTATTCTTCTCAGCACGGTGCTGGCCAGCACCAGCTCGGTCAGCAACAGCAGGACCGCGGGGATTCCCAGGTAGAGGAACGCCTCGCTGTACTGGTGATGCACCCTGACCTTGACCGGCGTCTTCTCCAGGGCGGAGATCTCGTTGAAGATGGCCGAGAGAGCTTCCGAATCGGCGGCCCTGCGGAAGATGCCGCCGGTGGTCCGCGCGATGGAGGTCAGGACCGGCTCGTTCAGGTCTTCCATGATCTGGGTGTAGACCTCGCGGCCGAAGTAGTCTTTCACCTTGATCCGGGCCGGTCCCCGGGAGGCAACCCCGACGGCGTAGATTCGCACGCCGAGTGACTTTGCCATCTCCGCTGCCGTCTCGGGCTCGATGCTACCGGAGTTGTTCCGCCCGTCCGTGGCGAGGATGATCACCTTCGACCTCGCCTTCGAGTCCTTCAGCCGGTTCAGCGCCGTGGCGAGCCCCATCCCTATGGCCGTGGCGTCCGACTTTATGGTGCCGACGGTCAACTCGGAGACCAGTCGCTCCAGCAGCGCGTAGTCGAGAGTCAACGGGCACTGGGTGTAGGCTCTGGCCGCAAACACCACCAGCCCGATACGATCGTGGGTCCGTCCCTTGATGAACTCCGAAACCACCTCCTTGGCCGCCTCGACCCTGGTCCGGTTCCCCATGTCCTCGGCCCGCATCGTGTCGGACAGGTCCAGGGCGATGACGATGTCCACGCCCGGAGAGAGTAGCTCCTCCACGGCCTGGCCGCTCTGAGGCCGGAACAGAGCGATCGCCAGCAGAACCAGCAGCAGCGATCGCAGCCCCTTCTGAATCGGCTCGGCCAGGATCCGCCGCCCCTTGATAGCCTCTTTGAGAGGCTTGACGTCGGAGAAGCGGAGAACGCTGCTGCCCTTTCGCCAGGGCACGAGCAGCGCCCAGATCCCGACCAGGGCCAGAAGAGCTCCCGCGATCCCCCATTTGAGGCCGGGAAACGCGATGATCATCGAGACCCACCCCCTTGGGCCGCCGTCGCCTGGGCCGGCGGGGGAAGAGGCCGGGTGGACTCCACGAGCCCCCGGGCCGCGTCCACCAGTTTCTGGACGTCGCCGGGGCTGTGCCTTGCGAATTTCACCAGATCGCACTCGTCCAGGAAGGTGGTCAGCCGGCCCAGATCGCTCTCTTGGACCTGGCCCGCGGAACCGAGCGCCGCCAGGAGCTCCAGAGAGGTCTCCCCCATGGAGGCGAGGCCGAAGCGCCTCCCGAGGTAGTGCCGCAAGATGTCCGACAGCCGGTCGCAGAACTCCTTGGTCTGCCCCGCCGCCAGCAGGCCCTCCTTCAGGAGCGCCTCGATCCTCTGCAGCGCCTCCTCGTACGGCGGAACCGGGGGGGGCGGCAGCGCGACTCCGGCGCTCCTTCGTCTCCACAACCAGATCGCGAGCGCCACCAGCGAGCCCAGAACGATCCACGCCCATGTCGGGAGCGAGAAGCTGTACGGATAGGGCAGCGGGTCTTTCAGCGGCTTGGGTTCAGCCTTGGTCGCCGGCAGCACCGACCGCACCGGCACCACCATCTCGGGCGTGGCCGCCTTCCGGGAAGCGTTCGTGGCGTCAGCGTACTCGATCGACACCGGTTCGATCCTGTGGACGCCGGTGGCGTACGTGGTGACCGCCGCCGAGAGCACGGTCACCTGCTTGTGCGGCAGGGGCACCGTCCGCAGGGTGGCGCACTCCTTGGCGTCGCCCAGAGGCTCGAAGCCAGCCTGCTGGAGCGCTTTCAGGGCAGCGGAGGCCAGGTCCGTCCTGATCTTGACCTTCGGATCGTGGGTCATCTCCCACACCACGGTCAACCTGTCGCCCACGAGATACGGCCCGGGCGGCTCGACCTTCGACTTGAGCTCGAACTCGCCGGCAAGCCCGCCGGTGATCATCGCCAGGAACGTGCCGAGAGCCAGCACCATCTTTCGCACAGCCTTCACCTCCCCGCTCCGAGCGCCCGGGCACGCCTGCGGAAGAACTGGACCAGCGGCCTGACGTACCCTCTCGAGGTGTCGATGTCCACGTGATCGACATCCAGCCTGTCCAGGAACTTCGTCACTCTCTGGTGCCTTCCCTGGGTCAGCTGCCGGTACTCCTGCTGGAACTCCCGGCTCGACGTGTCGACCAGGATCCGCTCCCCGGTCTCCGCGTCTTCCAGCTGGACCAACCCCACCGGCGGGATGGCCAGCTCGCAGGGGTCGCGGATCGTCAGGGCGATGACGTCGTGCTTGGAGTTCACCACCTTGAGCGGCTTTTCGAAGCCCGAGTCGAGGAAGTCCGAGACCAGAAGTACGACGCTGCGCCGACGGATGACCCTGGTCAGGTACTCGAGGGCGAGACCCAGGTCGGTGCCCCTCCCCTCGGGTTTGAAGTAGAGCAGCTCGCGAAGCACCCTGAGGACGTGCGCCTTCCCCTTCTTGGGGGGAACGAACTTCTCGATCCGATCGGTGAAGATCAGAAGCCCCACGCGGTCGTTGTTCTTGATCGCCGAGAACGCCAGCAGGGCGGCGATCTCCACCGCGATCTCTCCCTTCATCTGCTCTCCGGACCCGAACTCGCCCGAGCCGGACGCGTCCACGACCAGCATGAGGATCTGTTCCCGCTCCTCCGAGAACACCTTCACGAACGGGCTTCGCATCCTGGCCGTGACGTTCCAGTCGATCTGCCGGATGTCGTCGCCGTACTGGTACTCCCGCACCTCCGAGAACTCCATGCCCTTTCCCTTGAACACGGAGTGGTACTCGCCACAGAACACCGAGTTCACCAGGTCCCTGGTGGTTATCTCGAGCTGGCGGACCTTCTTGAGGATCTCCTGGGGGATCACGGGACTTCCACCGTCTCGAAGATCCGTTTCACGATGTCGTCGGAGGTCTTCTCCTCCGCTTCCGCTTCGTAGGTGAGGAGAACCCTGTGCCTCAGCACCTCCGGACCGATGAGCTTCACGTCGTCCGGAGTCACGTAGCCCCGATGCCGCAGAAACGCGTGGGCCTTCGCCGCCATGGTCAGGTAGATCGAGGCTCGAGGCGACGGGCCGTAGGAGATCAGCGGCTTCAGGTCGGACAGGCCGTAGGTGGCTGGTTCTCGGGCCGCGAAGATGATGTCCAGGATGTACCCTTTCACCTTCTCGTCCACGTAGATCTGGCTCACGACCTGCCGGGCCGCCCGCAGGTGTTCCGGGGAGATGATCGGCCTGATCTGGGGGGGGACCAGGCTGGAGGCCAGCTGTATGATCTGAGCTTCTTCCCGCTTCGTCGGATAGCCCACGAGCACCTTCAGCATGAACCGATCGACCTGGGCCTCCGGCAGCGGGTACGTGCCTTCCTGCTCTATCGGATTCTGGGTCGCCAGCACGAGGAACGGGTCGTCCAGCGGAAACGTCTGGTCGCCGATCGTGACTTGCCGCTCCTGCATCGCCTCCAGGAGCGCCGACTGGACCTTGGCAGGAGCCCGGTTGATCTCGTCGGCCAGCAGGATGTTCGTGAAGACCGGCCCCTTCCTGGTCTGGAACGAGGACTCCCGCTGGTTGTAGATCATCGTTCCGATCAGGTCTGCGGGCAGGAGGTCCGGGGTGAACTGGATGCGCTTGAACCCGGTCTGGATGGCCCCGGCAAGCGTCTTCACCGCCGTGGTCTTGGCCAGTCCGGGGACCCCCTCGAGCAGGATGTGGCCGTTCGAGAGGAAGCCGATCACGATACGTTCCAGCATGTGCTTCTGTCCGACGATGACCTTGGAGGTCTCCTCGAACAGAGCGTCGACGAACCCGGAGGACTCTTTCACCTTCTGATTGATCTCGCCGATCTCGTCTCTCACGCTTCCGCTCCTTGGCGATCTAGTCTGTCAGGACGGTTTCCAGCAGGGTCAGCGCCCGGTTCCGGGTCGCCTCCGACGGGCGCTCCGGATTGAACCGCGCCTCGTCGCACAGGGTGATGAGCTCATCCACCGCCCTGCACCGCGCCGCATGGAAGCCAGCCTGCTCGACCTGTTTGACCACTCTCTCCCTGTCGCGGTCCTTGATCTGGATGCTCCAGTCCCGGGCCAGGCCTTCGCGCAGCGCTTCCAGACAGGCGTCGAAGAACTCCCGGTGGTCGCGGAAGCCGGTCGAGCGAAGAGCTTCGACCCTCTCGCGGGCTCTCTGGCCTCGACTCGGGGGGGGCGGACCCGGCCGCGATCGGCGCGAGACCGCCACGACCACGCCCACCAGCAGAACGGTCGCCAGCGCCAGCAGGAGATCTGTCGAGGGCCAGCGACTGACCGGTTCCGTGACCGTCACGGTGAGCGGCTGGGTCTTGTACTCCTGGACCCTGGACCCAGGGCCCTTGAGCCTCACCCGGGCCGACGCGACCGTCAGGGTCCCCGGCGCCTCGCCACGAACGACGTAGACCACCCGACGGCGGTACTGGGGCTGCCCAGCCTCCACCACGGTCTGGACCTGGTCCGATTCCACGGGCAGCGGCACGCCGGACACCTCCGGCGCCACCCACTCCTCGATCGAGTACGTGTCCGCCGCACCCCGCCAGGTCAGCACGGCTTCCACGGCCGCCCTCTCGTGAGGCTGGATCGCCTGCCGGTCCAGGGCCACCTTGAACTCGATCTGCTCGGACCGGGCTTCCGCGGCCAGGAGCACGGCGGTCGCCACGACCACGAGCGATGAGATCAGCCGGCTCGCAGGACAGCGAAGAATCACCACGTCGATGGGCCCTCCGGGCCGACCACATCCAAGAGCCATGCCAAGACCGCGAGCAGCCGCCACGGCTTGTCATGGCCGACGCCGGCCAGCGCCGGTCGGATCCTCGACGCCAAAATGTCATCCGTGGGTTTTTCGGAAGCGACACTCTGACCCGGCCTGACGCAGGCATCGGACTCCGGCCGGACGTGCCGTGGCGACGATGCCAGATGATACGGAGCGGTTCAATCTGTAACGATGCGTTCTTGGCGCTCTCCGGACCAGTGGCGGTCTTTCCGGCTCCGACAGGCTCCCGGAAGGCCGCCGCGGAGCGCCCCACGGCGTGCGCGACCGGGCTAGCTGGTCTTCTTCTTCGCCTCGAGCTCCTTCTTGTAGGCCTCCTCCCGCATCTTGTTGACGTACTCCGGGCTCTCGAAGGAGTACTTGAACTTGGTGTGCACGTCGTAGTTGCCCTCGAGGATCGCCACCACGTCTGCGGTGAACACGTACTCCTCGTCGGTGGGGATGACGAAGACCTTGACCCGCGAGCTGTCCTTGCTGATCAGCGACTCGTGGTTCCTCGTCCGGGCTTCCTGGTTCCTCGTCGGATCGATCTCGATGCCGAGCTGCTCCAGGTTCTCCAGAGCGCGCCCGCGGATCTCTGGGCTCATCTCGCCGACTCCGGCGGTGAAGACGATGGCGTCGAGACGGCCAAGCGCCGCGTAGTACGCCCCGATATACTTCCTGACCCGGTAGCATTCGATGTCGAAGGCGAGCTGCGCCCGCTTGTCACCGGCAGCAGCGGCCTTGAGGATGTCTCGACGGTCCGTGTACGTCCCCGTGATGCCGACGAGTCCGCTCTTCTTGTTGAGTATGTTCTCCACCGCGGCCACGGACTGGCCGGTCTTCACGGCGATGTAAGGGATGATCGCCGGGTCGATGTCGCCGGATCTCGTACCCATCACGAGGCCCTCGAGCGGGGTCAGTCCCATCGAGTGGTCGAACGCGACGCCGTCCTTGATCGCCGTGAAGCTCACCCCGTTGCCGATGTGGCAGGTGATGAGGTTGCACTGGCTCGGGGGCTTGCCGATCAGGACGGATGCCCGCTTCGAGACGTAGAGGTGGGAGGTCCCGTGGAAACCGTAGCGCCGCACGCCGTGTTTCTCGTACCACTCGTAGGGAACGGCGTACGTGTAGCTCGCTGGCGGCATCGTCTGGAGGAAGGCCGTGTCCATCACGGCAACGTGAGGGACCTGCGGCAGGACCTCCATCGCCGCCTCGATGCCCTGCACGTTCGGCGGATTGTGAAGCGGCGCCAGCGGGCAGAGATCCCTGAAGGCCTGGAGGACGTCCGGAGAGATCAACACGGACTTCGCGAACTTCTCACCGCCGTGAACGACCCGATGGCCGACTGCGTTGATCTCGGCGATGTCTCTGACCACGCCATGCTGCTCTCGAGTGAGAATGCTGATGATGAGTGACAGGGCTTCCTTGTGATTGGGGCACTCGTGCTGCTCGACGTAGTCCTCCCTGCCCGGGATCTCATGCTTGATGAAAGACCCACCGACAGTGACCCGCTCCACGACTCCCTTGGCAAGGATGGTCTTGTTGGTCCAGTCATAGACCTGATATTTGGCCGACGAGCTCCCGCAGTTCAGAGAAAGAATGATTTGCGTCATATTCAACCTCTTTCGTGCACTGTGTCCGACCGACTCTTCACGTCCGAGAATCAGGTGTCAACTTCCGGGAGAAGACCACGCTCACCCGGCCCTCTCTGCCCGACGAGGGCGATCACCGGGAAGGCACGACGCGTGATCGGAGTTCGAGCGAAGACCCTCCGGCTGATGCGTCAGGGATTCGCGACATTGGTCAGGATCTCGAGCATCTTCTTCGAGCGCTCATCGTGCGGATTGAGCTTCACCGCTTTTCTGAGAACCTCGATCGCCTCCATCATCTTGCCGGAATAGTAGTAGGCCTGACCGAGGTGATAGGCGGCTGCCTCGTCGTCGGGACTCGCATCGGCGACCACCTTGAAGCTCTCGGCGGCGAGCGAGTGCTCCCCGATCGAGGCGTAGTTGACTCCGAGGTGGTAGTTGGCGATGACCGACGAGGGGTTCAGCTCGAGCAGCTTCTGGAAGTGGTGGATCGCCCCGTCAGCGCGGCCGGAGTGGTAGTTGACGATGCCCAGCCAGTAGTGGGCCATCGTGAATCCGGGGTCCAGCTTCAGGCACTTCTCGAGCGATTCGAGGGCCTTGCGGATCTTCGCACCCCGATAGTAGCTGATTCCCAGATGGTAGAAGGTGGAGGACTCGTCGGGCTGGACCCGGGTCGCCTTGAGGTAGGCGCCGATCGACCCCGCGATGTCGCCCACCCTGTAGCAGAGCTCTCCCATGATCCGTAGCCCGGCTGCGTCGTCGCCCTCCAGGGCCACGTACTTCTTCACCGCCGCCAGGGCGCTCTTGTTCTTCCCGTGGGCCTGGAGGCTCCTCGCCTGGTCCAGCCAGTAGGCCGGGCTCTTCTCGTTGTGGAAGGCCGCTCCACAGAGCGGGCAGTATACATACTCCTTGGCATAGTTCTTCTTGCAGGAACCACAGGTGTTCATCGGTAGCCTCCCTGTATCCGGTGGCCCCTCGGGGAATCGCCCCGGGGGCACCTGCGCACATCGACGCGCCGTCAACCGGCACACGCGCAGGAGATTATCTTACGGTTCCGGTAGCAAATGCCAGTCTGTCATCGGGAACAGAGCGGCCAGGAGCCCTCCATGGGGCGGGTTCGTGTCACTCGACCCTCGCCCCGCGGGCCCGAATCGGTGCGTGAGATGCCGTCTGGAAGCCTGCCGAGAGCGCCAGGGTCCGCGCGCCGAGGCCCGCCCCCTTGATCCTTCTCGCTCCTGGGAATACGATGGGCTCACCCGAAGCGGATGGTGGGCACAATGAAGCTTGCGTTGGTTCTTCCCGTGATCCTGGCTTTCGCGACCGGGGCGCCCGGTCCGTGGCTCGGAATCCAGATGGAGCTGGAGCCCCGGCCGTTCGACCTCGAGGGACGGACGTTCGCCCACGCCATCCGCGTGGTCGTCACCGTCGCCTCCGGACCGGCGGAGAAGGCCGGGCTCAGGTCCGGCGACCTGATCGTGGGCCTCGATGGGATGGACTTCGGAGTGCCGTCGGACAAGCTTCTCGAGCGATTCGCGCGATGGATCTCCGGTCGAGAGGTGGGGGACCGGGTCCGGCTGACGGTCGTTCGAGAGCGGATCGAGAGGCGCGTCTCCATGGACGGCGTGGAGGTGGACCCTGGGCCGATCGTGTCTCCCGAAGCGATGCTGCGGAGCCGGCCGCGCCTCTCCCACCTCGTTCTCTCGGCCCGCCGACGGTTCGAGATCCTGGAGCTGCCGGTCACGCTCCAGGCCAGGGGCGCGGGGCCGTCGGGGACACGGGTTCCGGCCGATGAAGCCATCTTCCCACCTGGGAGCATCGCGCTCTCCCAGGAGGCCAGGCTCGCCCGGTCGCTGGTCGAGGAGCGGCGCCTCGAGTCCGCCCTGGACGATCTCGAGGGGCGCCTGGCAGACCTGAATCGTACCGGCGATCGGTGGCGGATGGGCCGGGCTGCCTTCGTCCAGAGGAACCCGTTCGCCATCGTCGACGTGGCCGGTCGCCTCTTCCACGATCTCGAGGATGCGGAGTCTTGCCCGCAACCCGGGATCGGGTCGTTCGGGGCGACCCGCGGTGGGCGTGGAGCCGGGTTCCGGCGCCACGATCCCGGCGATGGCGATCCGACGCCTGGACCGTCCCGGATCGTCGCAGGCGCCGCCGAGTGGTCGGACTGCGGTGCCGGACCGGTCCGGCTGCCTCGCCTGGCGTCCCGGGGGCTGTCGGTGGAGGAGAGGCTCGACGAGGTCGTCGCCGTGCTGCGGGAGGGGAAGCAGCACCACGACCGCGCGTTCTCCGAGCTGTCCGAACCGGAGATGACGTTTCTGCTGGGGCAGCTGGAGACCCTGGGGAAGGAGCTGACCCGGCACATCTACCTCGAGAACGGGTTCGGCTCGGTCCGGGTCGAGGGCAACAAGAGAGCGGTCCGGCTGCTGGAGAAGGTGAACAGGCGCGAACTGGCCGCTGCAGCGCTGATCCTGTGCTCGTTCGTCGAGCAATCGAGGGGGGCGTTCCGGGAGGACCTCGTGTCCGGGCTCGACCGACCGGAGGTCGTCCGCCAGACCGAGCTGGGCCCGATCGTGGTCGCCGGGACGGGGCGCAGCTACATCGAGAACGATGCGGCCGTGATCATCGACCTCGGCGGCGACGACGTGTACACCGGGCACGCGGCCGCCTCCAGCGGTCGCCGGCTGCCGTTCTCGATCCTCATCGACTTCGGCGGCAACGACGCCTACGAGACCTCTCTCGACTGGGCCCAGGGCTGCGGTCGTCTCGGGGTGGGGCTCCTGGCGGACTTCGGGGGCGACGACTCGTACGTGGCCCAGCGCTGGGCCCAGGGAGCAGCGGCGGGCGGAGTGGGGATCCTGCTCGATCTCGACGGGGACGACAGCTTCCGGGGCTGGGACTACGTTCAGGGATGTGCCCTGGCCGGACTGGCTGTTCTGCAGGACC
>JACQZM010000697.1 GCA_016213885.1 Candidatus Rifleibacteriota bacterium | reverse complement strand
CACCAGCTCATGGGTCAGCCGGCCGCCGCTGCCGTGGGCCAGCAGGACCCGACGATCGGTCGATCCCGTCCGGGCCATTCCCGACTCACCCCTTGTTCCGGACCCCGCCGGCGTCGTACGTGTAGGCGGCGGCGCAGGCCCCCTCCGACGACACCATGCAGGGCCCCACCGGATCGCCCGGCGTGCAGCGCCCGCCGAAGAGAGGGCAGTCGATCGGTCGTGTCAGCCCCATCAGGATCGTTCCGCAGCAGCACCCCGGCGGTTCGGGCGTCTCCACGTAGGGCAGGTCGAACCGGGTCTGGACGTCCAGCGAGCGGTACCGGTCCGAGAACGACAGACCCGACGCGGGGATGGTGCCCATGGCCCGCCACCGGGCGGCGGTCGGCTCGAACATCTCCGCAAGCAGCGCCACGGCCCGCGGGTTGCCCCGGGCAGGGACGCTCCTCCGGTACTGGATCTCCACGTCGGCCCGACCTTCGACCCGCTGCGTCAGCACCATGAGGATACCCTGGAGGATGTCCGCGGGTTCGAACCCGGTGACCACGGAGGGCACCTCGTACCGATCGACGACGAACCGGTACGGCTCCGTGCCGATCACGGCGCTCACGTGACCCGGGAGGATCAGCCCGTCGATCCGGTGCTGCGGCAGCGACAGGATCGCCTCCAGCGCCGGCGGGACCAGCTTGAACAACGGCAGGACCAGGAAGTTGGAGAGTCGCTCCTCCAGGGCTCTCCGGGCCGCCGCGGCCACCACCGGCGCCGTGGTCTCGAACCCGACCCCCAGGAAGACCACGGTCTGGTCCGGGTGCTCCCGGGCGTGCTGCACCGCCTCCAGTGGCGAGTAGACGACCTTGACGCGGGCGCCGGACGGTCTCATCGAGAGGAGGGAGCCGCCCGAGCCGGGCACCTTGAGCATGTCGCCGAAGGTGGCGATCACCACGCCCGGCAATCGGGCCAGCGCCAGCGCCCGGTCGATGTCGCCGGCGGAGGTGACGCAGACCGGGCAGCCCGGCCCGGAGAGCATCGTGAGCCGGGGCGGGAGCAGCGTCCTGAGTCCGCTGGCCGCGATCGCCATGGTGTGGGTGCCGCAGACCTCCATCAGGTTGACCTGACGGGTCGGATCGGCCCCCACGAGGCGGGCGACGCAGGTCTCGATCCCGGCGAGCAGCCGGCGAGCGACCCGATGGTCCCGGAGAGCATGGGCGAGGTTCAGGCCGGGGCTCATTCCTGGGGCTGACCCTCCAGCTCGGCGAGCTGCTCGAACAGCCTCAGCGTCTCCATGGCCTCGGCCTCGTCGACCATCTGGATGGCGTAGCCGGCGTGGACGATCACGTAGTCGCCCACGCGGACCTCCGGCAGGAGGTCCATCGCCACCTCTCGCGTCACGCCGCCGAAATCCACCCGGGCGATCAGCCCGTCCAGGTCGAGCACCTTACCGGGAACAGCAAGACACATGATGTACGCCTCCCGCCGAGGCGGGCAACGGCCAAACCGCCGGAACGACGACTCCGGACGGGCCCGCGACGAACCCGGGGGCGGGGCCGATCCGAGGAACCGAGCGAGCCGGCAGAGCTCCCGCCGGTCTCCCGGATTCCCTCCACGACCGGAGCGCTCTTCCGGGAGGGCGCGGGTCTCACCGACTCACGGGTGCCGCTCCTGACGGTCCGCGATCCACCCCTGGACGATCTCCCACGCCCGGTCGACGGCCAGCGGCGCCGCGGCGGCCAGCGCCGGGGTGAGCCCCTCCTTGATCTCGTAGATCTCCTGGGCCTCCACGGCCAGCACCCTGACCTCGCCCGGCATCTTGGATCCCAGGGCGGACCCGAGGGCCAGCACCTCCGGCAGCCCGGTGGCGTGGGGGTTGGCCGTGGACGCCCACCGGATGTCGCCCACGTCGAACTCGTGGAGCGTCCCGGGCGCACTCCCGGCCTTGACCGCGTCGATCACCAGGAGTCTATCGTACCCCACGACGTAGTCCAAGAGCGAGAGCCCCGATTCCTCCGTGGCGATCACGTCCACGGACGGGCCGGCCCGGTCGCGGAGCGCCTCCGCCACGACCAGGCCGACGGCATCGTCCCGGAGCAAGCTGTTGCCCAGCCCCAGGACGAGTATGCGCAAGGCGCCGCTACCTCCGGATCTCCTGGATCACCCGGCCGGTGCGGTCCCGGATGGTCACCACCACCGGGGCCTGACCCGGAAGCGCGTGGGTGCCGCATCCGTGGCAGGGGTCGTAGGCCCTGAACGCCATCTCCACCTGGTTCAGAAGGCCGTCGTCGACCTTGCCGCCGTGGATCAGGCCCCTGGCGGCCTTGTCGATGCCGATGGCCATGCGGGCGGAATTCCCCTGGGTGGCCACGATCAGGTTGGCCTTCGTGATGAGCCCCTTCTCGTCGGTCTCGTAGTGGTGGATTAGAGTGCCGCGTGGCGCCTCCACCACGCCGACGCCCACGGTGGGGGTGGCGGTCGGGAGGGTGCGGAACGTGGGCGACAGGATCTCCGGATCGTTCGCCAGCTCCTTCAGTCGTTCGGCTGCGTAGAGCAGCTCGATGACCCGGGCCCAGTGGTTCGCCAGGGTGTGGTGGACCGGCCGGCCGCCCAGCGTGGACATCAACTTCTGGTACGCCTCGTTGGCCAGCGGCGTGGCCATGCCGTCGGCGACGTTCAGGCGCGCCAGCGGGGCCACGGAGTACACGCCCGAGTCGACGCCGTCGACGAACCCCTTCCACCCGATCTTCTTGAGGTACGGGAACTTGATGTAGCTCCACGGGGCCACGTGCTCGGCGATGTGATCCAGGTAGCTCTGGACCTTGAAGTTGGCGAACTCCTTCCCATCGGCGTTCACGACCCTGATCGAGCCGTCGTAGAAGTTCACCTTGTTCCGGGCGTCCACCAGACCCATGTAGTGGGTCTTCTGGGTGAAGGCGTCGGACAGGATCAGGTCCACGTACCCCTTGTTCTTGAGCACGATGTCATCGAACACCTGGAGCGTGAACTGACCGAACTCCACGGCGCGGCCGGCCGCCGCCGCGAACGACTCCTGGAGCTCTTTCGTCATCCCCTTGGCCACGCCTCCGGGAAGACCGAACACCGGGTGGATGATCTTGCCGCAGAACTGCTGCATCAGGGTGCGCAGCTCGCGGCGCATGGCGATGACACGGCCGCCGGTCTCCAGGCCCACCTTGCCCAGTACCCCGAGGATGTTGCGCTCGGCCTTGGGGGCCGTGGGCCCGACGACGAAGTCCGGGCCACCGAGGAAGTAGAAGTGCAGCGCGTGGTCCTCCACGGTGAACGCCGCGTAGATCATCTCCCTGAGCTTCTTGGCCGCGGGCGGAGGGTCCACCTTGTACAGGTCGTCCAGCGCCTTGGTGGACGCCATGTGATGGGCCATCGGGCAGACGCCGCAGATCCGGGACGTGATCTGGGGCATGTCCTCCGCCGGCCGACCGACGGTGAACTGCTCGAACCCTCTCAGCTCCGGAACCTGGAAGTAGGCGTGTTCCACGTCACCCTTCTCGTCCAGGAAGATCTCGATCTTGCCGTGACCCTCGAGGCGGGTGATCGGATCGATGACGATCGATCGCGGGTTCGTCCGGGTGGTCTCTGACATCGATGGTCACGCTCCCTTCGCGGGCATCTTCTTCCTGTGAAGCATGGAGGTCGCCAACCCGTAGCGGTAGAAGGTCCCCACCGGGTCCACGATGCCCTTCAGGATGTTCTCGATCTCCCCCTCGTCGTTGGAACCGACCGCCGAGGCGATGGCCGAGAGAGCCTTCGCCCCCTGGTCGCGCACCTGGTCGGTGGGCCCGAAGCAGCCGGTGCAGGGCATGTTCCCGTTGATGCAGAGCGATTCGCATCCGCCCCGGGTCGCCGGCCCCATGCACAGGAACCCCTGGGCCAGCAGGCACTTCTCCGGGTCGATCATGTGGGCATGGGGACGCTTGAACTCCTTGATCGCCAGGTCCGACGGCTTGGAGTCCTTCCGCGGACACTGCTCGCACAGCGCCATGTTGGGCGACAGGATGGAGCCCTTGGGCGGCAGCTTGCCTTCCAGGAGGGCGTTGACCGCGTCGGCCAGAAGCTTCGGGGTCGGTGGACAGCCCGGGATGAAGTAGTCCACGTCGATCCGCTGGCTCACGGCGTGGACCGTGTCCCACAGCTCCGGCAGCGTGAGCTCGTGGTTTCCCTCCCTGTGCGAGGTCTTGGGACGGGTCTTGTCCGGGTTGACCGTGCTGGCCGTGGTCTCGTAGGCGGTCTCCATGACCCCCTTCAGGTCGAACAGGTTGGCCAGCCCGGGTATGCCTCCCTGCTGCGCGCACGACCCGAAGGCGACGAGCACCTTCGACTTTCTGCGCACCAGCTCCGCCATCTCCAGCTGCTCGGAGGAGCGGATCGCGCCATTGATGAAGCAGGCCGTGATCTCGCCATCGGCCATGGCTTCCACGTCGCTCTTCTTGAAATCGAGAGCGCAGGGCCAGAAGCAGATGTCCACGGCGTCGACGACCTGTAGGACGCCCTCCGCCAGGTCGACGACCGCCTCCTCGCACCCGCCGCAGCTGGCGCACCAGTAGAACGCTACCTTGGGCTTGCTCATGTCCTCCTCCGTCAGGGGTGGGCTACCTGGGTCGGTTCCATCCTCGACATCGGCGGCAGCTTCTTCAGCTGCTCGGTCATCTCGTTGACCACCTCCTGGAGCTTGAGCCCCTCGGAGGCGGAGATCCACTCGAGGCGGACCCGCGCCTTCTCGATGCCCATGCTCTCCATCATCCTCTTGAGAAGGGTCATGCGGCGCAGCGCCTTGTAGTTGCCCTCGATGTAGTGGCAGTCGTTGGGGTGGCAGCCGCCGATCAGCACGCCGTCAGCGCCCTCCTTGAAGGCCTGGAGGACGAACTGCGGGTCGAGCCGCCCGGAGCACATCATCCGGACGACCCGCACGTTGGCAGCGTACTTCATCCGGGACGTGCCCGCCAGGTCGGCGGCCGTGTAGGTACACCAGTTGCAGAAGAATGCCAGGATCTTGGGTTCACTCATGCATCATCACCCCCTGGATCTCGGAGAAGATCTGGGCGTCGGTGAACAGCTTCTGGGATATGGCGGCGGACGGACACGAGGCGACGCAGGTGCCGCAGCCCTTGCACAGCACCTCGTTGATCACCGCCTTGTTCTTCTGTTCGTCCCGGGTGATCGCCTGGTAGGGACACAGAGGCAGGCAGGTGCGGCAGCCGCTGCAGAGATCCTCTGTCACCGAGGCGGTGTTCGGCTCCATCATCATGAACTGGGCGTCGATCAGCGCCAGCGCCTCGCCGGCCGCGGCGCCGGCCTGGGCCACCGTGTCGGGGATGTCCTTGGCGCCCTGGCAGCACCCCGCGAGGAACACCCCGTCGGCCACGGTGTTCACCGGGGCGAGCTTCGGGTGCTTCTCCAGGAAGAACCCATCGGCGGAGCAGGAGATGTTGAACATCCGGCGTACCTCGGCGGCGTCAGCCCCGGCTTCGAGCGCCTGGGCCAGCACCACCATGTCCACGGGGATCCGGCGGATCCGGCTGAGCAGGGTGTCTTCCACGGAGACGACCAGCTTCCCCCGCTCCCGCAGCTCTTCCGCCACGTCGGTCACCTCGGCGCCCTTGCCGCGGATGAACTGGACGCCCTCGGACATGAGGCGCCGGTAGAACTCCTCGTACCCCTTCCCGAACGCCCGGATGTCGATGTAGCAGTTGAACACCTCGGCGCCGGTCTTCTCCTTGATGAGGTGGGCCAGTTTCAGGGAGTACATGCAGCACACCCGGGAGCAGTAGATGTGGGCGTTCTCGTCCCGGGAGCCGACGCAGTGGAGTATCGCCACGCTCTTGGGCTTGGCGTTGTCGGAGCGCCGCACCAGGTTGCCGCCCGTGGGGCCCGAGGCGTTGAGCAGCCGCTCCACCTCGAGCGCGGTGTACACGTCCTTGAGGCGGCCGTAGCCGTAGCGGTTCAGCGGCGTCGGGTCGTACGCACGGAACCCGGTCGCCACGATGATGGCGCCCACCTCGATGACCTTCTCCTCGGCCTTCTGGTCGAAGTCGATCGCCTTGCGCTCCCCGCAGGCCTCGACGAAGGTCATCTTGCACTTGACGGTCTTCAGCTGGATGCACGCCGCCGGGTCGATCAGCGCCACCGGCGGAACCGCCTGCGGGAACGGGATGTAGACCGGCTTCCTCTTCGAGAGGCCCAGGTTCCACTCGTCGGGGAACTTGCCCTCCTTGAAGAGGCACTCGTCGATGCACCTGGAGCAGCCGACGCACAGGTCCTCGATGACGTACCGGGGCCTGCGCCGGACGGTGACCTTGAAGTTGCCGACGTACCCCTCGACCCGGGTCACGTCGGAGCAGGTCCAGAGGGTGATGTTCTTGCTCGCCTTCACCGCGGTCATCTTGGGGGCCAGGATGCACATCGAGCAATCCAGGGTCGGGAAGGTCTTGTCGAACTTGGCCATGTGGCCGCCGATCGTCGCGTCTTTCTCCACCAGGTAGACGTGCTTGCCCGCGGCGGCCAGGGTGAGCGCCGCCTGGATGCCGGCCACGCCGCCTCCCACCACCAGCACCTCGGGACGGATCGCGACCTTCCGCGGCTCCAGCGCCTCGTGGTGGACGATGCGCATGGTCGCGGCCCGGATCAGGTCTTTGGCCTTGGTGGTGGCTCTCTCCCTGTCGTCGTGGACCCACGAGCAGTGCTCCCGGATGTTGACCATCTGGAAGTAGTAGGCGTTGAGCCCCGCCGCCTCGGTGGCGTGCCTGAACGTGTGCTCGTGCAGCAGCGGGCTGCACGCGGCCACTATGACGCGGTTCAGCTTGTTTTCGTCGATGTCCTTGCGGATCAGCTCCTGACCCGGGTCGGAGCACATGTACTTGTACTCCCGGGCCAGGGCGACATTCGGAAGCTCCTCAGCGTATCTCGTCACGGCCTCCACGTCGACCGTGGCTGCGATGTTGGAACCGCAGTGGCAGACGTAGACGCCTATTCGAACGTCGCCGTTTCCTCTCATCAGCGTTCCTTCCCGTCCCTGCCGGTCTTCGAGCGGGCCGTCTCGAAGCGCTCCGGCAAGGTCATCGTTCCGGAGGCGGTCCCTTCGGGGTGCCCGACGCCGAGGTCGCCCGGGCGTCGCGCTGCCCCCCTCTTCCCCGCCATGGCAGCGGGCACTATAGCACCCGATTCCGTGGATATCCACGAAGGCCGGGGCGCACTATTGTCGGTCCGGACATCTGTATCTGGCCGGTACCAGCGCCGCTCCCCCGGTCCGGGAGGACCGGCCGATCGCCCCTGGGAACCTGGGGCCGGAGGTGCGATAATGGGGCTCGAGGGATCACGGAATGCACGAGCTGTCGCTGGCCCAGAGCCTTCTCGACATCGTCTGCCGCGAGGCTGCCCGGCTGTCCGCAGCGGTCCGTGTGAACGCGGTGAACATGAAGGTAGGGCGCTTCACAGCTCTGGACAGGGACGCGCTCTCGTTCTGGTTCGGTCTGCTGGCCAAGGAGCAGCTGGGAACGGCCCCGGATCTCGTGATCGAGGAGGTCGACCTGGTCGTGAAGTGCCCGGGCTGCGGGGCCCAGGAGCGGCTCGAAGACCCGCCGATCGTGTGTCCGCGCTGCGGAAACGGGGCCGTGGAGATCGTGTCCGGCCGGGAGCTGGACGTCTGGTCCATCGAGGTGGACGAACCGACGCCGACGGCCGGTTGATCTCGAGGCCTGCCGGCCTCGCTACAGGAGGAACGTGATGGATATCCCGGTGTTGAAGCGTCTTCTGGCCGCCAACGACGCGGTGGCCGATCAGAACGCCCGCAGGCTGGCCCAGTGGAAGATCTTCACCGTGAACCTGATCGGCGCCCCGGGGTGTGGCAAGACGAAGCTCCTGGAGGCGTCGCTGGAGCGGCTTCGCGGAAAGCCCAGGGCGGCCGTGATCGAGGGGGACATCCGCACGTCCCTGGACGCGGAGCGGCTGTCCGGCTACGAGACGCCGGTGGTACAGATCAACACGGAGCCGTTCGGCGGCGACTGCCACCTGGAGGCCACGGCGATCTCCGGGGCGCTGGACATGATCGACCTGGCCAAGACGGACCTGCTGTTCATCGAGAACGTCGGGAACCTGGTGTGCCCCGCGGAGTTCAAGGTGGGCGAGGACGCCAAGGTCGTGGCCCTCTCCGTGACCGAGGGCGAGGACAAGCCGTTGAAGTACCCGCTGGCCTTCCGGGAGTCGGAGTTGCTGGTCATCACGAAGATCGACCTGGTGGAACATCTGGAGATCGACCTGGACCGCATCGAGGCCAACGCCCGCCAGATCCACCCCGCGATCGAGGTGCTCAGGGTATCGGCGAAGACCGGCGAGGGGATCGACCGGTGGCTTTCCTGGGTGTTCGGCCGGCTCTCCAAGAAGCGGCCCGAGGCGTGAGCCTCTCGCGGGCGCGACGGTTCCACGGTCAGGCGCTCCGGCCACGGGAGGATGCGGACGCTGCGTCAGGCGGCGTCACGTCGGCCTCACGTCGCTCGAGAACCGGCGGCAGTAGCGGGTCGGCCGGAGTCCCTGACAGTTCATTCACGCAAGCGACGTCCCGGACCCGCGCGGTCGGTCCATGGGCCGAGACGGTTCGGCTGCACGCATTGCCAAGAGGCCGTGTCCTCGAATTCGAACACCCTCGAAGCCCGCTCTGCTGGCGAGGCGGTCTGGCCCAGCATGAAATTCGATATCGTGAGAGAATCCTGGTTGTTGCAGCGGCGTCTCCGCGGACGGTACTATCCAAAGACCCTGACAAGTCGTCAGGTCCTGGCCGACCGGCGGGAACGAGGGGTGGTGGTGGTCGTCGTGGTCGAGAACTTGACCATGCCGAGGCTGGGCGCCCTCGAGGAGAAGTACGAAATCGAGAGGGAGCTGGGGCGGGGGAGCCAGGGGGTGGTGTATCTCGCCCGACACAGACGCCTTGAGCGGAGAGTTGCGCTCAAGGTCCTGGCACCGGCTCACGAGAGCGACGTGAGGTTTCTCGCCCGGCTCCGGCGGGAGGCGAAGGCGCTGAGCTCGCTGAGCCACGAGTGTATCGTACGGCTGCTCGACTACGACCTCGATGCGGTGCCTCCGTACCTCGAGCTCGAGTACGTGGAGAACGGCCAGTCGCTGGAGCAGTTGCTCCGACTCGATTCGTCAGCGCAACGGCGGCGTCTGAGCTCCCTGGTCCCCACCTCTGGCATCAGGGAGATGACGACTCCGACGGACTCGAGGGTGATCCTGGCCCAGCAGATTGCGGCTGCCCTGGCGCATGTCCACGAGCACGGTCTGCTTCACCGGGATTTGAAGCCTGCGAACGTCCTGATCGACTCTCGCAACCGGGTCCGCGTGATCGATCTGGGCCTGGCGAGATCGGTGACCGAGGAGACCAACATCACCCAGCTCGGCCAGACCGTCGGGACGTTCGCTTACATGGCTCCGGAGCAGATGCTGGCAGAGCAGCCTACCGAGCGGTGCGACGTGTACTCCTTCGGCCTGCTCCTCTACGAGCTGATGGTGGAGCGCCCCATGTTCGGGGCCAACATTCCGCATGGGGTTTCGCCGTTCACGCGCCTGCGGGGAGAAACCCCGAGTCCGCCATCTTGCGTGCCGTACCACATCTCGAAGCTGATCCGGCGTTGCGTGTCGATGGACCCGGCGGCTCGCCCTGCGAACGGGATGGAACTTGTCGAGAGCTTGGCCGAGGCCGCGAGAGCCAACGACGGGTCAAAGGCTGGCGTGTTTCGCATGCCGGACGTACCGAGGCCGTGATGACTCTCAAGGCGGGAGAGGTGCTGGCCGCCCGGTACGAGGTCCTCTGCATGCTCGGTAAGGGAGGCATGGGCGCGGTGCACCGCGCGAGGAGCATAGAGACCGGACGCATCGTGGCGATCAAGGAGCTCCTTCCGGATGGGGCCGAGGATGTCTCGCAACTGGAGCGGTTCCGTCGAGAAGCCTCGCTGCTCAAGGAGGTCTTGACGACCATAGCGCATCCAGATCTCGTCGAAATCCTCGATTACCGGTTCACGGAGTCCGAGCGCTGGATCGTCCTCGAGTATGTCGAAGGGGAGAGCTTGGCGGACGTGCTCGTTCGGGAGGGGCCGCTCCCGGTCGGTCGGGCCTTGGAGTTCGTGCGGCAGGTGGCCAATGCCGTGGGGGCCATGCATTCACGGGCAATCGACTTTCCAGGGGAGAGCCTCGCTGACGCATCCACGAAGCGCGCCATAGTACACAGGGATCTGAAGCCGGGGAACCTGATGGTCCGGAAAGACGGCACGATCTGTGTCGTCGACCTGGGAATCGCGAAGCACGCGCAAGGCGACCAGATGACGTCCGACAGGCTCACTGCGCTGGGGATGATCCAGGGGACCCCCTGCTACATGCCGGCCGCGGCGATGCTGGGGGAGTGGCCGGCGCCCTGGCACGACGTGTGGGCGTTGGGCATTATCCTCTACGAGATGCTGACGGGCCATCTGCCCTTCGGGGGGCGTGAGACCGAGGGTCCCGTCGGAGTCTTCCAGTGTCTGGCGCACTGGACTGGTGTGTCGATTCGTGTCGAGCGGCCAGCGGTCCCTGCGATCGTGGAGAGCTTGTTGAACCGGTTGCTCGATCCGAATCCCGCGACGCGCCTCTCGGACGGAGCGGCCGCCGCGGCCGCGATCGAGGGCGTGCAAGTGGCGTTGGTAGCAGGGGAGGACGCGCCTGCGGCTGCATCCCTGGGTTGTGGTACGGCTCGGGGTGCCGTCTCTCTTGGGTGTCGGGGGCAGGCAGAAGGTGCCGGCGTGATGGGGAGGGCACGCGGTGATCGTTCGAGGGTCGAGCGGGCCGGTGAGACCTTGGTCGCCGGACCGGTGGCACGGTGCGATCGGGGGGCGGCGCAGACGGTGGCCCAGAGAGGCCGTGGGTCTGATTCGTTGTCGCGGGGTGCGCGGTCGCGGACGTTGGTCTGGTCGGTGGGGGGGATCGGTGGGACGTTGGCGGTCCTGACCGTGGCGCTGGCTCTGGGCCACGGGCGAGTGCAGGGGGTGCGAACTCCGGGACCGGTGGTGTCCGTGGCAAGCCCGGGCCCGAGCCCGGGGGATACTCCGTCCGTCCGGGAGCTGGCAACGGAGCTCACGCGACGCCTGCAGGCCTACAAGGGGCGGCTCAACGGCGTCTGGCTCACGAAGTTCGCCGTGGAGCACAAGGCGACTCTGAAGAGGGACCCGAAGGGGGTATCCGAGGTGCTTCGGAAGCACTTCGAGGTCATCGGGCTGATGAAGCCGCTGACGGAGTTCCTGCTGAAGACGCCAGCGTACTTCGAGGACGCGAGGATTCCAGAGGCGGAGCGGTGGGCGACGCGGTCGGCGCTGTGCGATGTCGAGTTGATCGAGTACTTCTGCGAGGAGAATAAGGTGCCGTGGCCGCTGGGGGTCAAGGTGAGCCGGTGCGCGGGACGGTGGGATGCCGCAGTAGAGGTCCCTCCACGCCCTTCGACTAACTACGTCAAATTCGGAGTGGCGGGCGATGACACCAAAGATGTCTACTTCGGTGAAGGGACGTACACGTACTCCTATCTGATTCCTTCTAGAGGCACCATCGCTACTGCCTGCTTGTGGTTCGCGACCACTGAGATGACATCCGGCTACGTAATTGAAGCCAGTGTCAACGAGCGGCACCGGATTGTGCTTCACGCAGCAACCACAACACCGTCGGCGCCTCCCATATGGCTGAAGTGCGACAGGCAGGACATTGAAGGTGGTGGGCAGGTCTGGCAGAACGATCGCGTGGGGATTCTCTGCACTAACGGTGACGAAGGAAGACGTAGGTATCTTGGACGAGCCATTCCTCCGGGATGTCTCCTTCCGGGCAGAGCGAACAGGATTAGAATCGGGGTCTGGGAAATCCCTGGCTCACGCAACCTGAGATGGAGGAAGCCTGCCGTCTGGAGCAAGATACTGTCAATTGAGTGGGCTTAGACGCAATCTTCCGCCCGGCATGCGGACCTAGTGACTGTGTCACGTACGGACTCTCACGTGCCCATGAACCGCACTCGACTCGTCGTTGCCCTCTTTCTGCTCTTCTGCGCCTTTCACTGTCTGCGTGCCCATCAGGTCAACTCACAGCAGCCCACCGACTTTCGGATCTTCTACGAGGCATCCTTGGACGCGTCAACGGGCCAGAATCCCTATCGAGTGACTTCAAGCCACCTTCCGTATATCTATCCTCCACTCCTCATCTGGCTCGTGCGCCCTTTGGCCTACCTCCCGTTTCTGTTGGCCGTACAAGTTTGGACGCTCCTCATATGCGTCGCCTGGATCGCTGTAACGTGGCTTTCCGTCAGATTCTTCTGGCCTTCCATCCAGCACGCACCTCTTAACGTCTTGGTTCTCCCGTCGCTTCTGTGCTACCGCTTCATCCTCAGGGTCAACCTCCACGGCCAAGTGGACCTCATTCTGTGGGCCGTTGTTCTCGGCTGCGTCTACCTTCTCGTCGTCGGTCGCCGGCCGCTGGCGGGAGTCCTGCTGGGCTTCTCAATAGTGCTCAAGCCGCTGCCAGCTCTCTTCCTACCGTATCTCCTTGCGAAGCGCGAGTGGCGGACGTTCGCCTGGACAGTGATTGCGATCCTCTTCTTCCTCGCGCTTCCACTGACTACCTATGGTCCGACGAGACTTGTGGAGTTGCTCGGCCAGTGGACGGGCGGCCGTATCGGTCAGGATCTGACCGACGTTTCTCTTGAGGCGATGACATCAAACCAGTCGGTGCAGGCGATGTTGTATCGTTTTCTGGCAACTCGAGACGGCATCACCGAGTCGTTCTGGCCAGCCCCGATTGCTGGGTTGAGCCGCGACAGCATCAACACGCTGTACCTCGTCGCTTGCGGTATCTTCCTTCTTCCGTGGATCTACGTCGGGCGGTCCCCGGAAACCAACCGATGGCGTCTGGCCAGCGAGGTAGCACTGTTGATTGTGACGACTCACTTGATTTCCCGACGGACGACGGAATACCACCTCGTGACGTTGGCCTACGTCTACTGCGTAACGCTTTCGCTTCGTTATCACCCAGACGTCAGTCCGAATCGTCGATCACAGCTGGCGTGGCTGGTCGCTGTGGTTGCCTTGATTCAGAACGGATACTCCCCGATGTTCGTGGGAATGGACCGCTCGGAGTGGCTTCAAGGCTATTCGCCAGTCGTCCTCTCGCTTGTGCTGCTCTGGAGCGCATACAGTCTGGTTCTGCAGCGTCTTCGGCTCGACGACCCACCCCACCGCTGACGGATACGCTCGATGAAGGCCTGCCGATGAGCGATGAAACGGCTTCACTGACGGTGGGCCCGTGGGCTGGCTTGCCCGTGAGGCCAAACGCCATGACGGCAAGTTGGTGCTTCAGACGAACGACGACACTCTGATGGAGCTTCTACAGTCAGGGACTCCGGCCGGGGGGGATCGCCCCTGACTGTGGGAAAGCCGCGCCAGCACGGGGCTGGAGTGTGTCGCCGACCGTGCGCGGCGTGAATCCGGCGTATTGAATGTCCTGTCATGGTGAGTGCAAGACGCTCGTCCGAGCAGCGACACGCACCGGGCCGGCGGTAAACTTCTTGCATGAAGAGGAAACCAAGTGCCGAGGAGCGTGCGAGACAGGAAGCGGAAGACCTTGCCGCTGCTGAGGTCGAGGCCGCGCTTTTGGAGAAGATCGACCGGCTTCACAAGAAGAAGCGCCTGACGTACGAGCAGGCGATGGCTCGGACCGGCTACGTACTTCGTCACTCGACTCTTCAGGAGCGTCTGGCACGCCTGAGGAGGTCGGGTGCGAGGGGCCTTGTGGATCGACGGCATGCCCCACCATCCCCTGTGACTGACGAGAT
>JACQZM010000696.1 GCA_016213885.1 Candidatus Rifleibacteriota bacterium | reverse complement strand
GGCCAGAGGAGAGCCAGAAGCGCGATCCCCAGGGCCAGCGTCACGGCCGCAGCGGCCCGGACGCCGGGCCGGTCGGTCAGGGGCGCGGCGTACGTGGGAACCAGCCGCACCGTGGGCGCGGCGCTCCCCCCGGGGGCGCCTGCCACGAGCGGTCCGGAGGTCCGACCGGCGACCGGGCCGGTGATCGGGACGCTGGCCCGTTCCGGGCCCGCAGCACGATCGCACCCGGCCCACCGCGGGTCGAGCAACGCCTGCTCGACCTCGGTTCCATCGGCGAAACGCCTCGCCGGATCGAACTGAAGACACCGGACCACCACCGCCCTGAACCCGGCGGAGCCCGATCCCGGGGTGGCGATCACCGGAGGTGGCGGCGTCTCGTACGTCAGCTGATACCTGTGAGGAGGGATCGGGAACGCCTGCTTCCCCGTGGCCATGAGGTGGAGCACCAGCCCGAGCTGGAAGACATCGTACCGCGGGTCCCGGGGAGCACCGTCGGCGATCTCGGGGGCCAGGTAGTACGGAGTCCCGGACACGACCCCGTCCTGCGTCAGCGCGGTCGTCCTGTTCGACCGGGCCAGCCCCAGGTCGAGCACCTTGATCTCGCCCTCCCGGGTGACGAAGACGTTCTCCGGCTTCAGATCGCGGTGCACGATCCCGGCCCGGTGGAGCGCGCCGACCCCGCGGGCGAGGCCCAGGGCGAACCGACGCACCTCCTCGGCGGAGAGCGCGGGGCCGCTCCTGAGACGGACGGCGAGCACCCCGCCGTCCAGGAGCTCCATGGCGAGATAGAGCGACTCCTCGGCCTCTCCGAAGTCGTAGAGCTTCACGACGTTGGGGTGGGAGAGCTGCGCCATCAGCCGGGCTTCCCGCAGGAACCTCAGCCGGACCTCCCGGTCGTCGACCAGCAACGACCGGATGACCTTCAGCGCCACCTTCCGGTCGAGCTGGTTGTGCCTGGCGACGTACACCGTGCCCATCCCGCCGGTGCCCAGGATGCCCTCGATCTCGTAGGGTCCCACGGTCAGCTCAGCCTGCCCCTGCTCCTCGTCGTCCGCCTCGCCGGATCACGAGCCCAGCCTCGCGACCCGGGTCCGGGATCCTGGACGGCCGCCGCTCGTTGCTGGCGCCGCCTGGACCCGGTAGACTACATGATATAGGAAAGGAGCCGGCGAGCCCATCGCCACGGAGGTCCAGGATCCCCCACCTGTTCCACGGAGTCGTGCCTGTGATCAGGTCTCGGCCTGGCTGCAGAGTCACCGAGGACGTGGAGAGGGTTCATTTGAAGTCGCGCTCGGGAGAGAGAAGAAAGAGGAGGGGATCCGGATCGAGGTCGCGCTCGGGGGCGCGACCCGGACCCGGCGAGGCGCCGGGTCTTGCGACTCGGATCCGGCGAGGCGCCGGGTCTTGGAGGTCACCTCGATGCCTTTCTACGATTACCAGGCCCCGGAGGGAGTCGAGGGCTGCCCCCACTGCCGGGAGGGGTTCGAGGTCCGGCAGAACATGAGCGACGAGCGCCTGACCCGATGCCCCGAATGCGGAGGCGAGGTCCAGAGGATCATCACCGGCGTGAACGTCGTCCGATCGCTCTGGAGGTCGGAGAACCTGACTCCGGAGCGACTCAAGCGCTCCGGCTTCAAGAAGCTGGTCAAGGACGACGACGGCAGGTACGTCGACGCCACGCCCAAGTAGGGGCGCGGATCGTCGCACCAGCGCCCCGGCCCTGCTCGTCGCTCCTGGCCTCGTTCAGCTGCCCCCGGGCCGGACCTCCACGGACCGGCTGCACAGGGCAGCCCCCGCGATGACCAGTGCGCAGGCGCCCCAGAGCGCCGTCCCCAGGGGCACCTCGAGATACAGGCAGCTGATGATCGTGGAGAGGAGCGGCGTGAGGTAGCTCAGCGACGCCACCAGCACCAGGTGGCCGCGGCGCATGGCCGTGTCCCAGAAGTCGTAGGCGAGGAACGTGGGGAAGACCGCCATGTACACCAGCTCCCTGACCAGCTGAGGCTTCCAGCGCGGCGCCGCCCCTTGCCAGGCGCACAGCCCCACCAGCACCACGCCGCTGGCCAGGATGAAGACCGGCACGGCGTTGCCCTTTGCCTCTCCGGCCAGGCGACGGCTCAGGGTGTTGTAGAGCCCCCACGAGACCGCGGCGACCAGAGCCAGCAGATGGGCGAGACCGTTGGATCGCAGGTTCTCGAGCACCGCCGCCAGGCCCGGCGATCCCCCCTGGAACGTCGCCAGCACCACTCCCGCCATGGAGATCGCGATGCCTGGCCAGAGCGACCACCGAGGTCTGGCTCCGAGGATCGGCACGGAGAGCACCTGGGTGAGGCTGGGCCACAGGTAGTTGACGAGCCCCACCTCGACGACCTGCTGCCGGCCCCTGGCCAGACCGATGGCCAGGTAGAACGTCACGGTGTAGAGGACGAACAGGGAGCCGCAGCCAGCCCAGTACGCGCTTCGCAGGGACGCCAGGCCGCTCCTTCGAGACGGCGAGACCAGGAGATGGCCGCACGCCAGGACGCCCCCGGTCACGTAGATGGCTGCTGCGGCCGGGAGGGTGCCGAGCTGCTCCGTGAGCTCCCTGGAGACCGCGATCGTGCTGGCCCAGATGAGTATCGACAGCGCTCCGAGCGCCGTGGCCAGAACGCGATCGCTCATCGGCGGATCCCGGGCGCCGCAGGCGCCACTGGCCGGGGCGACCGGCCTGTCATCAGTACGGCACCGAAGGGGCCATGTAGACGATCTCCTCGAAGCCGGGGTCGCCGTGGAGCGTCGTCAGGTCCGGGTCTCGCTCGATGATCGCGAACTTGTTGTAGCCCTTCGATATGGCCCGCCTCAGGTAGTACAGGGCCCGGCGGCTCTCGCCCGTCTTGGCGCAGGCCTTGGCCGAGAGGTAGTAGACCTCGGGCTGGTATCCGTCCAGGCGGACCGAGACCCTGAGCGCCTCCAGCGCCTTCTTGTACTCCTGGGCCCCCAGCATGGCCTCGCCGAACAGCGCCCACACCTTGGCGTTCGACGGGTCTATGGCCACGGACTTCCCGAACAGCGCCGCGGCCTGCTCGTGCTTTCCCAGCGCCCTGTAGCCGCGACCCAGCCTGGGATAGATCTTCGTCAGGAGGTCCCGCATCACGACCGCCATCGAGAGCGACGCCGACAGCGCTCTCACGCAGCCCGCCTGGAACCGCTCCTCCACGCTGACCGAGGCGAGCAGGTCGTTCACGACCTTGTGCCACTTCTGCTCCAGGTCCGTGGTGACCTCCGTGGCGGCCTCGAAGGAGCTGATCGCGTCCTCGAAGTACCGGTTCCTGAGCGCCCGCTCGCCGGCACCCATGAGCTCCAGGATCGGCACGTACTTCTTCTGGGTCTCCTGGCGCATCATCTTGACCAGGGTCGTGGCGTCCGTGCAGGTCTGGATCGTCGGCAGGGCCGGGCCGGGCACGGGCGGCACCACCGGGGGCGGCTCGGTGGGTCGCGGGGACCCGCCGGTCGTGGGAGGCGGCGGGGTCGACGTGTCGTCCGGGGGCTGCGGCGTCCCGGCCTGCTCCGCGGCCTGCCTGTTCAACTTCCGCAGAAGCTCCGTGAGCTCCTCGATGAGCTCCACGTTCTTGCGGGTCTCCGGCGAGAGGAGGTTCTTGTCGATCTTCACGTCTCCCGTGACCGTGGAGACGCACAGGAGATCTTGCTCGAGGATCGAAGGATGGCCGGGCGCCGCGCGAGGCTCGAACCGCTGCGGCGCCGGCAACGCCTCTCCTTCGATCTGGGCGGTCAGCCGGCCCGCTCCGAGGACCGACACCAGGGTCGCGCACAGAAGGAGCCTGACGGACAACCGGTCCGGTCGATGGTGTTCCATGGTCGGATCCTCTCCCGGACCACGCTATTAGTGCGAGAACGGCGGCGTGACAACGGGCGCGTGATCGACCGGGCTGCCAGGACCCGGCGCCTCGCCGGGTCCGAGTCG
>JACQZM010000135.1 GCA_016213885.1 Candidatus Rifleibacteriota bacterium | reverse complement strand
GCGGCGCGCAGGGTATCTCTACGCTGCAAATCGAAGGAGCCGTTTCGGCAAGACCATGACAGCAGCAAGTCACCCCCGGCACTTGGCCACGCCAGCACGACTCAGGATTTGGAGCGATGGTCCTGTCAATCCACGGTCTGCGCCTCCGTCGCTGTGGTAACATGACTCGTCGCCAGACCAGGTGACGCCCGCGGGAGGAGCTCTTTCGTGTGGGCCCCAGGGGCCGATTCCGAGGGGATTGGATGACCCGACCTGCAGCTTCGACCAGCTGCGCTCAGTGCGCCAAGGAGCTCCCCCGGTTCCTCGGCGGACCGGTGGCGCTTGGCTTCTGCCCGCACTGCAGAAAGCAGCTCCCGGAGGGTCTCCCGGGGGCGGTGATCGGCGTCGGGGCCGGGGCGATTCGACCTCCTCCCGGCATCGAGCCCTGGTACCGGCCGGGTCCCGCGTTCTGCCGCGCGCACCAGCTGATCGACCTCCAGTGGTACTCCCACACGACGGTCCAGCTCCGGACCCTCCCCGCTGACAGCGCCTGGCCGGCCCTGGTCGTTCTGTTCCGGGTCGACAGCCCCGACGCCGTGGTGGAGATGGCCCAGGCCGTGGAACGGCTCCGGGCGGTCGACGATCCCTCGATCCCGAAACCGGTGCTGTGGGATTCCGACGGGAGCACGCCGCTGATCCGGGTGCCGCTGCCGGAGGGGGCGACGCTCAGGGAGTTCGTCGCCACCCGGACTCCGGTGGCGCCTGCGACGGCGCTCAGGCTCTCGACGACCATGGTCCAGGGGTTGACCCGTCTCCACGTCGCCGGGTTCGTGGTCAACGACCTGGACCCGTCCATGGTGGTGGTCGACACCGCCGGCGAGGTCGTGTTCCTCGGAGCAGGCATCGGCAGCCGCCTGGCGCACCTCCTCCCGCTGCCGCTCGACTCCCAGGAGCTTCCGTGGCTTCCCCCGGAGCCGATCGGGCAGTGGGCGAGCAGCGAGTCCGCCGAGGTGTACCGTGTCGGCCAGCTCATCGGGGCCATGAGCTGTGGCCGACCGCTGACCGTGAACGACCTGGTCGACCTGGCCCACGGTCGCGGCGCCCTCTCCGGTCAGCCGGCCTGGCTCCAGCGGCTTTTCCTGGTGGCGCTGCAGCCGGACCCGACGCGCCGCCTGAGCTCTCTGGCGGCCCTGGCCACGATCCTCTCCACCCAGGAGGTACCCGACAGTCTCCTCGCCGGAGCCGCCACCGCTCCGGAGGAGCTTCTGGCCGACGCGCCGCGTCCCCCGGCGCGAGGGCAGGGACGCCCCGAGCCGGCGCCCGACGAGGGCGCCGTCGTCGCGGACACCCAGAACTGGTCGTCG
Organism: Candidatus Rifleibacteriota bacterium; assembly: GCA_016213885.1. Classification (GTDB taxonomy): domain Bacteria; phylum Muiribacteriota; class UBA6191; order JACPRK01; family JACQZM01; genus JACQZM01. The sequence goes on along the minus strand of JACQZM010000135.1, from coordinate 29,593 downwards.
CTGGAGGGGATACGCACCAAGGTCGACGCGGGGATCAAGGCGCAGGAGGTGGTGCTCAAGCGGATCGAACGGACGAGGACCCTCGTCGAGACGATCCGTCGCGTCGCCACCGCCGCCGCGCTCTTCGTCATCGTGATCTTCGCGGTGAGGTTCTGGCCGATCTTCAGGGTCATGTTCATGACCCGTTACCAGACCTGCCCGGTGACCAGGGTCGGGACGCTCCCGTGCGGAGCCCATCTCTACAGGGCGCAGACCGACCAGGCCCAGCTGGTCCTGGTACCGGAGGGGTCGGTCATCCTCGGGATCACGGTGGAGGAGGCCGCGCAGATCAGGGCGGGCTACGCCGACGAGGGCCTGAAGCTGGTCGTCAGGGAGGCGCCTCAGCGCAGCGTCCAGGTGCCTTCGTTCCTGATCGATCGGTACGAGGTCACCAACGAGCGCTACAAGAAGTTCCTCGACCACGTCACCCGGACCGGCGACCATTCCCGGTGTCACCCCAGCGAACCCCGGCGATACCTCCATCTTCCTCGAATCAAGACCGAGTGGGCCATGCCGTACAACTGGTCCAACGGCGAATATCCGCCCGGCACCGGGGACAGGCCTGTCGTCCTGGTCGACTGGTTCGACGCCTACGCCTATGCGGCGTGGGCCGGGCTCAGGCTCCCCACGGACGTCGAATGGGAGAGGGCCGCCCGGGGCAACGACAAGCGCATGTTCCCCTGGGGCGACAGATGGGATCCACGGCTGGCCAACTCGGCCGAGAGGCTCGCTCGCACGCCGCTGAACACCTGGAAGGAGTGGCGGGCATGGATCGGGGAGTGGAAGAAGCAGAACCCGGCCGAACGAAACCGGACCACCCTTCTGCCGGTGGGGTCGTACCCTGACGGGGCCTCGCCGTTCGGAGTGCTGGACATGGCGGGCAACGTGTGGGAGTGGGTGCGCGACGACTTCCAGGAGGGCACGGGGGCTGGGGAGACCTGGTCGATCCGGGACAAGGTGCTGCTGAAGACCGAGAAGGTCGTACAACGAAAGATCCCGGCCGTCGCGAGGCCGAGCGAGGCGAAGGCTGGCAAGGAAGAGGAGCGAAAGGACCGGAGGTGTACTTGAACAGTACATCGAGGACCTTTCGCGACGATGACGCAGCCAGCGTTCGTCGCAGCCGTGGGGGCGCCACCACCACAGCAATTCCCTTCTATGCCAGGTGGGGGCCGCAGTAGGGCGGGATCTTTCGTTGTAGTGCTAGGAGTCTGGCGACGTCAGGGCGACCCGCGCTCGAACTCGGAGTTGTACATGTAGGTCTTGCCCTGCTGGGCGACCTCGTCGCCCCGTCCGGCTCCTGCCAGCTCGATGTCGTCGGCCTTGTCCTGGTAGTAGTCGGCCAGGCTGAGCCCCATCGCCTCGAGCAGCGTCACCGCCGAGAAGGAGACCAGGAAGATACAGAGCATGTACTCCCAGAGCCCCTGCCCCCGGCGCTTCCTGTCGGAAGAGCGACGACCATCGATCATCGGCAAGCCGCACTCTCGCGGTGGAGTGCCCTCCTTCCTCAATATATACCACCCGGCCACGGGCATGTCACCTGACCCGGCGCCTCGCCGGGTCCGAGTCGCGCCCCCGAGCGCGACCTCAATCCGGATCCCCTCCTCTTTCTTCTCTCTCCCGATTTCTTCTCCCTCCCGAGCGCGACTTCAGATGAATCCCCTCCACTTCCTTGGTGACTCTGCAGCCAGGCCGAATCCTGATCACAGGCCCGACTCTGCGAAACAGGCGGGGGATCCTGGATGATCCGGCGCCTCGCCGGGCTCGGGTCACGGGTGACCACGCTTCCATGTCCGGGGCCACCGAGGGTGGCGTTGACCGGATCCGGCGGCAAAAAGTACAATGCCATCCGTGGACCCCATAGACAGGTTGTTTCGACACGATCCTTTCGACTACTCCCAGACCGGGAAGAACCTCCTGGTGGCCGCTTCCAGGCAGGCGTTCATCCACCACTACGACGGCTGCCAGCAGTACCGCAGGCTGTGCGATCTGGTCGGAGTCACCCCCCGCGACGTGAGCCGCTGGACCGACCTCGGACGCATCCCTCACGTCTTCGTGGGCACCCTGAAGGAGCGAGACCTCCTGTCAGTGCCCCGGTCGAGGGTGGTCCGCGAGTTCACCTCCTCCGGCACCGGGGGCCGCCAGAGTCGGATCTGCCTGGACAAGGGCTCTTTCGATCGGGTGGTCCTCTCGGCCCGGAACATCCACGACCGCCTCGGCATGGTGTCGCCGGAGCAAGAGGTCAACTACCTCTGTTTCTCGTACGATCCCTCCCGCGCCTCCGAGCTGGGCACGAGCTTCACCGACGATCTGCTCACCAGCTTCACCGGGAAGCGAGAGGTCTTCTACACGATCCGGTGGGACGACTCCCGGGGGGATTTCTCGTTCGACAAGGAGGGGACGCGGACCCGGCTGGAGACTTTCCAGGCCCAGCCGCATCCGGTCAGGCTGCTGGGCTTCCCCGCCTTCATCTATCTGTTCTTGCAGGAAGCCGTGGCGGCCCGGGGAGCACCGTACTCCCTGGGCCCCATGTCCTGGGTCATGACCGGAGGAGGCTGGAAGACCCTGGCGGACCAGGCGGTCTCCAAGGACACGTTCATCTCCGATGTGTCGACCTGGCTGAGCATCCCTCGGGAGAACGTCCGGGACATGTACGGGATGGTGGAGCACGGCATCCCCTACGTGGATTGCAGCCGCCACAGGCTCCACGTTCCGATCTATGCCCGGGTGTTCGTTCGCGATCCGGAGACGATGCGCGAGCTGGGCCCCGGGGAGGTGGGGTTGCTCCAGTTCCAGACCCCGTACATCACGAGCTACCCCAGCCACTCCCTTCTGACCACCGACCTGGGCACGTGGGAGCCGTCGTGCCCCTGCGGGTTGCCGGGGCCGCTGGTCAAGATCCTGGGCCGAGGGGGGGTCAAGAAGCACAAGGGCTGCGCCATCACCGCCGCCGAGGCGTTTCTCTAGGACCGATGCCCCTGGCCTGGCGAGTTCTGATGCAGCTTACCGCTACCCCTGCCCCTGCCTCGAGGGCGTTGTCGCATAGGAGCCACGCATGCATGCTGTCCGAGAGAGCTTCCTCTTTGGCCGGGTCGCCGCGACCGATGATCCCCTCGATGCGCTCCGGGCGCGAGAGGTCCTGGCAGAGGCCCGGTCGCTGACCCGGCGGGCGTCGGCCACTCCGCTGGAGAGCATCCTGGCCGTGCTGGAGCGGACCGGGCGGTCGTGGGCCGATCCGGCGTACGCACCCCGCAGGGCCGCTCTGGACTGGCTCACGGAGCACGTTTCGTTCTCGCCCCAGATGACCCGCCGGACGCTGGAGCTGCTGCCGGGGATCCTCGACCGGGAAGCCCTGCTCACCCGCATCCGTGCGGAACTGGGGCCCGAAACGCTGCTGGACGGCTGGGTGCACGACCCCGGGTTCGGCGGATCGTTCACCCTCCGACCCCGGGGTGTGCTGCTCCACGTGTGCGCCGGCAACGTCTTCCTGGGCGCCGTGGACTCCCTGGTGATGGGGCTGATCACCAAGAACGTGAACGTTCTCAAGCTCTCCCGGACCGATCCGCATCTCCCGGTGGCGTTCGCCCGGAGCCTCGCGGAGCACGACCCGGACGGACACGTCTCCTCGGCGGTGGCCGTGGCCTGCTGGAAAGGCGGCGATGCCGCCGTGGAAGAGGTGTTCAAGGCCGGCGTGGACACGATCATGGTCTGGGGCGGCGAGGACTCGGTCAAGACGTACCGTCAGGGGCTCGGCCTGGCCACCCGGCTCGTGGAGTACGGTCCGAAGCTGTCCGGCGCCGTGATCACCCGGCGCGGCCTCGCCCAGGCGGACCCGGCGGACGTGGCCGAGCGCCTGGCCACGGACCTGATCATGTGGGACCAGGCCGCCTGCTCCTCCCCGCAGACCGTCTACGTGGAGGATCTGGAGGGCCCGGGGAGCGGCGTCAGGGCGCTGGCGCCTCTGCTTTCCGGGGCGCTCGAGGCGCGCTCCCGGGACCTCCCGCCAGGGAAGATGACCCTCGACGAGAAGGTGGAGGTCCGGAAGTGCCGGGAGCTGGCCCGATTCTCCATGGCCCAGGGTGAGGGAGCGGTGTGGGAGTCGTCGGGGCTGGAACATACGCTGATCCACGAGACCAGGCCCGGGTTCGTGGTCTCGCCGGGCAACCGGACCTTGTTCCTGAAGTCGTTCCGTGACCTGGGTGTCGTGATCGAGGAGTTCAGGGCGGTGGCCAGCTACCTGCAGGCCGTCGCGGTCGTCGCCGCGCCTGACGAGATGGCGTCGCTGACGCTCTCGCTGGCCGAGGCCGGGGCCTGTCGATTCACCGCCGCGGGCGGCATGTCCAGCGTCAAGCTGGGCGCTCCCCACGATGGCAGGTACCCGCTGGCCGAGCTGGTCCGTCGGGTGGCGCTGGAGGTGGACCAGCCGGCTGTCTCGGTCCCTGGCCGGCTCTCCAGGCTGCTCACCCAGGCGGCCAGGGGATCCCCGTTCTACGCCCGGCGCCTCGCGGGAGCGGACCTCGCGTCGCCGGACGCCCTGGAGCGGCTCGGGCTTCTCACCAAGGACGATGTCTGGGCCCACACCCCTCCGGTCGGAACGGATCTGCTCACCGGGCCCGCCGAGGGAGCCGTGGTGTTCGCCTCCGGCGGATCCACGGGGCAACCCAAGTTCTCGTACTACTCCAACGCGGAGTTCGACCGGGTCTGCGCGGTCCTGGCGCAGCTCTTGCGTGCGGCGGGCCTGGCACGGGGCGACCGGGTCGGCAACCTCTTCGTCGCGGGAGGGCTCTGGTCGAGCTTCATCGCCGTGGATCAGGCGCTGAAGAAGCTCGACTGTCTCAACCTGCCGATCGGCGGTCACTCCGAGTTTCCGTTGATCCTCGACTGCTTGAAGACCCACGGGGCAAACGTCGTGATCGGTCTGCCCTCCATGCTCGTCGAGCTCGCGCGCCACGCGAGGGGCCAGAAGGTCCGAGATCTGCGCCTCGAGAAGCTGTTCTACGGTGGGGAGCACATCTCCGACGAGATGGTGGAGTTCTTCAAGAGCTCCCTGGGAGTCCGGATCGTGCGGTCTGCGGGCTATGCCTCGGTGGACGCGGGGACGATCGGCTACCAGTGCGAGCGATCCGAGGGGACGATCCATCACATGGTCGAGGGTCATCAGCTCATGGAGCTTCTCTCCCCCGACACCGGCAGCCCCGTCGGTGCCGGCGAGGCCGGGGAGATCGTGGTGACCAGCCTGGAACGGCTGCTCATGCCGATGATCCGGTACCGGACCGGAGACATGGGTCGATGGGTCCCTGGCCCCTGTCCTTGCGGACGGACCGACCGGCGCTTCGCGCTTCTGGGGCGTTGCGACGACCGGCTGCAGATCGGAGGCGCCCGGATCGTGCTGGGCGATGTGGCTCACGGCATCTCCAGGTTCCCGGAGCTGAGCCCGTTGTTCCAGCTGGAAGCCCGAGGGACCGGCGGCAGAGAGGTGCTCACCCTGCGGGTCGAGCTCGCCCGGACCGGCGGAAGGGGGCTCAAGGCGCTGGCCCGGAAGGTCGAGCTCTCGGTCCTCGACTCGTGCGAGGACCTGAGGATGTCCGTGGCGAAGGGCTGGCTGGGGAAACTCTCGATCGAGCTGCTGCCCCCCGGGGGGATTCCCCGCGTACCCAGGACCCGGAAGGTCCGCCAGGTCGTCGACCTGAGAAGACGCAGCCGCCGTTGACCGATGATCTGGCTGTTCGCTGGTCTCGTGGCGCTGGCGCTGGTGTGGAGCTACCGGGGGTTCCTCGTGGAGCCGTGGCGGATCGAGCGAAGCGTCCTCCGGCTACCCGTGCCCAACCTGCCGCCGGGCCTGATCGGCAAGCGGATCCTCTTCCTGTCGGACCTGCACACCCAGGCCTGGGGATACCGAGAGCTGTTCGTGGCCGAGGTTCTGCGGCGTCGCCCCCCGGATCTTGTCATCGTGACCGGCGATCTGATCTCCAGTCCGGTGGGGGTGCCCGTGGTTCTGGAGCTGTTCGGCCCGGCGTCCCCGCCCATGGGCATCTTCTTCGTGCGCGGCAACAACGAGATCGAGGAGCTCCCCGACCCGGACGCCTTCGCGGAGCGACTGAGGGGGCTGGGCTGGACCGTGCTGTGCAACGAGCATCGCGTGATCGACGACCCGGCCGGCCGGTTCTGCATCGCCGGGGTGGACGACCCCAACAACCGGCGAGACGACCTGGCCAAGGCGCTCCACGGCATCCCTCACGGGATGTTCACGCTGCTGCTCTCTCACACGCCGGAGCCGTTTCTCGAGGCCGCGGGGCGGGGGGTGGAGCTGGTGCTCGCGGGCCACACCCACGGTGGCCAGGTCCGTCTGCCGGGCATCGGGGCGTTGTGGACCGACACGCCGCGATGCGGTCGGAGGTACTCGGCGGGGGTCTACCGCGAGGGGGGGGCGACCATGGTGGTTCACCGGGGGATCGGGTGGTCCGTGCTGCCGCTGCGCCTGTACTGTCCGCCAGAGGTTCTGGAGCTGGAGCTCGTGCCCCCCACGAGCGACGAGAGCTCACCACCCGGTCGGGGCTTCTGACCGTCGTGGTGCCACCACCAGTCGGCCGGTGACCGGGTCCTTGCGATAGGCCCGGCCCCACCGGGCCGGGACCTGGACCGCGGCGGTCCAGGCGTTGCCCTGGGGCCGCGAACCGGGCCGGGCCGACACGGCCACACGACCCGGCTCCTCCGGGATCAAGATCGGCCCTTCCGACGTGATGATCGTCACGGGCTGGCCCGGAGTCGGGGGGAGCGCCTGGACCGGACCGGCCGGCAGCGGGCGGCCGTCCGGAGTCACGAACACGTTCCTCGTCGATGCCGGGGTCGGCCGCAGCCGCTCGATGATGCCACGGACGGTCTGCTCGAGCGCCTGCGGGTTCCCGGGGTCTCTCCGGTAGCTGGCCGCGGCGTCCTGAAGCTGTCGGAGCGCCTGCTGCTCCAGCCGGGTCAGGGCGGGGAGGTCGCCGTGGGTGACCAGCGGGGAGAGCGGGTAGTACGAGGTGGTGTCCGGGCGGACCGGGTGGCGTCCATGGGCGACCCGGCCGGGCTCGTCGAGCGGGTCGAGGTCCACCCTGGCCATCTCCTCCGCCCGCGGATCCCGTGGTCCTCGCCAGGTAGTGGACCCCGGGAGCGCCGGCGACCGGGAACAGCCGGTAGTTCACCGGCTCCGCCGGCATCCGACCCCGGCCATCCCTGGTCAGGCCCGGAGCCGCGACGTAGAAGCTGATCTCCCGCCTGTCCCTCGAGATCAGTACCGGGCTTCGCGGGTCGCCGGCGCTCGCCGCCGCCCCGGGCTTGCGGCTCTCCACCTCCAGAGGCAGGGTCACCAGCCGCTGGAGATCCCGCCTGATCGCCTCCGTGGCCAGCGTCGCCGACCGGATCGCCTCGGACCTCGAGCCGGCCTTGCGGACCGGGACGATCGGGGTGCCGAGCAGATCGTGGAGGACGGCGATCATCACGAGGCCGATCGCGGCGGCGGCCACGATCTCTACCAGGCCGAGGCCGGTCCGGCCGGGGAGGCTGGAGGCGGTTCCTCCCACGAGATGTCTCGACCTATCGCTGATGGGCAACGATGATCTTGGAAAACGTCATCTTCGACGCGGCGATGTTCTGGGGCTTCCAGCTCACCGTCACCGTCAGGAGACCGACCTTCGGGGTACTCGCCGACGGGCTCGACAGACGAGGGTCGGTCAGCTGCTTGAACGTGACCGTGCGCGCGTAGTTGTCGGTCAGCATCCGCTTGATCAGGTCGGGCGCGTACCGCTCCATCTTCAGCAGCCGATCTTCCACCAGCTGCGGCTCCGACAGACCGTCGGCGCCGCAGGCCGCCACCAGCTCGTTGAACGTCAGGTTGCGGAAACGTTCCATCGCCTGGCTGCCCAGCGCCAGCGCCAGCGATCGATCCTGGGTGTGGCCCGTGGCCCGCACATTGCCCTGGATGTAGCCGAGCAGCGGCAGACAGCAGACCGCCAGGATGAAGACGGTCATGACGACCTCGAGAAACGAGAATCCGAAGCGAGCGGTTCGACTCATGGATCTGTCAGTTGTTGGTATAGTCCGGTGGCGGCATGATGCTCGGATCGTTGGGCACCGAGTTCGGGTCGATGCCGTTGTTCCTGAGGAACTCGTTGAGCTTGTCCCTGGCCACGTTCTGGCCCGCCGCCTGCGGCGTGTTGGCCTGGGTCATCTGGTTGACCACGTTCCCGTTGGAGTCCTTGATGACGAAGGTCATCGTCCCGTCCCGGAGGACCGTGACGCTGACCGAGCCGGTCACCCTGTTGTTCTCGTCGAGGGTCTGGTACGTGGCCCAGCTCTTCGGTCCCTTCGGGGGGCAGGCCGATCGTCGGCGGTCCCCCGGGAGTGCCCGGCCCGGCAGGGGGGGTTCCCGGGCCCGGAGGGGCGCCGGGCCCTCCTGGCACCCAGGCGACCGGCCCGATGGGGCCAGCCGGCGGATTGGCGTTCGGCGTCCCGGGCGTTCCGGGTGGGTTGCTTCCGGGGGTGCCCGGGCCGGCCGGGTTGTTGGGATCGTTCGGGTTGCCGCCCGGGCTGGCCGGGTTGTTGGGATCGTTGGGGTTGGCCGGGTTGCTTCCCGGCCTGCCGGGCCCGCCGACTCCGGGCGGCGGGGCGTTGGGGCCGGTGAGGTCCACCGGGAGCCCTGCGATGGCCGGCGGCAGATGGGCGACGAAGAGCGGCGTGGGGTCGGGCTGGAACAGGGTGAACTCGTTCACGCGCTGCGCCGGCACGTTCGCGAGCCGGCTGGGCTCGTCCAGGACGAACAGGTCGGTGCGGGGCTGCTCCTCCCGGGCCTGGGAGTCACATCCGAACAGCCTCACCTCGAGGTAGTAGTTGTTGTCGCCGGAGAGCTCCGTGGGCGAGCCGGTTCCCAGGTTCATCTTGGGCCCCAGCAGCTTGAACTGGACCGGAGCGAGCGGTTTTCCGTCCGCGTCCTTGCCCTCCTTGAGGTAGATCGACCCCAGGTTCGAGCTCCCGCCGGTCGCGCAGGTGCCGGCCTCCCGCCCCACGTTCGGGTTGGTGCCTTCGGAGCGCACCAGGTGGTACACGGTGGCGCTGTGGCCGCCCTCGGCCACCTCCTTCTTGAAGAGGCCGTAGTACACCGTGGTGAGCTTGAACTTCTTGGAGGTGGGGTCGGGTCTCGGACTCTTCGGATCCGGCACGTGGAACGCCATCTCGGTTCCGTTGGCCGAGATCATGATCGGGTGCTGGGCGTCGCCGACGACCCCGGTGAACGCACCGTTGCTCATCAGGAACGGCCGGGTCACGAGCTGCCGGACATCGCGTCTGATGCTCTCCAGCGCCAGGTTCGCGGACTGGACCGCCTCGGTCTTGTCCTCCACCTTGCGGTTCATCTTGCTCGACCCGTAGAGGAGCTGGTAGGCGATCCCCAGGATCACGACCCCGAGGACGAGAGAGACCATGATCTCGATCATCGTGAAGGCTTGCCGGCGGCGACAGCTGTGCGACACGGAGCACCTCCTGATCATTGACGGTCCCTCTTGGACCAGTAGAGCTTCTTGACGTAGCCGGGATCCAGAAAGACCTGCAGGTGCCTGGCGAACGATTTGTTGTACGACGGGCTGTTGACCCTGAAGGGTTCGTACTCGTAGTCGGCCTTGGCGCCGCGGTCGATGGTGGGGAACATGGGGGCGGCGGAGCTCGACTCGAAGTAGGTGGCGGTCGAACCGGGCGACGCGTCAGCGAGGAAGCGGACGAGCACCGAACCCCGGATGGTGCTGGTCGGAATGCTCGGGGACGAGCCGGGTGCCGTGACCGTGCCGTAGGGAGCCAGCAGGTCGGCGGTGACGTCGCCGGTCACGACGATGGCGTTCGTGTCGACCTTCCCCGGCGTGGGGATGCACACGACCACGGCGTGCGACTCCCGGGGATCGCTCACCGGCGCGAAGTTGCTCACGGTAACGCTGTCTTCGAACACCAGGACGCCCTTCCCGGTGTACGGCTTGTCGAGGACGTAGGGCCCCGGTCCCTGGAAGTAGTAGACCCCGGCCAGATCGTAGGCGGTGGAATCTTTGTTGATCAACTTGTTCAGGTCTTGCTGCCCGCTGTAGATCCGGGTGGCGCGGGACATCCAGGCCTGGGGGCACACGGCGTTGTACGCGGGCATGGGCGCCCCGGACGCGAAGTACTTCTGGTGATCCGCAGGAGTCACGTTCCGGACCTGCAGCTTGGCTCCGATGGTCTTCAGGTCGTTTCCGATCTTGACGAGCGCGTCGACGATCCTCGCCAGGTCCGCCTCGCGGGTGATGTCCGGAAAAACCCTCAGCCACTCCTCGATGGAGATGTCCTCGCCGCACAACCCCTGGGGATCGAAGTCGGCGTGCAGCTGAGCGACCGCTGGATCGTTGGACATGAGCGGCGCGAGCACGGCGCCGTTCGCATCGCCCTCGAACACCACCGGGGAGTTCAGGTCGATGTTGATCGAGGCCGTGGGAATCGGGGTCGGCGCCCGGGAGCTCAGCTTCATCGCCTCGGTGTAGTACTTGACCACGGTGGTGTGCCAGAGCGCCTTGCGATAGAACGCGGCGAACCCGCTCTTCACCGGGCCCCGGCTCGCGAAGAGAGTCTTGCCCGGGGTCGTGAGCGGGTCGACGATGGTCATCTTCTCCCTGAACGCCTGCATCTGCGGCGTGTCGCCGTAGAACTCCAGGACGAAGAGCGCGTACTTCGCGTAGGGCCATGGAGGGCCCATCAGCAGGCACTTGTACGGCCGGGAGAACTCGACGGACTGGTCGAGCTCCTTGAAGAGACCGACCCCTTTGGCGGACACGGTGTGGGCAAACCCCATGATGCCGACCGACTCGTTGGACTCGGGCATCAGAACGAGAGGCTGCCCGCTCTGCTGAGAGGTGATGGGCTGCCAGTCCAGCGGGCCGTAGTACACCGGGTTGGAAACCGGGTCGGACGCCGACAGCTTCAGCACGGCATCGTTCTTGATCGCGTCGTACGTCAGCTGCGGCGCGTAGGTCGCCTGTACGATGAAGGGCGTGGCGCCGCCGAAGACCGGTGCCTGCGCCGGAAGCGGGGTCGTGGATTCTTGCGGGGCGAGGTACTGCCGCAGCTTGAGGAAGAGGCCGTCGGCCGGACCGTTGGGGTTGTTGAGGTCGAACGCGAGAGCTCCGTAGGCTCCCTCTTCGACCGCCGACTCCGCCAGCAGCGTCGTCTTGCGCGTCAGCTCCATCACGGCGGTCTGGTCACGGGTCGCGCTCGTCATGGAGATCATCTGGTTGATGCCCACGACGGCGGCCAGGACGACGATGACCCCGACGGCGATGAAATAGAGGGCACCGATGCCTCGACGGGCTGTCGAGCCCGAGGTTCCGACGACCGCTTTCATCTACTGTGCACGCCCCTGGTTGCCTCTGGCCATACTTCTTAGGACGCCCCCACCGGCCCCAGAGGATAGATGGGGAGCCGGATTCGAGGGCAGTGCGGCCCGGCCGGCCGACTTCCGGCGCCTACCATGTTTATTTGCGGCGTCCATCGACTCCTCCGAGACTAAGAAGACAGGTACAGGGGTTAGGATAGCTCACCGGGCGAAAAACCGCCGCACCCCGGGCTCACCGAAACTCCGGCGTTCTGATCTCGCGCGGTTTCAGTCGCTCGTTGAGCGTGGCGAGGGTGCCAGTGACGAGTCGCTCCGGCGGCCCCGGTGGCACCAGTCCATGATCCAGCAGAAGGCCCAGGAGCGACGCACTCTGCCGCGTGGACGACAGGTCCTTCAGATCCGCGCAGCTTCTCGCCAGGCCTTTGAGAACCTCCTCGCTCGGGCCGGTCCGGACCAGGAGCTGCTCCCAGTAGGCGCGAGCGTCCGCGTAGCTCGATCGCTTCACCGCCGTCCTGGCCTGGGCCAGCACCAGCCCCGGGTTGGCGGGGTCGAGCTCTTCCGCCAATCTGAGATCTTCCTCGATCGCCTCGGAGGAGGTGGCCTGGCTCAACAGGTAGCGCTGGATCAGCGCCGAGGCCAGGAGCGCCTTGTCGGCCGGCCTCGCCTTGACCACCTTGTCGTACAGCTCCCTGGCCCTCTGGGAGTGGCCGGACCGGTCGGCCTGGTGGCCCAGGAAGCAGGCCGCTCCGACGCCCCCCGGCCCCTCGAAGGGTATCTTCTCGAGCAGCTTCGTCACCAGGGCCGTCTGGCCGGTCCGCTGAGCGAGCCCGGCGGCGAGGAACAGCTCCGGGGCTGACGTACCCTTGTCGGCGACCTGCCCCAGGAGGGGGGTGGCGCGGTCCTTGTGGCCTCGCAGCACCTCCAGATGGGCAGCGATGACCATCGGCATCGTCTCTGTCGATCCGCTCAGCGCCGCCATCAGCTCCGCATCCACCGCCGAGGGCTCCTCCCCGGCCAGGCCACGGGCGAGCGCCAGCACGAGGAGGGGACCGGGCTCCTTGGGGCGGCCGGCCGACAGTCGCTGGACTGCCGACGGTGCATCGGCGGCCATGAGATCGCCCAGCGGACGCTCCAGCGACGACGCCGGGTCCGCCGTATTCAGAAGCGCCAGCGTCGAGAGCATGTCCTCCCGGGGACCGGAGCCTCCGCTCGGGCCCGGGCGCTCTGCCAGGCTATCCATGGCCAGGGAGAAGACGTCCACCGGGCGGGCCAGAGGTCTCCCGAAGAGTACCGCCGGGCCGGTCGTGCACGGGATGGTGTCGGCCAGCTCTCTCGTGCAGAACCGCAGGCCGGCCGGAGCTCTCGGGTCGTAGTACTCGACCAACCACTGGATGAGAGCCACGCGGAGTCCGATGGAGACCGCCTCCTCGAGCTTGCCGAACCGGTGGCGAGGCGAGGACACCGGGGGCACCGCCCAGGGCGATGTCGCCACCGATGCAGAGCCCGTGGTAGCGGAGAGCCCGGTGGCCGCCGGGGCGGTCGATGGGCTCGTCACGGGTGCCGGCGAGGTCGACGAGCCGGGAGAGCCGACGGGTTTCGACGGCGAAAGGAGATCGGCCTGGTAGCCGATCCCCACCACCACGGCGACCACGAGACCCAGCACCGCCACCAGTCGCATCGGGCTGGCCCCCGGTGAAGGCCCCTGGTGGGACGGCCCGGAAGAGGCGGCGTCGATGTTCTCGCGGGGAGGAGAGTCTCTGAGCGTTCTCAGGTCCCTGAGCAGGTTGGTGGAATCGGAGTCCACGACGCGCCTGCGCGCGTCGCCGTAGTTGGATTGATCGTCAGCCATGGAGAGGATCCTCGTTCGTCGACACCCGGCAGCCGACTGTCCGGCGACCGCAGTGTACCACAGGGGTGCCGCACCCTCGCCATGACGTCGTCCAGGGTGGTCCGGCGGATGTGGCACCGGAACGGCAGGGACGACCCGAAAAAAGAACCGATCGAGCGGTTGACGCTGAACGGTCCTTTCCATATACTTGTGCGCTCATTGAAAACGTACGGTTCATCAGGTGACGCGAAATATCGAGGAGGATCTCCACATGAGGCGATTGTTGGTGCTGACGATCTTGGTGGCGCTGCTGGTCCCCGGCTCTCTCCTGGCCCGCCCCCATCGCACCGGGTGCGATGACCCGACCCCGCCCCCGCCGAGCTTCAGCTCGGTGCTGGCTGCATTCATCAGCTACTCCGACGATGTCATGGCCTTGAGGGCCTGGTTCGAGACCCTGAGCGCCGCGGAGCAGCAGCAGTACACCGCCCAGTTCCAGGCCGCGGTGGACAAGCTGGCCGCCATGGAAGACGCGGTCGTGAACGGAGTGCTCACCCAGCTCGACGAGGGCTGCTGCGACTCCAACCTGTACGTGCTGTTCGAGACGATCAAGGGCATGGACGCGATCAAGGCGCGGAAGATCTTCACCAGCGCGGTGTCCAAGGTCTCGGCCCGGATCAACCAGGACTACCTGGCCAACCCGCAGAACCCCGACATGGGGCGGCGAGGTCGCGACATGCAGGCCGTCCGGGCGTACATCCGCCACAACGGTTGATCCACGTCCTCGATCTTTCCCGGGGGGAGCGACGACCAGCCGCCTCGTGCGGCTGGTCGTCGGCATTCCGGACAGGTTTCCGGCGCTCGGAGCTGCGGGGACCCGTCCACTCGTGGTATGGTCCGCTGTCGATCATGGGTTTTCCGGCGCGTCCGGCCACCCGGCAAAGAGGCGCGCCGACACGACTTCTATAATGGAATCGCGGCGGTACTGTGACTGTTTCGATGCAAAAGCCGAAACTTCATGCCTCTTCCGGGCGTAGATGCAAGAGGGATCTCTCTTGTCGAGGAGAGTTCCGTCTTGATTTTCGTCCCGCGGATGCCGGGGACCAAGACTCGGACAGGGATCCAGATAGAGGAGAGCTTCCGCAGCGGGTTACAGGTCGAAGGGGCCGAAGAGTCTAGGAGGTAGCCAGGCTATGGTTTTCAGCGGAACTCGGACGGTTCTGGCGCTGCTACTGCTGGTCGCGTTACTCGGACAGCCGGTGGCGGCGCAGGACGTGACGCAGTCGCCAGAGGCAACCAAGGCGGCGTTGGCCGAAGCCCAGGAGATCAAGACGCGGTTGAACTCGATCCTCCTCGGCGCCAGCGACGCCAAGGTCCACGACAGTGGCGAGCTGAAGCCCGGCGACGGCAAGCTCGTCTGGGACGGGTTCGGAGCTTTCAGCGTGGGTGGCTGGAGGGTGAAAGATCCGGCAGCGCTGGACACCCTGGTCAACGACCTGAACTCCGGCAAGTACAGGTATCTCACGAGCCTCGGCACGGCCGACCGGATCGCAGCCGGCCTGACGCCGCTGCAGGGCAAGATCCAGACGGACTGGTGGGCCGGCAGCGACGACAAGGAGACGCTGGCCTACGACAAGCTGCAGAAGCAGTACCAGCAGTCCATCGGGATCGCTGACTCGGCGGAGAAGCTGCTCGCCGACATCCTGTCGCGGATGCCGGGCCAGCAGGCCGCGGTCACGCCGCCGACGGCCCCAGGGCAGCAGCCGGGCACCCCGCCCGCCGCACCCGGGCAGGGCGGCGCCACGCCGCCGACCAGCAACGGCCAGGCCGCACCACCCCAGGGCGGCGTGCCCCAGGGTGGAACCCCGACCCAGCCCGGCCCCGTGGAGATCTTCGGTGTGACCGGCGAGGGCATGGGCGGCCCCGGTGCCCTCGGCCTGCCGACCAATCCGAACGGCGTTCCCGGCCAGGTGCTGGGCCCCAACGGAGCCCCGGCCCAGGGCGGAACGGTTCCGGGTGGCGTGCCCCAGGGCGGCGTACCGCAGGGCGGCACGGTGCTCACGGGCCCGGTCGGCCCCGGTGGCGTGCCCCAGGGCGGCGTGCCTCAGGGCGGCGTGCCTCAGGGCGGCGTGCCCCAGGGCGGCTCGATCCTTCCCGGCGCGCCTGGGGGCATCCCGGGCCAGACCGGCGGACCGTTCGGTCCTGCCGGCACGATTCCCCAGGGCGGGTCGGTCCAGGGCGGAGTGCCTCAGGGTGGAGTTCCCCAGGGCGGAGTGCCCCAGGGTGGCGTGCCCCAGGGTGGCGTGCCCCAGGGCGGCACGGTCATCGGGCCGCAGGGACCGATCACCGGCACCGGAACGCCCGGCCAGGGTGGCCCCCCGGTCGTCGGCCAGGGCCCGTACGTGGGCCAGGGCCCCTACGGCCAGCTGCCGGGCGCCGGCCAGTTCCCGCCGTACGGTGGCATTGTCGACCCGACCGTGCAGGCCGCCAACACGATCGTGATCCAGGTGGACCCGAGGACCGGATCCATCCAGATCAGCGGTAACCCGGCGCTGATCGCGCAGGTGCTGGCAGTGTTGAACCAGTTCGCACGCGGCGGCGGCAACGGCGTGGGCCCGATCAACGTCGGCCTGCCCCCGGGCGGCGGCAACCTCGGGTCCCAGTTCCCGCCGATCAGCGGCTATCCCGGCCAGACCGGCTATCCCGGCCAGATCGGCTACCCCGGCCAGACCGGTTATCCCGGCCAGACCGGTTATCCCGGCCAGACCGGCTACCCGCCGGTGTTCCAGCCCGGTGCGCCCCAGAACCCCGGAACGGTTGCCGGCGGCCCCACGCTGCCGCAACTGCCCGGCGTGACCGGTGGCCCGACCGTGCCGGCTCCAAACACCGGTGGCGCCCCGACGCTCCCGCAGCTGCCCGGTGTGACCGGCGGCCCCACCGTGCCGGCTCCAAACACCGGCACTGGCGCCCCGCCCACCACGGTTCCAGCGGCTCCGACGGCTGGCACGCAGCCGGTTCTCGCGGGCAACATCGACGCCAAGGGCAACATCACCAAGCCCGATGGCACCGCGGTCGGCAGGCTGGTCGCGGGCGGCTCCAACTACCTGATCGTGGTCGATCAGAACGGTTACCAGATCGGCCGGGTCAACCTGAAGCCCAATCCCCAGACCGGGCAGACCTACGGAGAACTGGTGGATTCCCAGGGACAGATCCTCGGAACGGTCATCTGGAAGGCTGACGGCACTGCCCAGGTGTTCGACGCCCGACAGAACAACGGCACCACCACGACAACGGCGCCCCAGGGCCCGGTCACCAGCTACCCGCCGACCTACCAGACCCCCGGGCCGTGGCAGACCTACCCCGGCTCGCAGTTCCCCGGTCCGGTCGGCCAGTACCCTGGCCAGATCGGCCAGTACCCCGGCCAGATCGGCCAGTATCCCGGGCAGATCGGGCAGTACCCCGGTCAGATCGGCCAGTACCCTGGTCAGATCGGGCAGTACCCCGGTCCGGTCGGCCAGTACCCCGGTCCGGTCGGCCAGTACCCTGGCCAGATCGGCCAGTATCCCGGCCAGTTCCCCACCCCGGTCATCGTGCAGAAGCCGCCGGTGGGACCGCCTCCTTACCAGCGGCCTGAAGGACCGTATCCCTGGGAGAAGCCGGGCTACGTGGGCACGCCACCGTTCGTCCCGCCGCCTCCAAGGGACAGGAACAAGATCAACGGAACCGAGCTCGCCGTGTCCGTGCTCTTCGGCGCCACGGTCGGAGCGATCGGCGACAGGCGAGACCCGGGCAAGGGTGCAGTCATCGGTGGGGCGCTGTTCGGCATCACCGACCTGATCCTGCAGTCGACCCGGAGAGACAGGAGACCGCCGTACACGTATGTGAACCCCAATCTGCCCGGCAAGGGCGACGTGATCATGTACGCCAACGGCAAGGACTACTACGGCCAGAACCAGAGCTACAAGGTCTACCAGAACGGCGCCTGGATGGACCAGAAGGGCAACCAGGTGCTCCAGATGAACCAGGAAGGGCTCATCATGGGCCCCAAGGGCGACTTCATCACCAAGCTGCGCTAGTCACGGGCGGCACCTGACCGTCCTCGACTGAACAGGCGACCCCCGGCACTCGACCGAGTGCCGGGGGTCGTGCTTTGCGCGCGGCGGAGGGCGGAGAGCAGACGCGGGCCAAGGGGCGCGGTCTTCAAGAGCGGCCCTATGCTGCTGGCACGAGCCGCGCCATGCCTGCCTCCCGGCGGTGGGGGTCTTTCCAGGGCGGCCAGACGGCCGAAGTCCTCGGGTCCAAGACCCGATCGGCCTACCCCGGTCTTCTCGTCCGCAAAGGCAGCGGCAACCTCTTCCAGGCGAGCCGTGCAGAGCCGCGCGACAGGTCTCGCCCGATACGAGCGTGGTCCACCCCTACCCTGCAATCCGCAGCGCCAGGTACGGAACGACGTTGAACATCAACCACAGGATCTTGAACATGCCGATCAGCAGGTAGATGAGTACGTCGAAGTTCTCCTTCGAGATGGTGAACCATAGCCTGTGCAGCCGATACAGCCAGTCGTGCGCCAAGGTGAAGGCGAAGAACCAGACCAGCAGGATACCGAGGTTCACGATCGAGCACCAGAACAGGACGTCCCGCATGACTTGAGCCGTCATCTTTCTATCCCCTACCTCATCTCGTGGAACGAGTCTTTGCCGATGTGCCCGTCGCTCTGGACCATGAAGATCGTTTTGGTCATCGGGCCGTCCTCGGCGATCCAGGCGAGGCCACGGCCGAACCAATCGTCGTTCTCATCGTTGCCCATCCAGGCGAGCTCGGCACACGGCCGGCCAGCTCGCTTCGTGTAGCTTACATCCATCTCGCGGTTCTCGTGGATGAACTGGAAGCTCCCGGGCCAGGATGACGCCGACCTGCTCGACCCTCGTGGAACCGGTCACCGCCGCGCCGCGAGGAGCTGGCGGGCTCGTGGGCATTCAGGGGCCACGCGACTCGATCCACGTTGCGTGGGCGCGGCGGCCTATGATAACATAACGGCGTGAGTGCTAACATGGTGCGCACGCAGATCCAGCTGCCGCCTGCCCAGGCGAGGGCCCTGAAATCGCTGGCAGCGTCACGCGGAATCTCCATGGCCGAGATGATCCGACTGGCCATCGATGAGATGTTGCGGACCAAGGGCCAGAAACCGCGCGAGGAGTTGTGGGACCGTGCCCTCGAGGTGGCTGGCCGATACCGTTCGGGACGGCACGACCTGTCGGAGAAGCACGACGAGCATCTCGCCGAGGTCTTTGACGAGTGACGGTCTTCGTCGACACCTCGGCGTTCCTGGCGTTGCTCGACGGCGATGACGTCAATCATCCGGCTGCCGTCGCCTGCTTCAGGGACCTGAGGACAGAGGGTAGCCGCCTCCGTACCACGAACTACGTGCTCGTGGAGACCACCGCCCTGATCCAGGCCCGTCTGGGCATCGCGGCGCTGAGAGCGTTCCGTGAGTCTTACCAGCCGCTCCTGGATGTGACCTGGATGGGGGAGACGGACCACGAGCGCGCCTTCGCGGCCATCCTGGTCGTCGGTCGGCGGCGGCTCAGTCTGGTGGACTGCGCGAGCTTCGATTGCATGCGGGGCCTGGGTCTGCTCCGCGCGTTCACGTTCGATCGGCACTTCACGGAGCAGGGCTTCGAGCGCATCCCGTACTCTCGCTGAGCCGGGTCGGCAGTTTTTCTCCGCAGCCCTGTCTCTTCTTCTGGGCGAACCGTCGGCGGCAGTGGTATCCTCTGGGTCCTGCCAGGAGCGTGTCGGGCTTCCAGGATGACGCGCTCCAGGGATGGAGGTCACAGTGACTCGACGCATGGACGAATACCTGAAACCCCTCGTGGACGAGGGCGCGTTTGAGTTCTACAAGGCCGTCTGCGATTTCGGCGCCGAACGGATCGCCCCCAACCTCCTGAAGTGGGAGCGCGAAGGCCTCTTGATCCCGCCGGATGCCATGGCCGGGATGGCCGAGATGGGCCTTTTCGGCATCACCGTGGAAGAGCAGTACGGCGGCCAGGGCGGCAGCCTGACCGAGCTGGTCCTGATGGGCCTGGCAACCGGCTACCACAGCCAGAGCGTCGCCATCACCCCGGGCGCCGGGGCCAGCCTCGGCATCAAGCCGCTGCAGATGTTCGGCACCGAGGCCCAGAAGACGGCCCACTTGCCCGACCTGGCAGCGGGACGAGGAATCGGCCCTGCTGGGCCAGCTTAACGAGGGGTTCAAGATCATGGTGAACACCTTGAACGGCGGCCGCCTGTTCATCGCGGCGCTGTCGCTGGCCTCCCTGGGATACGCGCTGGACCGCTGTCGCATCTATGCCCAGGAGCGGCTGCAGTTCGACGACAAGCCGATCGGCCGGTTCCAGCGCGTGCAGGATGTCATCCTGGACATGGATATCGCCCTGGAGCAGGGCCTCACCTGGCTCTTCCACCTGCTCGAGCAGTACGATCAGGGCAGGCTCACCAGGGAGTCCGCCGCCAAGGTCAAGATCGAGCAGTCACGCCGCGCCTCGGAGCTCTTGCCCCTGGCCATGGAGATCTGCGGTGGCGTCGGGTGCCTCGACGAGTTCGGTCTGATCCGCCACCTCCGGGACCTGTTCGTGTGCCGGGTCGGCGAAGGGTCCAACTTCGTCCTCAAGTCGCTGGCCGCCCGGGCGCTGATGCCGGGTCTGACGGAGCTGCAATGATCGGCCGTCAGAACGCGGCCTGCTTCGGAGCCCGCGGGAACGGGATGACGTCCCGGATGTTCGCGACCCCCGAGCAGAACTGGACCAGACGTTCGAACCCCAGACCGAATCCCGCGTGGGGCACCGTGCCGTACCGGCGCAGGTCCCGGTACCACCAGTAGTCTTCTTTGTTCAGGCCCAGCTCTTCCATCCGGCGGTCCAGCACGTCCAGGCGCTCCTCCCTCTGGGAGCCGCCGATGATCTCGCCGATCCGCGGGACCAGCACGTCCATGGCCGCCACGGTCTTGCCGTCGTCGTTCGAGCGCATGTAGAACGCCTTGATCTCTCGCGGGTAGTTCATCACCACCACCGGCTGCTTGAAGTGCTCTTCCGCCAGGTACCGCTCGTGCTCGGTCTGGATGTCGCTGCCCCACTCCGGCGCGAACTCGAACGCCCGTCCGCTCCTCTTCAGGATCTCGATCGCCTCGGTGTACTCCACCCGGCGGAACGGCTTCTCGATCACGTGCCTGAGTCGGTCGATGACGCCCTTCTCGATCCGCTCGTCGAAGAACTTCATGTCGTCCATGCGCCTGGAGAGAACCGTGTCGAGCAGCGCCTTCAGGAACTCCTCGGCCAGGTCGGCGTCGCCGGCCAGGTCGCAGAATGCCACCTCGGGCTCGATCATCCAGAACTCCGCCAGGTGGCGGGGCGTGTTCGAGTTCTCCGCCCTGAACGTCGGACCGAACGTGTAGACCCTGGACAGCGCCGTGCAGTAGGTCTCCACGTTCAGCTGGCCCGAGACGGTCAGGTTCGTCTCCCTGCCGAAGAAGTCCTGGGAGAAGTCCACCCGGCCGTCCGGTCCCGTGGGCGGCTTCATCAGGTCGAGGGTGCTCACCCGGAACATCTGGCCCGCCCCCTCGCAGTCGGAGCCGGTGATGATCGGGGTGTGCACGTAGTAGAACCCCTTCTCGTCGAAGAACCGGTGGACCGCCACGGACAGGCAGTGCCTGAGCCGCGCCACGGCGCCGAACGTGTTCGTCCGGGGTCTCAGGTGGGCCTGCTCCCTGAGGAACTCGAAGGAGTGCTTCTTCTGGGCGATCGGGTAGGTGTCGGGATCGTCCACCCAGCCGACCACTCGGATCGTGGAGGCGACCAGATCGACGGCCTGCCCTTTGCCCTGCGACGTGACCAGCGTGCCGTCGACCTCGATGGAGCAGCCCGAGGTGAGCCGGACGATCTGGTCGGCGTACCCGGGAAGCGAGGCGCGGGCCACGACCTGGATCGAGTCGAAGCACGAACCGTCGTTGACCGCTATGAACGACAGCCCGCCGTCCGCCTTGGAGTCGCGGCGCGTCCGGACCCATCCCTTCACGGTCATCTCCGTTCCGACCCCTGCCGAGAGAGCCTCAGAAACCTTCAACCAGGCCACGATGCCAGCCTCCGTTCGTCCGGTGTCGCGATCGCTCCGAGGGTAACGCGACCCGGACCGGTTTGTCACCCAGAGACCGGCCGGGCGGCTCGAAAGTGGACCGCCCCCGGGGGGCCGCCAGGTATAATGCCCCCGGCACGCGGTGGCGGCCTGTCCGGAACGGCGCCCACGGGACCGTGAAGCGGCCATCGCGGCCACCCGCCAGGGCGCCTGGCCGGTTCCCTCCGGGGGGCGAGGCCGGGTTCGCGGACGGGGAGGGGCATGACCGGAAGACGCAGGGTTCTCCTCTTGATGCTGGTCACGACGGGGGTGGCCGTCTCCGTCTGTCTGGCCAGCCTCTTCTTCCTCTACGAAGTCGCCTTCGAGGTGCAGCGCCAGCGGCTGCAAGAGACCCTCCAGATCCATGCCCGCCTCGTCGAGGCGGTGGCTCGCCACGAGGCCCGGTTAGCGCTGGTGGCGAAGCCCGGTGGACCGGGGTCGGACCCCCGCGAGCGGACCCTGGCCCAGGTCAGGGACGCCCACTCCCAGTTCCGCGGCCCGGGGAAGACCGGCCAGTTCGTGCTGGCGCGCCAGGAGGCGGACCGGATCGTCTCGCTCCTGGAGACCAGCCACCCGGGATCGGGCGACCAGGATCCGGTGCCGGTCACCTCCCCGATGGTGGAGCCTGAGCGGCGGGCCCTGGCCGGAAAGTCCGGGACTGTCGTGGGGCCCGACCACCGGGGCGCCGTGGTGCTGGCCGCCTACGAACCGGTGCGAGGGGTGGACTGGGTCGTCGTCGCCAGGATCGATCTGGCGGAGGTCCGGGAGCCGTTCGTCCTGGCGGGCCTGTACTGCGGACTGGTCGCCCTGGCGCTGCTTGGCATCGGGTCGTGGGTCGTCGTCAGGGTCGGGTTCCCCATGGCCCGCACGCTGGAGGACGCGGAGCGGAGGTACCGCCACCTCTTCGAGACCGCCGGGAGCGCCATCATCGGCCTGTCGCCGGAGGGGCGGATCGTCGAGTTCAACCCCGCGGCCCAGCGGATCCTGGGGGCGAGCCGCGAGGCCGTTCTCGATCAGGATTTCTTGACCCGGTTCGTCCTCGAGCCGGACCGGGAAGACGTGGCCGCCGACCTCGACAAGGTGTTCGCGGGCGAATCGGTCCAGGGTGTGGAGCACCGTGTCAAGGGGAGCGAACCGTCTCCGCCCATCGTGCACTGGAACATCACGCCGCTGACCGGTGCCGGGGACGACCGGTGCGGCGCCCTGGCCGCGGGGCAGGACATCACCCGGCGCCGGAGGGCCGAGGATCGGCTGCTCCGGCTCAACCGGGCGCTCAGGCTCCTGGGCGAGTGCAACCATGCGCTGGTTCACGCCCGGGACGAGGCGACCCTGCTGAGCGAGATCTGCCGGAAGACCACGGAGGTCGGGGGCTACCGTCTCGCCTGGGTAGGATACGCCGAGCAGGACGAGGCCAGATCGGTGATACCGCAGGCCCATGCCGGCGTGGACGACGGGTACCTGGCCCAGGTCAACATCACCTGGGCCGATGAGGAACGGGGCCGTGGCCCGACCGGCACGGCGATCCGGACCGGTCAGGTCCAGGTGTGTCACGACATCGACTCGGACCCCAAGTACTCGCCCTGGAGGCCCGAGGCGGCCCGCCGGCACCACCGCTCGTCCATCGCGCTGCCGCTCAAGGACCCGGACCGCACCTTCGGCACCCTGAACATCTACGCCACCACGCCGGACGCCTTCGATCCGGAAGAGACCGCCCTTCTCGCCCAGCTGGCCGGCGACCTGGCGTACGGGATCAAGGCGCTCCGGGCTGCCGTGGAGCGGGAGCAAGCCGTGGCGGCGCTGGGCCGGAGCGAGCAGCGGCTGCAGCTCGCCCTGGCCGCGTCGAACCAGGGGCTCTACGACGTCGATCTGAAGACCGGCCAGGGGATCCTCAGCCCGGAGTATGCGACCATGCTGGGCCACGACCCGGCGACGTTCGTGGAGACGGCCGACAGCCTGCTGGAGCGGATGCACCCCGACGATCGGGAACGGATCCAGGCCGAGATCGGCCCGTTTCTGAGCGGCCAGGTGCCGGGGAGGTCGTCGGAGTTCCGGCTCCGGTGCAAGGACGGCCGCTACCGGTGGGTCCTGTCGGTCGGCAGGGGTTTCGATCACGATGCCGGAGGTCGTCCCACGCGCTTGATCGGCACCCACGTCGACATCACCGAGCGCAGACGCCTGGAGCAGCAGCTGCTGCAATCCCAGAAGATGGAATCGGTGGGTCGGCTCGCCGGAGGGGTGGCCCACGATTTCAACAACATCCTGACCGTGATCACCGGCTACACCGATCTGCTCCTCGAGACGGTGTCCCGGGGCGATCCCGCACGGCAATGTCTGGAGCAGATCTATCGGTCCGCCGAGCGTGGCACCAACCTGACCGGCCAGCTTCTCGCGTTCAGTCGCAAGCAGGTGCTGGACCTGCGTGTGGTCGATCTGAACGAGGTGATCCGCGGGGTGGAGTCGATGCTGGGCCGGGTGATCGGGGAGGACGTGGAGATGGTGACGACCCTGGCCCCTGACCTGGCTCACGTCAGGGCCGATCGAGGGCAGCTCGACCAGATCCTGATGAACCTGGCTGTGAACGCCCGCGACGCCATGCCCCGCGGGGGGAAGCTCTCGATCGAGACCCGGAACGTGGTCGTGGGCACGCCCGGCCAGAAAGGCGACTCCGACATCCCGCCGGGGAGCTACGTCGTCTTCGCGGTGACCGACACCGGGTGCGGCATGGACGAGTCGGTCCGGTGCAGGCTGTTCGAGCCGTTCTTCACGACCAAAGAGGTGGGCAAGGGAACCGGGCTCGGGCTGTCCACGGTCTACGGGATCGTGAAGCAGAGCGACGGCTACCTCGAGGTGAAGAGCGAGCCGGCCCGAGGGTCCACGTTCTCGATCTACCTTCCCCGGGTGGACGAACCGGTGGAAGCCAAGACCGCGACCTCGCCGCCGGCCCCGTCGTTCAATGGCAGCGGGACGATCCTGGTGGCCGAGGACGAGGAGTGCGTCCGCGACCTGATCCGCGATGTCCTCCGGGAAGAGGGGCACACGGTGCTCCTGGCGTCGAGCGGTCCGGAGGCGCTCAAGAGCTCCTCGGCCCACCAGGGTCCGATCGATCTCCTGGTCACCGACATGGTGATGCCGGGGATGGACGGCAATCACCTGGTGAAGCAGTTTCTGGCGCAGCGCCCAGGAGCCGCGGTGTTGCTCGTCTCCGGCTACTCCGAGGAGATCCTCGGCCGGCACGGCGATCCGGGCTCTGCCACGCCGCTGCTCCCGAAGCCGTTCCATCCCCAGGAGCTGGTCGACCGGGTCCGCCGGCTGCTCTCGGCGCGGGGGCGGGTGCAGTAGGGTCGACCAAGGGCGCCCCGGAAGGGTGGGTCCCCTTGCCAGACCGCCCCGGGAGGTCGATCGCCGAGCGTCCAGGCCGGGACCCGGACGACGCCCGCACGCGCCCGCCGGCCGCTCAGCGCCCGCCCTTCGAGGCGGCCGGACCGGTCTTCACGGGGACGTGCCAGTCGCGCCCCCAGGTCCCGTCGGCGTTGTGGAAGACGAAGTCGATCGCCCTGGGCGGCTTCTCGACCCCGTCGAACGGGCCGAGGATCGCCTGATAGAGTCCGTCTCCAGCCTCCGCCAGGGGCGTTTCCACGGACTTGCCGTCGGGCCACGGCGTGGTGCCGGAGGGCCAGAGCTGCTTGGGCGGCAGGGTCCACCCGTCGATGCCCCAGTGGAGGGCTCCGGGGCGATCGGAGGTGACCGTCACCCGGTCGCCGGCCGAGGGCTCCGCGGGCTTCCAGGGCGTCTCCCCGGAGGCGGCGCCGGTGCCCACCATGACGCGCTGCGTCACAGAGCGCGCCGTGTTGCCGACCTTGTCGGTGGCCGCGACCCGGTACGAGGCCAGCGTCCCCGGCGGCAGCGTGACCTTGACGGCGTACTCGTCGGCCTTCACGGCGGGCTTGGGGTTCGTCTGGGACGGGATGGCGCGACCGGTCATGGGCAGCCGCACCCACCGCGCCCCCCTGGAACCCGCGCCCTCGACCCGGTACTCCAGGACGACCTCCTCGAGGCCGGAGACGTCGTGGACGTAGGTCCAGACGGTGAACTCGCGCGGCATGGGCTGGTCGCCCCACTCCCGCGCCCCCGGGTTGTACGGCTCGCGCTGCGGCAGGTAGATCGTCGGGCCGGTGGCGTCGCGGCCCTTCCGGCCCTCCAGCACCGGCAGCGCCGCCAGATACGCCTGGTTGGCGCCGCGGGTGGGGTGGCTGTCCCACATCTCCGTTCCGTCCCAGTACTCGTAGCACGAGGTCTCGGAGACCATCAGGTACTTCCACGCCGCCTCGACCCGCGGGTCGCCGGGGCTGGCGGCCTGAGCGGTCAAGACGGCGTTCCGCACCGCCGTGAGCACGCCCCAGGAGTTGCGGTCCGGGGAGTACCCGGTCTGGGCATCGGGGTCGCCGTTCCACTTGTGGAACTCCGGGTCGCCGTTGTCGGCGCCGCTCCACGAGCCCGGTTCCACGTGGATCACGTCGTTCGGATCGGGCGGGAACCGCGTCAGGTAGTCCTCCACGGTGGTGGCCACGAACCGGTCCGGGTTGGCCTTCACCCACTCCACGAACCGCTGGAAGTTGCTGTGGTAGTACGACTCCGTGCCGCCGCCGTAGTTGTCGCCGTCGTGGTGGAGCACCAGCAGGATCGGGTGCTTGGGATCCGTGTTGTACGGGAGGAACTGGCTCATCACCCGGTCGTAGTCCAGGGCGCCGAAGCCGCCCCGGCCGTCTTCGTTTCCCAGGTAGCGGGAGGTGGGGATGGCGATCATCTTCGCCTCGCGCTGCTCAGGCGTCCGGGCGTTCGCCCCGGTGTCCGGGTCGGAGAGCGCCACCCAGTGGGGGCGCGACGCCCAGGCCGGCTCCTTCGACGGGGCCCACAGGCCGTTGAGCTGGATCCACGACCCGGGGTCGGGGTTGGTCTGGTCCGCCCCGTTGGGCGGGTACAGGTTCTCGCCCTTGACCCACGGGTAGTTGCGGCAGGCCCTGCTGAAGTGGATGTTGTCCACCATGACCCAGGAGATCTGCTCGTCGACCAGGGCGGGGATCATCCACTCGGCGAAGGCGTTCTCCGGCGGGAAGATCCCCCTGGAAGGCGGGACGTCGCTGCCGAACGCACGCTGCACCGCCGCGCGATGGGCCCGGATCTGCCGGCGGATGTCCTCGTAGTCCACCAGCGCCATCAGCGGGTGGTGGTAGCCGAAGGCGACCAGGTCGAGCCTGGGGTTGCCCAGCTGGGTTTTCCAGCCCCGGGCCTCCTTCCACGGCGCGGTCCAGCTCTTGAACGACGGGTCGATCGCCCCGAGGGCGTCCAGGTTCTCGATGAGCGAGCCCGAGAAGCTGACCTGCGCCCCCAGGTGGGCCAGACCCGCTCCGCGACCGGCTGCCACGGCGTTTCTCGGCCAGCTCGTGTAGGGGCCGTATCGCGACCGGAACAGATCGAGGATGCTGTACGAGTAGACGCCCCGCCGCTCCGTGGTGACCACGTCCTCGTAGGGCCAGTAGATCGGCTGGTGCATGTGCCAGTGGAAGGCGATGTGGATCGGCACCGACGTCTTGACCGACCGGGGCTCCCGGGGCGTCGGCGCCGGGGTCGTCTCGAGGCCGGCGCCCGGCCCCTCGATGAGCAGGCGGCGAAGGGTCAACAGCCCCCTGAGCCTCTCCGGGGACGTGTCCGGGGCGAGCATCTCGCGGTGGAGCCTCCGGACGAGCCCGCGCTCCAGCTCCCGGAACGACCCCGCCGCCGGATCGTCGGGGCCCACCGCCTTGAGCGCCCGGACCGCCGCCATGGCTTCTTGCAGCCGTCCCTCCGAGACGGCGGACAGGAGCTGACCCGACAGCCGTTCCCGGTCGACGTCGATCGTGGAGGAGAGGTCGTCCTCCTGCTTCTTCAGGCTGTCGAGCGCCGGGGAGATCGAGGCCTTGGTGGCCATCGACTTCTTGACCGTGGCGAGCTTCCAGCCGAGCGCCCTGTGCTCCTGGACCGCGGCGCCCAGGTCGACGACCTCCGCCACGAGCGGGGCAGCGGTCAGGCAGAGGGCGAGACAGATCAGCAGCGCACGAAGACAGAGCGGGACGTCCGCAGACCTCTGGACCACAGCAAACCTCCCCCGGTCCGGCGACCGTTGGAGAGAGGGTACCAGCCTGGAAGCGCCGGCACAAGGCCGACCCGGCGCCGCGCCGGGTCCGGGTTTCTTCCTCTTCCACTTCCACTTCCTCGTCCTCGTCCTCTTCCTCTCCCCGTCGCTCCCGCTCCCCGCCCGTGCCTGGCACCCCCGGACCCGATGGGATCAGCGCGGAAGACGAGATTTGTGGGCGAAAACCGGACAATCCGGGGCGGGCGGATTATGGGAGTAGTGGACCCGTCGAGCGAGGATCGGTTTGCCCTGGAAGCCAGGGAAAGGCGCACATCCGGGCCGCCGTCGAGGCGGAGAACGAGGAGGGTTCCCGCGGGAATGGTCTACAAGCTGGGCGTCTGGATCGTCGTCTGCCTGGCCATGGGCGAGCTGTTGAACCTCATCTTGACTCCAGGAGAGTTCGTCTGCGCGGCAGTCCTCTTTGCCGCACCGTTGGTGGTGTTCGGCTTTCACTACAACTACACGAGCCGCGTGAGCTGCTTCTACTTCACGGATCTCGAGATGTACTCGAGCCGGGTCGCGCAGCGCCAGTTGACGTTCTGGGGCTGGCCGATCGGAAGGCCGGAGATGATCCGATCGGACTCCAGGCTGGCGCCGGGCGTGAGCCGGCTGCTACCCGCTTGGCTCGAAGCTCTCACGCCGAGGACGCGGCTGCCGATCGCGTAGCTGCCCACCTGGACGTCGAATCGGTGATCGAACCGTCGGCGTCGGCCAGACAGGCAGGAGGTGGATGTCGTGACGAAGTCCGAGGACCGGTGTCCGATCTGCAACCAGTTCATGGACGTGACGCCCAGGCAGAGACTCAAGAACGGTGACTCCATCACCGACGACTCGGTCTGTCCCATGTGTCGCGAGAACGCGGTCAAGATCTACTGCGTGCAGTGCGCCCGCGTGATCGGCAAGACGCCACCCCAGACGTTCCACAACGGCGTGTCGTTCAAGGCGGACGACACGGTCCACGTGCAGCGGTGTTTCGCCTGCTCCCCCTACATCGAGGCGATGAAGTTCGTCGAGATCCGGGGCTGGGAAGGGCCGTCGGACTAGCTGGCGGCAGGTTCCGGCGAGACGGCCTGTCGTGGAGGACGTCAGACCATGGCGGAGAGCATCATCGGGAGGTGAGCGTCGGTGGAAACAGTCGGTTCCATGAGCGCCAAGGTCGGGATCGTGACCGGGGGGTCCAGGGGGCTGGGCCTGGCCGTGGCCCGGGCCTTCCTGAGGGAAGGGGGCAGCGTGGTGATCACCGGCCGAGACGCCGCCGCGCTGGAGCACGCCCGGGCCACCCTGGCGGAGCAGCACGAACCGGTTTTGGCCGTCGTGGGGGACGTGAGCAGCGAGGCTTCGGTGGCGGAGACGTTCGAGAAGGCGATCGACCGGTTCGGTCGGGTCGATTCCGTGGTCAACAACGCCGGCGTGGCCCTGGTTCAGCCCGTGCACGAGACGTCGCTGGCCGACTGGGATCGCATGCTGGCGGTCCACGCCACCGGCTCGTTCCTCGTGTCCAGGGAGGCGGTGCGCCGCATGGTGGCGGCCAGGATCCGGGGACGGATCGTGAACATCTCATCCATCCTGGGCTCCACGGGCGCTGCCCTGGCGTGTGCCTACTCGGCGGCCAAGGCCGCGCTCCTGGGGCTGACCAGGGCGCTGGCCAAGGAGGTGGCGACCCACGGCATCACGGTGAACGCGGTGCTGCCCGGAGCGATGGACACCCGGTTGTTCCACCGCGACACCATCGACGTGCTGGCCAGCCGGTTGAAGGCCGACCGGGAGACCTTGCTCAAGCACACCCTGGCCGCCATCCCGATGAAGCGCCTCCTCGACCCCGGGGAGGTGGCGGACCTGGTTCTCTATTTGTGTTCGGACCGGGCCGGCGGCATCACCGGCCAGTCCCTGCCCATAACCTGCGGGTTCGACATCCATTGACCGGGTCGAGAGCCGGCTGCGGGGGTTCCTTCGTGGGAACCTCGGCCAGGAAGTCCTTGGAAAAGGGGATCCTCCTGTACTACGATCAGTCGTC
>JACQZM010000689.1 GCA_016213885.1 Candidatus Rifleibacteriota bacterium | reverse complement strand
TCTCGTGCCCGAACAGCTCGGGCGCCATGAGCCCCTGAGCGATGGACGTGCACGGCAGCGTGACGAACGGGTGCCGGCTGCGGGGGCCCGAGGCGTGGACGTGGCGGGCGAACACCCCTTTTCCGGTCCCTGTCTCGCCGGTGAGGAGCAGCGGAGCGTTGCACGCCGACAGTTCATCGAGGAGGTCGAGAATCGGACCTGTCCCCGGGGTTCTGACCAGGTCGGGAGGGCGCGACGAGGAGCCCGGAGCCGTGTCGCGCACGCGGGACCGGTGGCCGGTGGCCCTGCCCTTCGCCCCGGTCTGCCGGGAGGCCCGGACCAGCCTGAGCCGGGCCTGTATCCGCGCGCAGAGCTCTTTCATCAGGCATGGCTTCGTCAGGTAGTCGTCGGCCCCCAGCCCGTAGCCGCGCATGACGTCGTCGTCCCTGACCAGCGACCCGCTCACCAGGACGACCGGGACGTAGGGGCCCGCCCGGGCTCGCAACCTCCCGAGGAGCTCCATCCCATCCATCCCGGGCATGACGATATCGGAGACGATGAGATCCACGGGATGCCGCTCCAGAGCCTGCAGCGCCTCGTCTCCGTCCGTGGCCGTGAGCACGCGAAAACCCTTGCTGGCCAGCACGCGCGCGTAGAGCTCTCGGCACTCGCGCTCATCGTCGACGACCAGAATGCTCTCCATCGCACCGTCCCGACCTGATCGGACTCCCCCGAGGCTCTCATTGTACCAGCCCGGGTCCTGCAATGGGATCTCCGCCCTCGAGACGGCGGTCGTCTGGCGGACTCGGGCGTCCGATATTGGTTGTCTCCGGCCGAGCGCTGTCCTAACATGATCTGTCGAACAGGACAGGTGAACAGTGAAAGTGCTTGGCACACGGATCCTCGTACTCATCGCCTTCGCGCTCCTGGTACCGAGCGGCCGGGCCCAGGTCTCCGTGGTCGGGGAGCTGACCCGCGAGTCCAGAGGCAAGCCCGGCGAGACGCTGAAGGGCGTGGTGCTCCTCCAGAACTCGAGCGACAAGCCAGCGTCGGTGAAGATCTACCAGACCGACTACCTGTGCTATGCGGACGGGCGTAACCTCTACGGCGATCCCGGTACGATCGCGAGATCGAACGCCAAGTGGGTGACGGTGAGCCCGAACCGGCTCACGATTCCCCCCAAGCAGACCGGCACGGCGAACTACACCGTCCAGCTCCCGCCCGACAGCGCGCTCAAGGGGACCTACTGGAGCATGGTCATGGTGGAACCGGTGGGCGAGGGGAACGTGGAGTTCACGCCGGAGAAGCTGGCCAAGAACGAACTGGTGAAGTTCGGCATCCGCACGGTCATGCGCTACGGGCTCCAGATCGTGGTCGACATCGGCAACACTGGCACGCGGCAGCTCAAGTTCCTCGACCGGAAGCTGATCAGCCAGGGTGGAAAGAGGTACCTCCAGCTCGACATCGAGAACACGGGAGAGCGCTGGCTGAAGCCGACGGTGTGGGCGGAGCTGTTCAACAGCGAGGGCGCGTCGGCCGGCCGGTTCGACGGGGGGCAGATCCGGGTGTTCCCGGGTTGCTCGATTCGCCAGAGGGTGGATCTCACGCCGGTGCCCAAGGGCAAGTACAAGACGATGGTCATCTTCGACAACGGAGACGAGTCGGTCTTCGGCGCCCAGTACGACCTCCTGATGGAGTGAGCCCGCCCCGGATGGGGCCGGATCAGCCGGTTCCCCGGGAGGCAGGCTGGATCCTGAGAGGAGTCGCGTGCTACGATGAACCCGAGGGAGTTCGCGCTTCGAACCACGGCGACGGTCTTCGAATGAGGCTCCACGATCTACGAGCGCGGCGTGAAGAGATCCTCTGCATCGCCCGAAGGCACGGAGCGCGACACGTTCGAGTGTTTGGCTCCATAGCACGTGAAGAGTCCGATGCCGGCAGCGATGTCGATCTTCTGGTGACGCTCGAGTCAGGCCGGAGCATCTTCGACTTGGGCGGCCTGCTCATGGATCTCCAGGAACTGCTTGGATGTGACGTCGATGTAGTGACCGAGAAGGGTCTCAAGCCACGTATCAGGGACCGGGTTCTTTCGGAGGCGCAGTCGCTGTGAGGGACGACCACGAACGCCTCCGTGACGTCCTCGAGGCGATCGCTCGCATCGAGCGCTATGCTTCCCGGGGCAGGCAGACCTTCGAAGCGGACGAGCTCATCCAGAACTGGATGGTGCGCAATCTCCAGATCATCGGCGAGGCGTGTAGCGGTCTCTCCCGGGGCTTTCGATCGGCTCATCCGGAAGTGCAGTGGACCCAGATCGTCGGCATGCGGAATATCCTGGTTCACGACTACTTTTCCATCGACACCGACCTGGTGTGGCAGGCCATCGAGCGCGATCTCCCGGCGCTGAGAGTCCAGGTAGAGACCTTGTTGCGCACGTCTGGCGGTTCGTCCTGGCATCGCGACCGGTCTTGACTGCACGATACCGGGGGGGCGGTACCCGAGTCGTTCACGACGCGGTACGAGGAGCGCTTGGTCGGGTCGGTCACGTCCACCGATTGCAGACCTGTCTCGAGGTAGGGGGCGACCGGCTCTAGCTGTCCGTCCGAGATCGCTTCGAGTCGCCAGGGAAAGGCCTCCTGGACAAGGGTCCATCGTGGCAAGGCGCAACCAGGTTGGCAAGCGGCAGCAGACAGCCAGGCAGCGCCGGTCTCCCTCGCTTGTGTGGTCAGGGACGCCCCGTGCTATCATGACGCGATCTGGTGAGGACGCTCGCACAGCGGGCGAGAGAACCGTTTGCCAGCACCGCCGATGACAGAATCGAAGGATCCGCGCTGCGCCGACCGCAGGTCAGATGCCGGCCGTCCGGAGGCGCGGTCCGGAACGTCCGTGGCGGCTCTGCACCGCTGCGATGCCCGGTCCGAGGATGCCGACTTTCCCGACGAGACCCTGGGACTGGTGCTGGGCTCCCTCGAGGATCCGGACCGGGAGGTGCTCCTGCTGGCGATCCAGGCGGCCCGGGGCATCGACGATCCCGCGCTGGTCCCGAAGCTCACCTCGCTGGTGGATCATCCCGATCCGGAGGTCGCTGCGCGGGCCTACGAGCTGTTGATGGCGGTGGTCGGTTCGCACTGCGACCCGCCGCAACAGCGGGTCCCGGGGGGCGGCTGCTGGCCGGTTCGCCCGGCGCGACCGGTCGTGGTGCCCCTTTCGGCCGTTGCTCCGGCCGCGAGGGCCGTTGGGGCGCCGGCGGTGAAGCGGCCTCCGGCGCTGACGGGCGCCGACCAGGCCGCCCTCTTCCTCGCGGCGGTGGTCGGTTGTCTCCTGGTGATCACTCTGCTGTGGCTCACCGGTGCGGCTCCCAGGGCTGCGGCCCCCGAGACGCGACAGCATCTGGACAGGGCGCGTACCCTGTGGCGAGAGCGCCTCGCGATCGTCCGGGGCTCGGCTCGTCCCGGCCCGGCGACTCCGCGCGCGGTCGCGGCTTCTCCACGTGTCGCCTCGAGCCCGGGTCCGTCCTCGACCGTCGCGATCCGCGCCGTCATCTCCAGCGCGCCAGCCGGGGGCGCTGTCGGGCCGTCCGCAGCTCTGGCCCTGGCTGCCGTTCCGATCACCGGAGCGGTTCCCCCGACCACCACCGGCACCGGATCAGCAACGCCCAAGACGGGCGTCCCCTCCCCGGCTCCCTCCCCTTCCGTGGAAAGCTTCTCGTTCGAGATGCTGACGCGGGTCGGCAACAGCGCCCCCCAGGCTGTCGCGGCAGGGACCACCGGCTCGCGAGCGGCACGTGAGCCCTGCCCCGCGCCCCGGACCTCCGGCAGCAGCAAGCAGCGCCGCCGGAGCAGCTCCCGTTCTCCGGAGGCCCGGGCGCCGGCCCGACACAAGGCGTCGCCG
>JACQZM010000688.1 GCA_016213885.1 Candidatus Rifleibacteriota bacterium | reverse complement strand
TCCACGTCGGACAGTACCTGTCGGCCGCGGCCGGGGTCCCGGCGGTGGTCTCGGGCTGGGCGGCCGGCCTCTCGCTGGTGCTGCTCCTGTGCACGTTCTCCCGCGGCGCCTGGCTGGGGGCGCTGGTCGGCCTGGCCGCCCTGGGCCTGCTGGCCCGGTCCCGGCGGCTCGACGGCCCGAGCCCGGGAAGGCTCCTGGTGCTGGGCCTCGCTCTGACGATGGGGGTCGCGGCCGTGGCGCCGGGTCTCGTGGAGCGGGTGAAGGTGACCGGCGACAGGGAGGAGCTGGGCCGGGCGCAGCGTCGAGAGCTGTTCCGGGGAGTCGTCGCCGGGATCGCTGCCAGGCCGATGCTCGGCTGGGGTCAGAACGGCTTCGATACCCATTACCCCCGGTCCAGGACCCAGGGCGGCTACTACCCCAGGGAGGCCCACTCCTCGTATCTCCACCTGGCGTTCGAGGCCGGCTTGCCGGCCCTGGCCCTGTACGTGGCGTTGCTCGTCGCGGCGCTCGTCAGCGTGCGGCGGGACGAGCCCACGGACTGGGTCCGGGTGGGCGCCGGCGCCTCGGTGGTGGCGGGGCTGACGGCCTGCCTCACGGCGACCGGCCTGGCGTACCTCCAGCTGGACCTGCCCTTCTGGGCGGTCGTGCTGGCCTGGCACTCCGGTTCGTGCCAGGCGCCGCCGGGGTCCTGGGGCTCCGTTCTGGGCCGGGTCGTGGCCGCTCCGGTCGCCCTGACCTCGGCGCTCTGGATCGGGGTCGCCGTGGTCGACACCACGTGGCGCCGTGACCAGTCCCCGGAGCGGCTGGCCACCGCGACCCGGCTCATGTGGTTCCGGGAGGACCTCTGGAACGACCTGGGCGAGGGGCTGGAGCTCCAGGGCGATCTGGAAGCAGCCCGGAAGGCCTACACCCGGGGGCTCGACGTGAACCCGGACCAGACCAGACTACGGTCGTCCCGGGCCAGGTGTCGGGCCAAGCGGGGCGACCTGGCCGGGGCGCTGGCCGACCTGGAGGCGGCTCTGGCCGCGGACCCGCGATCCGAGGAGCTGCTGCTGAACAAGGCGCTGATCCTCCTCGCCCTGCGCCGTCCGGCAGGCGCCATCGCCTCGCTGGAGATGGCGCTGGAGACGAACCAGCAGTACCTGTCGCTGAACCCCGACACCTACAGGAGGGCGGCGGAGCTCCTGGCGGATCTCCATGGAAGAGCCGGAGAGGCCCGGAAGGCGGCCAGGGCCCGTCAGCTGGCTCAGCAGCTCGCCAGGTAGCGCCGAGGCTCACGCCCGGACAAGGCTGCGGACCGGAGCTGCTCGAACGGCCCCGGGACTCCCGGCGCCAAGCCGGCGGTCGGCGGCGCGACCGGCGACCGACCGCAAGTGGCGGCCACCGGAAGGCCGTATTAAACTAGATGTACCAGAAGGAGGCGTGGTCGCATGAACAAGCAGCAAGCACGCCTGTTGACCATCGTGGTGGCCGCAATCGCCGCCTACGTCTACCTGCAACAGGCCAAGAAACAGCAGGACGCGCAGCCCGCCGCGCCGTCGCCCATGGCGACAGCGACAGCCGCTCCCGGCCCCGGACTCCGGGACTACCTGGTGGCGAAGGTCAGTGTCATGCCGAGCGAGACAGGCACGAGGCTCACCACGGAGCAGGTCGAGGTTCGCTCGATCCCGGACAACATCCCCGTGCCGGACGATAGCATCGCGGTGCGCAACTACGACCAGATCAAGGACATCCGCCTCTCCCAGCCGATCTACGCCGGGGAGATCGTGCTCAAGACCCGGTTCGTGTCGGCCGCAGGCGACGACGTCCAGAAGCGGCTCAGGGACGTCATCAAGAAGGACTTCCGGGCGATCTCGCTGGACGTCGACGCGGTCACGGGCACGACCGGTTTCATCAACCAGAACGACATCGTCGATGTGGTCGCCACGTACATGTCCGGAGGCAAGCAGCTGACCCGCATCATCATCCAGAACGTCGAGGTTCTGGCCAAGGGTGGAGAGTACAGGACGGCCACCCGTCCGAATCCGGAGCGGATCGTCCGGGGCGAGTCGGCCGGAATCGTCTTCACTCTGATGGTGAAGCCGCAGATGGCGGCGAAGCTGGCTCACATCATCGACGAGAGGGGGCAGAACCGTTTCCGTCTGATCTTGAAGAACAAGCTGGACGGAGCCGAGTACAAGACCCCCGGGGTGCTCCTGAGAGAGGTCGTCACCGGACAGACCCGGCCGACCCGCACCCAGGAGATCGCCGAGGCGGACGATAGCGCCGAGATCGAGATCCTGCGAGGGCCGGGGAAGGTCAGGGAGTCGGGTGAGGAGGTGCCGTACGGCTTGCCTCCGGAGGGGGGTGCGCCCAAGGAGGTCGCGGCGGCCGGGGCGCCGGAATCCGACTCCGCCGCCCCCCCGACGGTGAAATAGACCCGGCGCCTCGCCGGGTCCGAGTCGCAAGACCCGGCGCCTCGCCGGGTCCGAGTCGCGCCCCCGAGCGCGACTTCAATCCGGATCCCCTCCTCTTTCTCTCTCCCGAGCGCGACTTCGCCGGCGGGGGATCCTGGCGGCCCGGTCCCCCATCCAGCCCGCCCCGAGGCGGGCTGGTCGATTTACGTGGGGCCCGGGGGGCTCGTGCATCCGGTTCAGGTTTCTGGAGCGAAGCCGTCCCATAGTTCTGGTGGGAGGCAGCACCGGTCCGGCCGACCCGGGACGGTCCGCCCCGGAGTTGCTGGTCAGTCGCGGAGCGAGCTAGACTTGAGGGTGCCCATGAAGCTCAGGTGCGACGGCCCGACAACGCCCGCATCGACCGGCCAGTTCCGGAGCGTCCCGCGACGCTGCGGTACCGGTTTCACCATGGTCGAGCTGCTCGTCACGATGACCATCCTGATCAGCCTGGTGGTCATGGCGTCGGCGGTCTACTCCACGTACGTGCGGGATGCGGACATCCAGGTCCTCAAGCAGAATCTCTTCATGATGAGGTCCGCGATCCAGCAGTTCTACCTGGACCACGGACGCTACCCGCTGGACGGCGCCGACGTGTACGGCAACAGGGTCACTTTCCTCGACAACGCGACCAGCGAGCTGGTCCACGGTGTGCGCAGCGCCCTGGACCGACAGGGGGCGAACAACTTCGGCTTTCCGAAGAAGCGGGTGCGCTACCTTCCGGAGATTCCGATCGACCCCACGACCAATCTGGTCAACTGGCAGATCCTGAAGGTCTCCAATCAGTCTCTGAACCCGGGCAGCGTGCTCCACTCCGACGTGGTGACCAACGTGCTCTCGGCCAACCCCGAGTTCGCCCACCTGTGACCATGAAATCCACTGCACGGCTGGGATTCTCGCTCGTGGAGCTCTTGATAGCCCTGGCGATCATCCTCGCGGTGGTCACCATCGCCACGGGGGTGTTCCAGCCCCTGGTGGCGGAGCAGCAGGTGGACGTGCTCAAGGCCAACCTGAGGACGATCCGGCAGGCGATCTACACGTTCTACAACGACAACGGCCGGTACCCCTACGAGGGCCACGACGAGTTCGGCAACGTCGTGGCCTTCCTGGACAACCAGACCTCGGAGCTGGTGCAGGGCGCTCACGACGGCAAGGGGACCTACCCGGTCCGGCGGAGGCGCTATCTGATGTCGATACCGCCGGATCCGACCGCCACCAGCGACATCACCCGGACCGCCGGCTGGAAGCTCATCTTTGCCGAGCCCGCGCTGTCGAACAGGGCGATTCCCGAGGTCATGGGGGTCAGGGACGTGAAGAGCCTCAACCCCTCGTTCCAGGATCTCTAGGTGAACAGATGGGTGGCAACAGGGGCATCGGGTTCAGTCTGGTAGAGGTGGTCGTGGCGCTGGCGATCATGCTCATCCTTCTGCCCCTGGCCACGCCGCTCTACCAGTACTTCCTCAAGGACATCCGGGAGGAGGCGCTCAGGCAGCGGCTGTCCCAGGTCCGCCGGGCGATTCGCCTCTTCTACCAGGACCACCAGCGGTTCCCGAACATGCTCTTCGATCACTACGGGAACCAGGTGGACTTCCTGGACAGCAACTACTCGGAGCTGGTCCAGGGGGTGCACGACGGTCTGGGGCGGTACCCCCAGAACCGGCGGCGGTACCTGGCGGAGATCCCGTACGACCCGTTCTCGAACCGGATCGACTGGTCACTCGTCCGGGCCGACCGGACCGCTGACCTGACCACGTCGAAGCGGGCCATGCAGACGGCCACGACGACCCGTCAGCTCGTCTCGGTGCGACGCGGTATCACGACCGGGACGTTGCAGTACCTCGACAACATCCAGGAGGTCGGGGGGCTGGTGGCCGTCATGGACGTCAAGAGCCGCACGCCGGGCTACGAGAGCTACTGAGGGTCTGCTGGCCGCGGTTCCCGCCGCCGGCGCTCGGTCGGATCGAGGGAAAAACAAAGACCGGCCGTTCAGCTGGCTATAGGGGGGGTTTCACCAACTGCCCGACCGATCGGACAGAGTAGCAGCACGATTGATGCCAAAACTGAGGCCTTGGCCGAGATCCGCTCATGATCAGCCTGTGAGACAGCGAGCCCCTGCCGGGCGAGTGCAGCCGCACGTCACTTTTTGGGACTCTTCTGTCACAAACGGCTGGGCGAATACGATGTAGATCGTGTTCTGGAGCTTATATTAGCGGTGGGATAACAATGGCCCACTTGTCGGTCCTTTCATGTCCTACTGCTCACGGAACGGGGAGGGCCCGGGGTCCGCGGGCCGGGCAGCGCCTGTCGAGCGGGGTAGTTTCCGGCACCACGGCGTGAGATCCAGCCGCTCGCGGCCAGGGCGGGGGCCGACCACGACAGGCCGCTTCCTTGCCAGGGGGCCGCAGCCGGGCGCGATCTGGCGTCGAAGGGCTAGGCCTGTCCGGCGTTCCTGAAGGTGTCCGCGTCGATCCGGTGCTTGCGCATCAGCTCGAAGAACGCCCGCCGGTTCTTGCCGGCCTGTCGCGCCGCCCTCGAGACGTTGCCTCTGTGCGTGGTCAAGAGCGTGGAGATGTAGTTCCTCTCGAACGCCTCCACCACCTCTCTCTTGGCCTCGTTGAACTTCTTGTCCGCCGGATCGATCGAGGTCGGCTCGTCGTCGAACGAGAAATCCTCCGGCTGCACCACCCGGTGGCCCGTGAGCACCAGCACCTGCTGGATCTTGTTCTCCAGCTCCCGCACGTTCCCGGGCCACGGATAGGACAGCAGCTTGAGCATGGCCTTCTCGGAGATCGACTGCACCGCTCGATCGTACCGTGCCGCAAACCTCCTGAGGAAGTGGTTCGCGAGCGGGGGGATGTCCTCTCTGCGACTCCGGAGCGGCGGCAGGGTGATCGGAATGATGTTGAGCCGGTAGTACAGGTCTTCCCGGAACCGGTTCGCTTTCACGGCCTCCCTGAGGTCCTTGTTCGTGGCCGCGATGATGCGGACGTCCGCCTTGGAGATCTTCGCGTGGCCCAGGCGTTTGAACTCCTTCTCCTGCAGGAACCTGAGGAGCTTCACCTGGACGGCTTGGCTGATGTCGCCGATCTCGTCCAGGAAC
>JACQZM010000134.1 GCA_016213885.1 Candidatus Rifleibacteriota bacterium | reverse complement strand
GGCCCAGCGGCGTCGGAAGGTCGACGCCCTCGAGGGTGCGCCGCCAGAACCGCTCCGGGCCGGCCGGGTCCTGCCGCGAGAGCCACGAGACATAGTCGCGGTAAGGCCTGACCGGCGGGAGCCTCGCCGGTCTGCCCTGCCGCAGGGCGTCGTGAAGCTCGCCCACCTCCCCGAGCACGATGGGCAGGCACCAACCGTCCACGGCGAGGTGATGGAACGACCAGACCAGCCAGAGCCTGTCGCGGGCGAGACTCAGCAGGGCGATCCGCATCGGAGGCGGCCGGCACAGGTCGAACCCGTGGCGCCGGTCCGCGGCGAGCAGCGTCTCGAGCCGCGCCGCTGCCGTCTCCCGGTCCAGGCTGGTCCAGTCCTCCCGGCGGCACTCCAGGTCGACGGGGTCGACGACGACCTGGACCGGGTCCACCTCCTCCTCCCAGAGGAACGCCGTTCTCAGGGCGGCGTGGCGCGCGACCACCCGGCGCCAGGCCTCCGTCAGCGTCTCCAGGTCGATCGGCCCGTCCAGCGTCAAGATCAGCTGCTCCACGTGAACGCCGGCTCCCGGGGCGGCGAGGCTGCCGAACAGCATCCCCTGCTGGGCCGGCGTCAGAGGATCGATCGACTCGATCCGGGGAGACGGCCCGGGATCCCGGCCGGGCCGGAGCCGGCGCAGCACCCTCGCAAGCCGCGGTGCCTCGACGCCGGGGCTCGTCAGCGCTCGCGGGCCCCGCTCGACGGCGGCGGTCGAAGCTCCCCGGATCAGTTCGCCCAGAGCTGCCGTGAACGCGCCCACCAGCGCCTCCACGGTGGCCCGACGGTGCAGCTTCCGGCCGAACGTGAAGCCCACCACCAGCCCGTCGGACATCCAGCCATCGACCTCCAGCAGGTACTGACGCTGTTGCCGCGGGCTCTGCAGCGGCCGGGCGAGCTCCAGCGGCGGCGCGAAGACCGACGAGCCGGCCAGACCGCCGTCGAGCCGCCCCAGGTAGTTGAACAGCACCGCCGATCGGACCGGTCCGCGGGTCGACCGGTCGAGGTACCGGAGCATCCCGTAGCCGACACCGTTTCCGGGAGTCCGGCCGATCTGCTCCCGGATCGACCGCACCCTGTCCCCGGCAGGCTGGCGCTGGTCGAGCGCGAACACGGCGGGGTAGAGGCTGGTGAACCAGCCCACGGTGCGCGTCACGTCGAGGCCGGTGAGCGACTCGTCCCGGCCGTGACCCTCGAGGTCGATCCTCACGGAGCGCTGGCCGGTCCACCCGGTCAGCGCCTGGACCAGGGCGGTGAGCAGCAGCACGTTCACCGGCGCGCCCCGGCCGTCGGCGGCGGCGCCGAGCAGCGCCGCGGTCTCCTCGGCTCCCAGCCTCACCGTCACCTCGTCGGCCAGCGCCCGGGTGTTCTCGCCGCCGGGGTGATCGATCGGCACCGTCCACTCCCCGGCGCGGTCCAGGACGTTCCAGTGGTCGACCTCGTCCTGGTCGAGCCCGCTGGAGCGCACCTCGGCGAGGCGCCGCGCCCATGACGCGTACGACGCGGTCCGGGGTGAGAGCTCCACGGCCTGGCCAGCCGCCAGCTGAGAGCAGGCGGTGGCCAGATCCTCCAGGAGGATGTGCCATGACACGCCATCCACCACCAGGTGATGCGCCACCAGGAGGATCCGGTCGGGATCCGGGCCGGCCGGGCCGGCGCTCCCGGGGAACACCACGGCTCTCACCAGCGGCCCCCGGGCCAGGTCGAGGCCGGCGTTGGCCCTGGCGACGGCTTCCCGGACCCTGGCACCGGACCGCTCCGGCGACGGACCTCCGGGCTCGAACACCGACACCGGCACCGGATCGACGGTCTCCTCCAGCTGCTGGACCCAGCCGGCCGGGGTGCTCCGGAACCTCAGACGGAGGGCGTCATGGTGCTCGACGACCCGCGTCAGAGCGCTGGCCAGGATCGCCGGATCGACACGACGACGAGACCGGACCAGGAACGCCTGGTCGAAGTGGTGCGGCTCCGCCAGCTCCTGCTGGAAGAACCAGCCCTGGATCGGCGTGAGCGGAACCGGACCGGCCCGCGCCACCTCGTCGACCGAACGGGCCGACGGGCGCCCGCACACCGCGGCCAGGTCGGAGAGAGTCTGGTACTGGAACAGCTGCTTCAGGGTCACGGGAAGTCCGGCCCGGTTCGCCCTGGAGACCACCAGCAGCCCCAGGATCGAGTCGCCTCCCAGGTCGAAGAAGTTGGCCGTGGCGCTGACCCGGGGCCGGCCCAGCACCTCGGCCCAGATGCGGGCCAGACTCTCTTCCTCGGCGTTCCGCGGGTCCACGTGACGCGCTTCGTCGACGGCCAGCGCCGCGTCCGGCGAGGGCAGCGCCCGCCGGTCGACCTTCCCGTTCGCCGTCAGCGGGAGCTGCTCCAGCAGAACGAACGCCGACGGCACCATGTACTCCGGAAGCCGCTCCTTGACGCGGGTCCTGAGATGGTCCACCAGGACACCCGGGCTGAAGAACCGGGTTCCGGACGTCCGAGGCCCCGGAGCGCCCCCGGGCGGGCCCGCGGCGCCGGGTCGCCTGGCGTAGACGTTGGAGAGCCGCGTGGACGACAGGGACGACTCCTGTTCCACCGCCGTCTCGAACCCTCTCGCCTCGAGCAGATCGACGATCGCCGCCAGGTCGCCCTGGTCGTCGTGGACCTCGACCACCAGCTGCCGGACCTTCGGCCAGTCTTGCCCGGACAGGCCCCGGAGGACGTCCAGCTCGCTCCTCTCGACGTCCACTTTCAGCAGATCGATCCGCTGGACCTGCTCGTCCCGGATCACGTCCGACAGGGTCCTGAGCTCGCACCGGACCTGCACCGTCTCGAGCCGGTCGTCCAGCAGCCGGTCCAGGTCCGCCGGCTCCAGACGCCCGCGGTTCCCCTGCCGCTCCTGCTCCGCCAGGATGAAACCACGGACCACCTCCCGCTCCCGCGCCCGATCGGACATCCTGCCGGAGAGGATCGAGACGTGGGGGTAATAGGTGAACTCGGCGCGACCCGCTGCGGCGGCCAGGCCGCAGGGGAACAGCCTGGCGTCGAGCCCGTGGAGCCGGGCGTTGATCTTCAAGAGTGAACGCGGTCTCGCTCCTGTTCAGGTGCGCGATGGCCAGGCCGTTGGGGAGGTCGCACTGCTGGTGGCCCCGGAGGATCCCCTGGCGGGTCATCTCGAGGTGCCGCCGCACCACCGCGGCGTGCTCCTCACCCGGGACCACGTAGGCGACGAGCCGCCGGTCGCCGGTCCCCGGCCGCTCCCGCGAGGCCACCAGGCTCTCCCGGACCGCCGGGTGGCGGTCGAGCACCGCCTCGATCTCGCCGGGCTCGATGCGGAAGCCCCGGACCTTGACCTGTTGATCGACCCGCCCCAGGTACTCCAGCTCACCGCCGGGGCGACGCCGGACCAGGTCGCCGGTCCGGTACAGCCTCTCGCCGGGCCCGGCGCCGAACGGGTGCGCCACGAACCGTTCCGCCGTCAGGTCCGGTCGACCCAGGTAGCCGCGGGCCAGGCCGGCGCCGCCCACCAGCAGCTCCCCAGGTACGCTGTCCGGCAGGGGACGCATGGCCTCGTCGAGGATCCACGTCTCCAGATCGTCGATCGGCACCCCGATGACGCTGCCGGTGGACTCGACCAGGTCCCGCCTGGAGAGCGGCCGGTGCGTCACGTGGACCGTGGTCTCCGTGATCCCGTACATGTTCACCAGCAGCGGGTGCCGGTCGCCGTGACGCAGGAACCAGGGCTCGAGGCTCCGCACCTCCAGAGCCTCGCCGCCGAAGACGACCCACCTCAGCGGCGGCGTCTCTCCGGGCCCGCAAGACTCCTCGGCCCGGATCAGCTGCCGGAACGCCGACGGGGTCTGGCTCAGCACCGTCACGCCCTCCCGTCGCATCAGCTCCAGCAGCGACGCCGGCGACCGGCTGACCCAGTACGGCACCACCACGACCCGCCCACCGTGGAGCAGCGCTCCCCACAGCTCCCACACCGAGAAGTCGAAGCCGAACGAGTGGAACAGGGTGAAGACGTCGTCGGGGCCGAACGGGAACAGGGTCCGGGTCGAGTCGAACAGCCTCAGGACGTTGGCGTGGGTCACCGCGACGCCCTTGGGCAGGCCGGTGGACCCCGACGTGTAGATCACGTAGGCCAGGTTCTCCGGCGCCACGGTCGGCAGCGGGGCAGGCCGAGCCCCCTCCCTCGACACCGGCTCCTGGTCCATCACGACCGTCGCCGCCTCGATTCCGGCCAGGTGGTCCAGGTGGTGTCGATGGCACAGCACGACCCCGGCTCCGGAGTCCTCCACGATGGTCCGGATGCGACCGGTCGGATGGGTCGGGTCGAGCGGCACGTAGGCTCCGCCCGCCTGCAGCACTCCGAGGATCGCGACGACCATGTCCACGGAGCGATCCAGACACAGGCCCACCAGCGATTCAGGGCCCACGCCACGACCGGCCAGGGTCCGGGCCAGCAGTCCCGCCCTGGACGAGAGCTCGGCGTACGAGAGCGTCTCGTCGCCGCACGTCACCGCCCCGGCGTCGGGTGTAGCCCGTGCCTGCCGCAGGAACCGTCCGTGGAGAGTCTCC
The DNA here is from genome assembly GCA_016213885.1 of Candidatus Rifleibacteriota bacterium. Taxonomy (GTDB): domain Bacteria; phylum Muiribacteriota; class UBA6191; order JACPRK01; family JACQZM01; genus JACQZM01. The sequence goes on along the minus strand of JACQZM010000134.1, from coordinate 10,798 downwards.
GGCGCCGGGCGCCCCGGTCCGCTCCTGGCGCGGGAGCGTGCGACGATCGAGGCCTGCTCCTCCGGGGCGAGCAGCGGGAGCCCCGAGATCCTCCGCTCGGGGGTGGCCACTCCGGCCGCGAGGAGCGTCTCGAAATGACGCAGCATGCTCGCCACGGTGCCGCTGTCGAACAGGTCCGTGGAGTGGATCGCCAGCAGCCGGAAGCGGTCGTCGTGGTCGTAGACATGGAGCTCCAGATCGAACCGGGACGTCTCGATCTGGACCTCCAGGAGCTCGAACGAGACGCCCGCGGCGGCGACAGGATGCTCGGCCCTGGGCTGGAGGGCGAAGGCGACCTGGAAGAGCGGGTTCCTCGACAGCTCCCGCTCCGGCTGCAGCGCCTCCACCAGCCGTTCGAACGGCACCTCCTGATGGGCGTAGGCGCCGAGGCAGACGTCCCGGACCCGACGGACCAGCTCGTCGAACCGGGGGTCGCCGGAGAGATCGCACCGGAGCACCACGTTGGTCACGAAGAAACCGATCAGCGGCTCCAGCTCGGCCCGGTCACGACCCGCGATCGGCGTGCCCACGACGATGTCGTCTTGCCGCGAGTACCGGGATAGCACCGCCTGGAACGCCGACAGGAGCACCATGAACGGGGTGACCTCGAGCTGCCGGGCGAGGCGCCTCACGTCGTCGCTCAGGCCCGGCGACAGCGGTCTCGACGCGGTGGCGCCGGAGAAGGTGGGCATGGGCGGCCGCGGCCTGTCGGTCGGGAGCTCCAGGGTGGTCAGGTCGGCGAGCCGCCGCTTCCAGTACTCCAGGCCAGCCTCGGTCTTGCCCTGCCGGAGCTCCTCGGCCTGACGCACCGCGAAATCGGTGTACTGGACCGGCAGCTCCGGCAACGGGCTCGGCACGCCCCGGACCGTCGCGTCATAGAGAGTGGCGATCTCGCAAAACAGCACCCCGATGGACCAGCCGTCGGTGACGATGTGGTGCATCACCAGCCTGAGGATGTGGTCCTCGTCGCCGAGGCGTTGCAGCGTGGCCCGGATCAGCGGGCCGCGGCCCAGGTCGAACGGTCGGGCCAGCTCGTCCAGGGCGAGCCGTCGCGCTTCCTCCGGCCCGGCCGCCGGCTGCACCGGAAGCCCCAACTCCACGACCGGGGCCACCACCTGGACCGGCTGGCCGTCCCTCGATTCCACCGTGGCCCTGAGCACGTCGTGACGCATGACCACCCGGGCCAGCGCCCGCTCGAGCGCCGCCGGGTCGAGCGGGCCGGTCAGCCGGATCGCCACCGGGATGTTGTAGGCGTGACCGCCCTGGGAGAGCTGGTCCACGAACCAGAGACGCCTCTGGGCCGCGGAGACCGGAAACGGCCGGGGCCGGCTCAGGGTCTCGATCAGCTCGGCCCTGTGCCGGCCGATGCTCTGCCGCAGCTCGTCGGTGAGGGCGCCGGCGGCGGCCCGGTAGCGGAGCTGGCCGCCCTCGACCCACAGCCGGATCCCGAGCCGCGTCAGATCGTCCAGCAGCTCCGGGGCGTTCACAGCTGGCCTTCCTCCCAGGTCGTGGCCGGGGCGGCTCGATCCAGATCGTCGACCATCCGCGAGGCGATCTGGTCCAGGCTGCTCCCGTCGAAGAGCGTCGCCAGAGGCACGGCGAGACCCAGGTCCGACTCGACCCTGTTCCTCAGCTCGACGCCCATCAGCGAGTCGAGCCCGAGTCGCGCCAGCGGACAGCCGGGTTCGACCCGCGTCACCGGCATCCTCAGCACCCTGGCGGCCTGCTGGCACAGGTACTTCTCGATCGCCGCAAGCCGGGCCTCGGGGGCGAGCGCCAGGAGCGACCGCCGGGTGACCGCCTCGGCCCGGGCCGGCTCCCGGACCGGCCGCGACGGCTCCGCTGCCCGGGGGCGGCTCAGCAGCTCGCCGAACAGCGACGCCCGGGTCGACTGCGGGTACCGCTCGACCCAGCGGTCCGCGTCGAGCTCCATCACGGCCACGCAGGGCCGCCTCGACCGCAGCGCCCGGCCCAGAGCCTCCAGCGCCGTCTCGGGGGCGAGGGCCGCCATGCCGGGAACCTCCGGCCGGCGCCCGTCCCCGAGCGCCCGGGAGGTCATCCCGACGTCGGCCCACGGTCCGAAGGCGACCGAGACCGCCGGCAGCCCCGACGCGACCCGGTGGTGGGCCACCAGGTCCAGCGCCGCGTTCGCCGCGGCGTAGCCCCCCTGGCCGGGGGAGCCGGTCAGCGCCACGGCCGACGAGAGGAGCACGAACAGGTCCAGCGCGCGATCCCGGGTGAGCCGGTGGAGGTTCAGCGCCCCCTCCAGCTTGGGCCCCAGGAGCCTGAGCAGCATCGCCCGATCGAGCCCGGCCACCGTGGAATCCTCCAGATGCCCCGCGGCATGGAAGACCCCCTTCAGGGGCGGCCACTCCCGGTCCAGCCGTTCCATCAGCGACGACATCCGGTCGAGCGAGCAAACGTCCGCGAGCGTCACCAGGACCCGGGCGCCGGTCCGCTCGATCGCCTCGATGGCGGCTCTGACCGTGGGCGCCGGCTCCTGGCGGCCCGTGAGCACGAGGTGCCGGGCGCCCCGGGAGACCATCCACCGGGCGAGCTCCAGGCCGACGCCGCCCAGCCCGCCGGTGATCAGGTAGGTGGCGTCGGGTCTGAACGGCTGCTGCCAGGCGCCGGACCGATCGGCCCCGGTGGCCAGGCCGGCCCGGACGATGGTCGCCACCAGGCGCTCGTGGCCGCGCAGGGCGATCTCGCACTCCGGCCGGTCGGCCACGAGCTCCTCCGCCAGGTCGGCCAGGGCGGTCGGCGCCCCGGGGTCCAGATCGACCCGGGTGCACCGGAGCGCCGGGTGCTCCAGGGCGATCGCCCGCCCCAGACCGAGGAGCGGCGCCTGGACCGGGCCCCACGGCGCCGGCGCGGCGTCCGCGGTCTGGGCCCCCCTGGTGACGAGCCAGAGGCGTGGCCACGGCTGGCGACCCGCTGTCAGCGCCCGGGCCGTGGCGGCGGCGCTCCCGCAGAGCCGCGTCGCCAGGGCGAGCGCACCCGCGCCGTCCAGCGGCTCCGCGGCGCTCCCGTCGAGGCGTCCCAGGACGACCCCGTCGACCGTGACGTCACCGGAGGTCACGGCGTCGCTCACGAGGCGCTCCAGCTCCCGGTCGTCGTCCACGGCGAGCACCGGGAGCGCCCGGTGCCCCAGATGACGCAGCGCATCACAGAGGGCGTCGCCGCCGGCGCCCCGATCGCAGACCACGACGAAGCTCCGCCGGGTGGCCCCACCGGCCGGAGCGCCCGCGACCCGAGGCGTTCCGGGGAGCCAGGCGAGCTGGTGGAACAGCCGATCCACCGCGTCCTCCGGTCCGGCGGCGCGCCGGCCCAGCGCCCCGGCGTTGGCTTCGAGGAGCTCTCCGGGGGACCCGTAGGGATCGCGCTGGAGCGTCACCAGAACGTAGGACAGGAGCCCCTGCGTCAACGCCTTGCCGATGTTGTCCCACGACCGGAGGTGCCGCAGCGCCGTGGCGCTCTCCACGGTCGACGAGAGCTCGGCCAGGGTCTCCCCGACACGGGAATCGTCGAGGAACCGGGCCACGGATTCGCTGACGTCGCGGACCCCCAGGACCCGGAAACCTCTCTCCGCCGTCACCCTGGCCAGCTCGTCCGGAGTCGGCGTGAACGTGGAGGCGTCGGACAGCTCGATGGCCGATGCGGTGTTCGCCACGAAGTCGCACACCAGGACTCGGCCGCCGGGGTTCAGGTGTCTGGCCAGGTTGGCCAGCAGCGCCGCCTTGTCCCGGACCAGCCCCAGGACCTCGAAGCTGCAGGCCAGGTCGTACCGGTCGGGCAGCTCATCCGCCGAGCTGTCCCGCTGGAAGATCCGGACCCGATCGTCGAGGCCACGCCCGGCCGCCAGGCTGCGTCCGATGGAGGCCTGGCGGCCCGAGAGGGTGTACCCGTCGAGGACGAGATGGGGATGACGCCCCGCCAGCTCCACCAGGTCGGCGCCGGTGCCGCACCCCACGTCGACGACCCGGTGCACCGCCCCGAGGTCGACCTGGTCGAACAGCCTCCTCCTCAGCTGGGCCTGGGCCTCCCGCAGCGTCCGGTGGTCGTCGGGGTGCCTGGACGGGAAGAACAGCCCCCGGGACCAGGAGAACCGGGGCGTGCCGGGGGCGATCAGCCCGAAGGTGAGATAGGCCTGATCGAACCGGCTCTGCCGGTACCCCGGCTCGCGGGCGTTGACGGCGGCGATGGCGTCGTAGAGCTCCGCGACGCCGCCCTGGCCGACGAGCTCGCCGGCCCCGGCGGGGCCGAGACCGGGGGCGTCGCGGTCGGGCATCGCCTCCCCCGGATCGCTCCGGGTCCGCTCGCCATGACATGATGCGTCATCTGGCCCGTCGATCCAGTGGCGCTCCCGCTGCCATGGGTAGGTGGGGAGCCTGACCGGACGACCGGCGGCGGCGCCGGTCCGTCCCAGGTTCACGGCAAACCCGGCGCAGTGGAGCGCCCCCAGCGACTCGAGCGCCACGGCCCGGTCGTCTTCGCCGCGCCGCATCGACGCCAGGAGCGTCAGCTCCACCTGCCGCTGCCTGGCCCCGGAGGAGATGGCGGGCAGCAGCACCGGATGGGCGCTGATCTCGACGAAGGTGCGGTGGCCCGCCTCCAGGAGCGCCTCGATGGCGGGCCAGAACAGCACCGGGAGCCGCAGGTTCGCGGTCCAGTGGGCGGCCCCGATCCCGGCCCGGTCCAGTCCGAGCCCGGTCACCGACGAGTAGAACGGCACGGTGGGCGGGTTGGACCGGACCGGACGCACGGCCTGTTCGAGCTCGCCGCACAGCGGATCCATCTGGGAGGAGTGGGCCGCGATGTCCACGTTCACCCGCCGGTTGAACACGGTCTGCCGGTCGAGGAGCCGGCTCGCCTCGTCGAGCGCCCCCAGGTCGCCCGAGAGCACCGTGGAGGTGGGGCCGTTGACCGCGGCAACGTCGAGCCGGCCCGGCCAGGCCGCGGCGAACTCCCGCGCCCGGTCCGGCGGCAGCTCCACCATGAGCATCCCGCCCTGGCCGCTGACCCGGGCGAGCAGGGCGCTCCGGCGGCAGACGATCAGCGCGGCGTCGGCCAGGTCGATGACGCCGGCGGCCCACGCGGCCGTCACCTCGCCGATGGAGTGCCCCACCACGGCCGACGGCCGGACGTCCCACCATCGCCACAGCTCCACCAGGGCCACCTGGATACCGAACAGGAGCGGCTGGACCACGTCGATGGCGCCCAGGGACGAGCGAGCCTCGTCGGCCGTGAGCTCGTCGAGAAGCGATCGGCCGGTGAGCCGCCGGACGTGCCGGTCGCACCGTTCCAGCGCTCCCCGGAACACCGGCTCCGTGACCAGGAGCCGCCTCCCCATCCCAAGCCACTGGGACCCCTGGCCGGGGAAGACGAACACCGGCGCTGCGCGCCTGGCCGTGCCGGCCGTGGCGACGGCCAGACCGGGCCGCTGCTGGCCATCGACCAGCGCCCTGAGCTTCTCCCCGAGCTCGTCGATCGAGGCGGCCACCACGGCCGACCGGTGGGCCAGGTGGGTCCTGCCGAGGCAGAGGGTGTGGGCCAGGTCCTCCAGATCCGGCGCTTCCGGGAGCGAGACCGCCGTCTCCAGCCTCCGGGCGCACCAGCCCAGCGCCGTCGCCGAGTGGGCCGACAGCGGCACCAGCACCGCCGCCGGCGGGCCCGGCGACGCCCGGACCGGCCGCCCGGCCTGGCCGAGCCGCACGGCGGCGCTGCGAAGCCGCCGGTGTGCCTCCTCGAGCCGTCTCGGGGGCTCCAGCACCTCGGCCTGCACCCGGTGGTGGGCGAGGCACTCCCGGATCGACCGCGAGAGCAGCGGGTGCGGCCCCAGCTCCAGGAAGATCGGGCCGGGGCCCCGGAGGAGGCTCTCGATCGCAGGCCCGAACAGCACCGGGTCGCGGAGGTTTCTGGCCCAGTACCTCCCGTCGAGACCGGAGCCGGACACCGGGCCCGCCGTGACTGTGGACAGGAACGGGATCCGGGAGTCCGTGGGAGCCAGACCGGTGAGCAGCCCGGCGAGCTCAGCGGCCAGCGGGTCCATCCGGGGCGAGTGGTACGCGACGTCGACCTTCACCCGCACGGCCCGGCCTTCCCTGGCCTCCGGTCGGTCGAGCAGGGCGCCGATCGCCTCCGCGGACCCGGAGAGAACCGTGGTGAGCGGGCTCAGCACGACGGCGACCGTGAGCTCCGGATCGTCCTCCACGAGGCGCCGGACCCGGTCGGCCGGAAGGGTGACCGCCACCATCGCCCCGTGACCGGCAACCCGCTGCTGCAGTCGGCTCCGGTGGAAGACCACGGAGATCGCCTGCTCCAGCGACAGCGCCCCGGACAGGTGGCCCGCTGCCACCTCGCCCAGGCTGTGGCCGATCACCACGTCCGGCACCACCCCCCAGGACCGCCAGAGCCGGGCCAGCGCCACCTGGAAGGCGAAGATGACCGGCTGGTGTACGTCGATCCGGTCGAGCCTCGCCGCGTCGTCGCCGCCGACCAGCTCGTCCAGGATCGACCACCGGCCCAGCGGCGAGAACAGGCTGTCGCACTCGGCGATCGCCTCCCGGAACGCCGGCTCGGCCGCCACCAGGTCCCGACCCATCCCGACCCACTGGGAGCCGTTGCCGGAGAAGACGAACACCAGCGGGCGGCCCTCGGGAAGCGGAGGGCCCTCGATCACGACGTGGCAGTTGGTGCCCGAGAAGCCGAACGAGCTGACGCCGGCCACGGCCGGCCGGCCCGTGGCGGGCCACGGCACGGCCCGGACCGGCACGGCGAGCCGCAGCTCGTCGAAGGGGATCCGGGGGTTGGGAGCGTCGAAGTGGAGGTTCCCGGGCACGATCCGTCTGGAGACCGCCAGCGTCGTCTTGATCAGGCCGGCGATCCCCGCGGCCGCCTCGGTGTGCCCGACATTGGTCTTCACGGAGCCCACGAGCAGCGGTCGGTCCGCCGGGCGAAACGCCCCCAGCACGGCGCCCAGGGCGGCCGCCTCGATCGGGTCGCCCAGCCTGGTCCCGGTGCCGTGGGCCTCCACGTAGTCCACCCGGAGCGGCGACAGTCGCGCCCGGGCCAGGGCGGTACGGATCACCGACTCCTGCGCCGCCGGGTTCGGGGCGGTGAGCCCGTTGGAGAAGCCGTCGTTGTTCACCGCGGTCCCACGGATGACGCAGCGGATCGGGTCCCCCTCCACAAGCGCCCGGGAGAGCGTCTTCAGGACGACGAGGCCGCCCCCCTCGCCGCGGACGTACCCGTCGGCTCCCGCGTCGAACGCCCTGCACGTCCCGCCGGGGGAGAGCCCTCCGAACCGCGCCATCGCCTCAGTGCTGTGGGGAGAGACGATCAGGTTGACCCCTCCGGCCAGCGCCACGGCCGACTCCCCCGAGAGCAGGCTCTGGATGGCCAGATGAACCGCCACGAGCGACGACGAGCAGGCGGTGTTCACCGCGATCGACGGGCCGTTGAGGCCGAGGAAGTACGAGATGCGACCGGCGATCACGCTGGTGTCGTGGCCGGTGGCGCTGTGGGAGGTGATCGCTGCTGCGGGTCGAGCTGGGCAGCCTCCCGCGGCGAGATGGCGAAGAAGCCCGGGTCGAACAGCTCGATGCCGGGGAGGAACCCGCCCTTCCGGAATCCATGGGGGCCGATCCCGCGTCCGGGCCGGTCGAGGGGAGGGTCGGACACCGCGTCGATCCCGTCGACCAGGAGCTTCCAGAACTGCTCCGGGTCGGCTGCGCCCGGGAAGCGGCAGGCGACCCCGACGATGGCCACCGGCTCGTGGGGGAGGGTGTCGAACACCGGGTCGGGAACGGCCGCGCTCGATGCGCCGCCCTGGGCCGGGCCGCTCAGTCGCGCGAGCAGCGTCTCCGGAGTGGGGTGTTGCCACAGGAGCGTCGGGGCCAGCGGCCGGCCCAGCGCCGACGCGAGTTCGGCCGTGAGCTCCGCGGCCGACTGGGAGTCGACGCCCAGGTCGGCGAACCGGGTCGTCAGGGGGACCTGGTCAGGCCGGATCTTCAGCCGTCTCGCAAGAAGCGATCGGAGCGTGTTCTCGACCGTATCCCCGGGTCCACCTCGTTCGTTCGAAGCGGACGGACCGACCGTGACCATGATGAGCCGCTCTCTCGTGGGTCCGGTGGCGGGGCGCTCCACCGGTTCGCGTCAAGGGCCGTTCCGTGAGCCAGCCCCCTCTCCTGGCCGCCGGTCGGAGCGACGCCTCGGCGGGACGGCAGACCGGGGACCGGAACGGGTTCGTGAAGCGGGGCCAGCATACCATAGCTCGATCTCGCTCCGGGAGATCGGGATCGAGGCAGCCAGCCACGGCCAGTGGATGAAAGACGAGGCGTCAGGCCAGGCGCACCGACCGTCAGTTGGCGACGAAAGCGAAGATGATGCTGCCGTTCTTGAGGGAGTTCACCACGCGCACGTGGTTCGCCGTGGAGACGGCGGGACAGCCCCAGCTTCTGCCGGGCTTCACGTTCACGTCTTCCACGTAGTCGGCCCCGTGGATCACCACGGCACGGATCCGGGCGTTCGAGTTGGTGGGAGACAGCCCGTCCAGGCGCAGGGAGAGCCCGTGGCTCCCTGTGTAGGTCTCCGCGGTCAGGTAGTAGCCCAGCGAGCTCATCAGGCTGTTGGGCTCGTTGCCGAAGCGCGTCGCGAGTCCGCTGTCGGTCGGGTCGGAGTTCTTGCCATGGGCCACGTGCAGCGAGAGGACGCTGCCGGTGGTCATGTCGATGAGGTGGAAGCGCGGGAGCCTGGAGCGGGAGCCGAAGTCGATGACCGAGAGGTAACGCTTGTTGGTGATCTCGGCCTGGTTGGCGTCGAAGTAGACCAGCGCCCGATCGAGGAGCCCCTTCGGGATCACGTGGTCCGGGTCCACGAAGCGGTACCGGGCCAGCACCGCCGCCACCTGCTCCGGCGTCAGGTTGGGCTCCTGGAACCGGGCCAGGTGCGCCGCCTGATCCGGCGTGAGCGCCGGCGGCACCTCCTGACCCTCGTGCGTGCTGTCGTCCGGCAGTCGGGACCCCGCATCCGCCCGCACGACCGACGCCGTGCAGCAGGCCCAGACGAGCCCGAGCACGAAGAGCACCGCTCGGGCCATGGTGACGGAACCGCGAGACAGCCGGGCATGACTTGGCAAGGCTCGACCTCCACCATATATGATGGCCGCGCGGTACGGGATCGTCAAGCCATGACCCGGCGCCTCGCCGGGTCCGAGTCGCGCCCCCGAGCGCGACCTCGATCCGGATCCCCTCCACTTCCTTGGCGACTCTGCAGCCAGGTCGAGGCCGGATCACAGGCTCGACTCCGTCGACGGTTCAGCGCAGCGCCGCCAGGATGTTGGCGTAGCCGTCGGTCCAGAGCGGGGCTCCGGGCCCTGCCGCCACGGCTCTCCAGCGCCCGTCCCCGGCGATCCACCCCTGCAGGTCCCCGCGGCTGCCGGTCACCATCGCCCAGGTGGCGTTCTCCTGCCCCGGCCTCTCCACCTCGACCGGGTCGGTGGCCCGGCACTCCCACCCCTGGGCGCGGGCGATCGCCGCGACCACGCCGGCGAGGTCCAGGTGCCGATTCGACGTGTTGAAGAGCAGCGCCCCGCCGGGCGCGAGCTTCCGCATGTAGACGAGCAGGGCCTCCCGCGTGATCAGATGCACCGGAACCGCGTCGGAGCAGAACGCGTCGGCCACGATGAGATCGAACGAGCGATCGCGCTCGCCGGCCATGGACAGCCGGCCGTCGCCGATCACCACGTCGACGACGCCGCGGCTCGACGACAGGTAGGTGAAGAGCCGGCGGTCCGTCGCCAGCTCGCCCACGACCGGAACGATCTCGAAGAACCACATCGCCTGATGCGGCCGGAGGTACCAGGCCAGCGAACCGACGCCGAGGCCGAGCACCCCGAAGCGCCGGGCCCGCCTCGCCGCCACCGACGACGTCATGAGCCGGCCGATCGGGCTCTCCGGATGGAAGTAGAGAGTCGGTCGGCCCGGTCTGTCCTTCCCCGGGTCCTGGGCGCCGTGGATCGTGGTGCCGTGGTAGAAGACGTGCCTGCCGGTCCCGGGCTCCCGGACCACCCGGGTCACTCCGTAGTAGCTCCGGGCGATCACCAGCGTTCCCTGCGCCTGGAACGTCAGGAACCCCCCGGCCAGCACCGCCGCCACGCCGAGCCCGAACCGGAGCGGCCGGCCGCGGAAGTAGTGAGCCACGGCGGCGAAGAAGAACAGGAACGCCACCCTCACCACCACGTCCCTCTCGTCGCCCTTGAACGGCAGCGCCAGAAACGTGCCGATCGCCGCGGCCCCCAGCAGGGCCGGCGCCGCCAGATCCAGCCGGCGACTCCGGGTCCCCGGGTCGTGGTCCGGGGCACGGGGCCGCAAGAGACAGGCGGCGACCACGGCCAGCGGGTACTCCAGCACGCAGGGGAACAGCAGCGGGGCGACCAGGGCGTTGAACAGGCCGCCTGCGGCTCCACCCACGGCGATCCAGAGGTAGTACTCGCTCGACCGGTCGGCCGACGGCCGCCGCGCGGCCAGCTCCCCGTGCAGCACCAGCGCCGTGACCAGGAAGGTGACCAGGTGGTGGCAGAGCCCGGCCAGCCTGAGCGGCACGAACATGATGACCGCCAGCATGGCCACCAGGATCGGCTGGACCGCCACGACGACCCGGTGCGGAACCAGGGGGCGTCTTCCGAACACCAGGACGAAGCTCAGCAGGTAGAGCGTCAGAGGCACGATCCACACCAGCGGGAACGAGGGGATCTCGT
>JACQZM010000687.1 GCA_016213885.1 Candidatus Rifleibacteriota bacterium | reverse complement strand
TGCGCAGGATGCAGGGCATGGCGACCGGCCCAACGATGAGCAGGAGCCGTTCGACCTGGCTGGGGTTCCACTGGGCGCCCCGGAGCGCGGCCAGCGTCTGCGTCTTGCACATCTGGATCAGGTCGTCGATGACCTGCTCCAGCTCGCCGCGGGACAGAGGGTAAACGCACTCTTGTCCCTTCAGTCTTGCCCGGATGACCGTCTGGTCCTTCGTGGTGAGTTCGATCTTGGCGATCTCGGCCGCCTGGCGGAGTGCGTGACGGTCCTCCGCTTCGAGATTCAAGAGCTTCATCTGCTCTTCGAGATGGGCGACCAGTCGGTCATCGATGTCCAGCCCTCCGAGGCGCGTGGTCCCCGTGTGCTTGAGGGCGCGGCACGCAAGGCCGGCCGGTCCCGGTCTGGTGCGCGTGACCTCGGCCGCGGTGACGTCGAGTGTACCGGCTCCGATGTCGAACACCAGGAAGTTGACGGGACGGGAGGTCAAGGGCAGGTCGTAGGCCAGAGCCGCCGCGACGGGCTCGGGGATCGTGTCTATGCTCTCGAATCCGGCCCGGCGCGCCGCCTCGACCGTCGCGCCGATGGCGATCGCATCGAAGTACGCCGGCACGGAGACCACCGCGCGCGACAGGTCGACTCCGACCTGGCCTTCTGCCACCGCCCGGATGTGCCGCAGCAGATCGGCGCACACGTCCTCCGGGCGCAGATCTCTGTCTTCCAGGGCGAACATGCACCGGCCGTTCTCCTGATCGGCCTCGACCGTGACGACCATGCGCCCCAACTCGCCGTGCTCCAGAGCCTCCTTGTAGGTCTTGCCGAGCAGACGCTTCACCCCCCAGATCGCCCGCTGCGGCTCAGCACGGGCGATCGCCCTGGCCTCCTGACCGATCGCTCGCACTGTTCCGTCCTCGTGCTACACGACGACCGACGGAAATGGCTTGATGCTCTCGCCTGGGTGCCACGCCCGTCCCTCCTCGTGCTTTTCGGAGACGGCCTCGATGTCGCCGTCGGGTCTCAGGATCGTGGCTGCGCTGTTGTACGTGCCGAGATCGATCGCCAGGCAGTACGTCCCACCGATCGCCACGTTTCCCTCTCGTCTGCCCCGCGTAACCGGATCGGCTCCGCTCTGCGCCTGTGGCTTCCCGTTCATGCGACTGCACCTCCCGGTGGCGCCGAAGCACCCGCTGTTTTCCTCCTTCCATACGCGTGAGAAGCCCACTTCTCGCTGGTTGGCCTCGATCTTTCGAGGTCACGCGCACGGCTTCCATGTTAATAGCCTGCGAAAACTCCGGCCGCGCGCCGTACTTTGGATGGGGTGCGGCTCGACACTTCACCGGGTCCCGGAAGGTGTGCAAGGGTCAAAATGCCGACGCCGCCTCTGAACACGCCTGACACCAGACGATCTCGCTGGCTCGCGAGAAGCGCATCTGTCAGCCCGCTCGGAAGACACGGTTGCGCCCGGTGGGTCACGGGCGCCGCAACTGCTCGAGCCGCGTGCGGGCGTCTGCACTCAACGCGGTCTGGCCGGCCCCCCCGAACTCGATCACCTTGGCGTACGATTGGACGGCGGCGTCGGTGCGACCGAGGAGGTCTTCGTTCATCGCCTTGGCAAACCAGGCCTCCACGTCCCGCGGGTCGATCGCCAGCGCCCTGTCGTAGCACCCGATCGCCTCCTCTGTACGGCCCAGAGCGTCCAGACTGAGCCCCTTGTTGAACCAGGCGATCTCGTACTTCGGGTCGATCGCCAGCGCGCTGTCGTAGCACTTGATCGCCTCCTCTCTACGACCCAGGAAAGCCAGACTGAGCCCCTTGTTGTTCCAGGCGACCACGTACCGCGGGTCGATCTCCAGCGCCCTGGCGTAGCACCCGATCGCCTCCTCTCTACGACCCAGAGCGTCTAGACTGGACCCCTTGTTGTTCCAGGCGACCACGTCCCCTGCGTCGATCTGCAGCACCTTGTCGTAGCACGCGACCGCCTCCTCCCGTCGGCCCAGTTCAGCCAGGATGATCCCCTTGTTGTTCCAGAGGACCGTGGCCCATGGGTCGATCTCCAGAGCCCTGCTGTAGCACTCGATCGCCTCCTCTCGTCGGCCCAGCTCGTGCAAGGCCCGACCCTTGTGCGACCAGGGGAGCACGTTCCGCAGGTCGATTTCCAGCGCCCTGTCGTAGCACGCGATCGCCTCCTCCCATCGGCCCAGAGCAGCCAGACACAGACCCTTGTTGTTCCACGTGTTCACGTTGCGTGGGCAGATCTCCAGAGCCCTCTCGTAACACGCGATCGCCTCCTCATGTCGGCCCAGACCGCCCAGACTGCGACCCTTGTTGTGCCAGGCGTCCACGTGCCATGGGTCTATCTCCAGCGCCTTGTCGAGGCACACGATCGCCTCCTCTCGTCGGCCCAGCCCATTGAGACAGGCACCTCTCCGGTCCCAGTAGTCCGCGGTCTTCGGCTGCTCCGGTGCGCTCACTCTCCTTCCCGTAAGTCGCTCAAGCTCCCGCTCCAGATCACCGCGTAGCTCCGCGAACCCTCCGTACCGATCTTGCCGGTGGAATCTCAGACAACGTTTCACGATCGGCCCCAGAGGCCCTCCCACACACGGCACGCTCTCTGACTTCTGAGCGGGGTATACCTTCTCGACAAGCGCTTTCACCCATGCGTCCCGATCTCCCATGCGTCCGCATCCACGCGGAACGAAGGGCGACACATCACTTCCCGACGCCATCTGCCACAGAACCACGCCGAAGCTGTACAGATCGCTCCGCTCGTCCGCCTCTGCCCCATCCAGAACCTCAGGGGCTATGTACCCCGGAGTGCCACAAACCGCTCGGCCCTTGGTCAAGAAGACCGAACACCCCAGCCGCCCTTCCCCTGACACCAGAAGGACTGGCGGCTCGCCCTCCCTCGCCTTCTCGATTCCGGCGGCAAGACCGAAGTCGGCCACCTTGACCGTTCCCTCCCGCCCGATCAGAATGTTGCCCGGCTTGATGTCCCGGTGGCTCCGGATGCCGTGGATCTTCGCATGCTCCAACCCCAGACAGAACTGGACGCCCCACACCAGCGTCCTCTCCGGATCGAGAGGCCCCAACCCGGCGGTGAGCCAGTCAAGGAGCGTCACTCGCCCGCTCTCATCCGGGGAGATGTACTCCGTCTCCACGAACAGACGGCCGCGGTACTGCGTGACCCAGGTGGCGGGCAAGACGAACGGGTGCCAATCGAGATTCACCCAGGTGAGCGCCTCCCTCTTGAATGCCTCCCGGTGGCGAGCATCGACCTGGAACTCGTCGAGGAGAGTCTTCAGCGCGACCTTCCGAGCAAAATCCAGAGAGTGCGCGAGGTAGACCACGCCGAACCCTCCGCGGCCCAGCTGTCTTTCGATGCGCCACCGGGAAACCACGTCGCCGGGTTCGAGGAATGAGCCGATGCGAGCGCGGGCCCGCGCGGCTTTCGCGTCTGGCTCGAACTGGTTGCTCGGCAACACGTCCGGAAGGCCCGGCTTGCATGGGCCTCCGGGCACCTTCTTGAGCCAGTCCCAGTTCTCTGCCATCGATCGACCTCCCGATCGCCAAGAGAGGTGTCAGCCGACTCCAGATACGATTCTGGACTGGGATCCGCCGGTGCCGCAAGCAGTACTCGTCGACAACTCCCGGCGCCCGGATGCTCGAGCCGTCCCAGGGCCTCGATGAGCTCATGAAAAGGCTCCGTGAGCAAGCGTACGAGGTTCTGGTGTCGGATCTCGTACCGTCGCCACGGCAAACCTCATCCCCACCTGGACTGCCCGTCGTTCCAAGCGGGCC
>JACQZM010000124.1 GCA_016213885.1 Candidatus Rifleibacteriota bacterium | reverse complement strand
ATCGAGCAGAAGGCAACCGTCGAGGTCGACGGCCAGCAGGTCCCGGTGGGGATCTGGCTGCTCAAGAAGGCCGGCGAGCTGGGTCTGGTCGGCCTGGATGTCCCTGAAGAATACGGTGGGCTGGGCCACGACAAGACCACATCGGCCCGGCTGGCCGAGGCGTGTGCCGGTTGCGCCAGCCAGGCCGCGACCGTGGGCGCCCACGCCGGGATCGGCACGCTCCCCATCGTCCTGTTCGGCTCCAAGGAGCAGAAGGAGAGGTACCTTCCCAGGCTCGCCACCGGGGAGATCGTCTCCTGCTACGCGCTCACCGAGCCCGGAAGCGGGTCCGACGCCCTCTCCGGCAACACCACCGCCGTGCCCACCGATGACGGCTCCGCGTTCATCTTGAACGGGGAGAAGCTGTACATCACCAACGGAGGGTGGGCAGACCTGGCCATCGTGTTCGCCAGAGTGGGCGACGATTACAGCGGGTTCATCGTCGATCTCCACACGCCCGGTTGCTCCCGTGGCGCCGAGGAGAAGAAGATGGGGATCCGCGGGTCGTCCACGACCTCGCTCGTCTTCCAGGATGTCCGGGTGCCCAGGGAGAACATGCTGGGAGCGCCGGGCGATGCCGCCAGGATCGCCCTGAACATCCTCTACCTGGGCCGGATGAAGCTCGGGTTCGGCTGCCTCGGCACCTCGAAGCAGGCCATCGACCTCACGATCAAGTTCGGCAAGGACCGCAAGCAGTTCGGCCAGCCCGTGATCTCGTTCGACATCCAGAAGGCGAAGCTCGCCGACATGGTCACCTCCGTGTTCGCCCTGGACTCGCTGGCTTATCGCACCGTGGGTGCCATCGACTGCGAGTCCGCGAAGCTGGACAAGGCGGACCCGAAACACGACGAGAAGGTCATCGAGGTGCTCCGGTCGTTCGGGGTCGAGACCTCCATCGTCAAGGTCGTCGGGTCGGAGACGCTGGTGAAGGTGGCGAACCACGCCATCCGGATGCACGGCGGCTACGGGTTCTGCGAGGAGTACCAGGTGGAGCGCATCGCCCGGGACAACGTGGTGGACACCATCTTCGAGGGCACCAACGACATCAACCGACTGGTGATCTTCGGCACCATGGTCCAGAACGTGTTCGGAGGAGACCTGGGGTTCCGCGAGTACATGGAGGAGCTCCACTCGGAGATCCGCGAGGGGAAGCTCCAGGTGACCGTCGGCCACGGGCCGCTGGAGCGGGAGATCAACCGGGTCGTCGCCGCCAAGCGAGCGGTCGCCTTCACCGTGGAGCAGGCGATCATCGGCACCGGCAAGGACATCCGGGTCGAACAGCAGGTGATCGCCGCCATGGCCGACGCCCTGATGGCGCTGTACTCCGGCGAATCGACGGTGGCCCGGGTCCACGCCATGCTCGCCAAGAGCGACCGGTCCCGCCGGGGAGTCCTCGGGGCGATCGCGGCGCTGGCGGTCCACGAGCGATGCCAGGACATCCGGCGGCTGACGCTCGACACGCTCGCCCACGTGGTCCCTGCCGGCGAGCTGCCCGCCAAGAGGGCGACCCTGTCGGCGCTGCTCGACGAGACAGAGGCTCCGGTTGACAGCATGAGCATCAAGAGCCTGATCGCCGACCATGCGATCGAGGCCGGGAAGTACGACCTGTAGGCGCTCCCAGGAGGAGAGGAACGACATGGAAATAAGGAAGGTCGGTATCGTCGATTTCGCGCGGTCTCCGATCGCGCGCTCGAAGAACGGTAGCCTGAATGACGTGACCCCCCTCGAGCTGGCGACCCAGGTCGTGAAGCAGCTCCTGGAGAGGAACTCGAGGATACCCAGGGACAAGGTGGAGCACCTGGTCTGCGGCACCGCATTCCCGGAGGCGGAGGGCGGCCTCAACCTGGGGCGGCAGATCACCATCAGAAGCGGTCTCCCGATGGAGGTGGCCGCCAGCACGGTGAACCAGTTCTGCGGGTCGTCGCAGCAGGCGGTGATGATGCTGGCCGACGCCATCGCCGTGGGCAAGGGCGACATCGGGATCGCCGTCGGCGTCGAGCACATGACCAGGATCCCCATGGGCGGCTTCAACCCGTTCTACGACAAGGAGCTCTACGAGCTGGGTTTCTATATGGGCATGGGCGACACCGCCGAGCTGCTGGCCGAAGAAGGCCCGGTGAGCCGAGAGGCCCAGGAGCAGTTCGCCATGGACAGCCACAGGAAGGCGCTCAAGGCCTGGGCCGACGGAGCCTTCGTCACGGAAGTGGTGCCGATCAAGCTGGCGGACGGGCGCCTGTTCGACAAGGACGAGTCGATGCAGGAGCCCAACCCGGACAAGATCAAGACGCTGGCTCCCGCCTTCGACGCCAAGGGGACCATAACGGCCGCCACTGCCTCCCCGGTGACCGTGGGCGCGGGGGCCGCCATCGTGATGTCGGAGGAGCTGGCCAAGAAGCTGGGGATCAAGCTCAGGGCCCGGATCGTCACCTCCGCCGTGGCGGGCTGCGACTACAAGCGGATGGGGATGGGGCCGCTACCGGCCACGGAGAAGGCGCTCGCCAGGGCGGGTCTCGCGATGTCGGACATCGATGTCTTCGAGATCAACGAGGCGTTCGCCGCCCAGTCGCTCTACGTGATCGAGAAGGGCAAGTTCCCGAAAGACAAGGTGAACATCCTGGGCGGGGCGATCGCCATCGGGCACCCGCTGGGGATGTCCGGCGTCCGGATCATCGGGACCGCGATCACGGCGCTGGAGAAGGTCAAGGGCCGCTTCGGGCTGGCGACCATGTGCGTCGGCGGCGGCCAGGGCGTGACCACGATACTCGAGCGAGTGGAAGAGTAGGTGCGCCATGGGAGACATCAGACATGTGGCCTGCCTCGGCGGCGGAATCATGGGTGCCGGCATAGCCGGGTTCTTCGCGGATCGAGGCTACTCCGTCGACGTGTACGACCTGACGCTGGACTTGGCCAAGAAGTCGCTGGATAACCTCACGGACCCCAGGGCCAAGTTTCCGCTCATCCTCTCCAACAAGAGCGTCTCTCGCATCCGGCCGCTGGCCACCGCGTCGATGAAAGACGAGCTGGCCCGGGCGGATCTGGTGATCGAGGCTGTCCCGGAGATCATGACGATCAAGCAGAAGGCGTTTGCCGAGGTCGACCGCTTCCGGAGGCCCGGATCGGTCATCGCGACGAACACCTCGGGGTTGTCGATCGACAAGATGGTGGCCAGCCGGTCCCGGGACATGCGGCAGCACTTCCTGGGCATCCACTTCTTCAACCCGGTTCGCTACATGGCGCTCGTCGAGGTGATCCCGGGACCGGCGACCCTCCCGGAGGTGGCCGGCGAGGTCGCCGAGCTGTTCGTGGCGCTGGGCAAGAAGCCGATCGTGGGCAAGGACACGCCGAACTTCGTGGCCAACCGCATCGGGATCTACATGCTGATGCGGACCCTGTCGGTGGCGCCCAAGTACGGGTTCGGGGTGGAAGAGATCGACATGATCACCGGGGAGGCCATGGGCCACCCGAAGACGGCGACGTTCCGCCTCTGCGACATGGTGGGGATCGACACCCTCTTCCATGCGTCGATGAACTCGTTCCAGAACTGCCCGGGCGACGAGGACCGGGCGCTGTTCGAGCCGCCGCCCTACGTCGTCAAGATGGTGGAGCAGAAACTGCTGGGCGACAAGACCGGCAAGGGGTTCTATCAGAAGCTCAAGAGCAAGGGCAAGGGCGGCGACGACGACGAGGGCGCCAAGAGGCCCGGAGGAAGGCCCGACCTTCTGGTGGTCGACTTCGAAACGCTGCAGTACCGCCCCAAGAGGAGCGCCAAGAGCGACTGCGTCCGGGTGGCCAAGACCTACTCGAAGGCGCCCGGTCGGCTTCGGGCCATGATGACCTACGACGAGAAGGACCCGGTGTGCGCGTTCACGCGGGAGGTCGTCCTCGGGTCCGCTGCGTACGCGCTGAGGAGGGTGGGGGAGATCGCCGACGACGCCTAGACGATCGACAACTCGATGAAGTGGGGGTTCGGTCACGAGGTCGGTCCGATCGAGGTGCTCGACGTGATCGGGGTCGACCGGTCGATCCGGATGATGGAGCGGCTCTCCATCGAGCCGCCCCCGCTGCTCAAGAAGATGGCCGAGAGGGGCAGGGTCTATCCGGCGACGCAGCGGCCCCCGTCCTACCGGCACCTTTCGCTGGCCCACCTCAGGTCCGAGGGACGGGTGGTCCGGGAGAACCTGAACGCCCGGCTGATCGACCTGGGCGACGGCGTCCTCTGCTGCGAGCTGGACGCCAAGATGGTCCCCAACATGAACCCCGTGGACGACTACGTCATCAGCATGATGATGCAGGCCCACGAGGAGATCTATGCGGAGCGGTTCCGCGCCCTGGTGATCTCGAACCAGGCAGCGCACTTCTGCGCCGGCGCCCAGCTCCAGCTCATCATGGAGCTCTCCAAACGGAAGCGGTTCAAGGACATCAAGAGGGTCAGCCGTCAGTTCCAGGCCGTGAACCTGATGAACCTCCACGCCCCGTTCCCGGTGGTCGTGGCGCCTCACGGCATGGCGCTGGGCGGTGGGCTGGAGATCACCCTGGGAGGGCAGGTCCGGGTCGCCGCGGCGGAGCTCTACGCCGGTCTCGTGGAGGTCGGCGTCGGGGTGGTCCCGGCCGGAGGCGGCTGCCTCTTCCTGCTCGAGCACCTCATCGAGAGGGCCCGGAACAACGTGCCCGGCCCGATGCCTCCGTCCATGGCGGCGTTCGAGCTGATCGGCTTCGGCAAGGTCTCGTCGTCGGCATTCGACGCCCAGGACAAGGGGTTTCTCAAGCCCACCGACGTGATCATCTTCTCCAAGGACGAGCAGATCCGGGTGGCCAAGTAGGTGGCTCTGAAGCACCTGGAGCGGTTCGTCCAGGTGCCGGAGAAGGAGCTGCTCCTGGCCGGGCCGGGAGGCCGGCTGGTACTGGAAGATGCCATCGACGGCTTCCTCCGCGGCGGCAAGATCACTCCCCACAGCGCCCGCATCGCCAAGGTCCAGGCGCGGATCCTGACCGGCGGCGACAAGGCGAGCCCGACCTCGCCGGTCTCCGAGGAGTACATCCTGGAGCTCGAGATCCCGGCCGTCGCGAGGCCGAGCGAGGCGAAGGCTGGCAAGGAAGAGGAGCGAAAGGACCGGAGGTGTACTTGAACAGTACATCGAGGACCTTTCGCGACGATGACGCAGCCAGCGTTCGTCGCAGCCGGCCGCAGTAGTGCGGGATCTTTCGTTGTAGTGCTAGTACGTCGCTCTCGAAGCAACCAGACAGTTTCTCTGCTGCTCGTACCTGGACCTGGGAGCTGGGGCTTCGCCCCCGGGACCGAGGCGGTGACCTGCCCGGGATCCTTCGAAGGGCTGGTCCAGCTGCAGCCGAGCCGGGTCCAGAGGGCTCCGACCGGACGGTCGGGGCCCTCTGGCGTGTGTCGCGGACCGCCGACGAGGCCGATGGACCGAGAACGGCGGCGGGATTCTCGTCGGGTTTCGCGAGGGCGCGGCCCGGGAGAGAGAAACAGGGGACCCGGAATCAAGTCGCGCTCGAGGGCGCGATCCGGATCCGGCGAGGCGCCGGATCGGGCACATGACCCGTTGACACGGTCGGAAGAGGCATATAAGCTGAAGCCATGATGTGCGCCACCGGATCGGCATCGCGCTGATGAGCGAACCACTCCCCGGAAAAGGGGACGATGACCGTTCTCCCGGAGGCGGGTTCCAGCTGATGGCCCTGCCGCCTGCTTCTTCTCCGGATGAGAGCGTTCCGCGCCAGGCTGTGGAGCGCTCGCCCCGGCCCCGGCCCGCAAGGCCCGGTGGGCCTCGAATCCACGCACCCGCGAACCAACGGAGGTAGATACCACATGTCCGGTGCCTCGATGTGTCGCAACCACCCCGATGTGTCTGCCATCGCTCGATGCGCCGGATGCGCAGAGAGTTTCTGTCAGAACTGCGTGGTCGATATCGGAGGGCAGCAGTACTGCGCCTCGTGCAAGATCATGGCGATCCAGGGCAAGCCACCGGTGATGGAAGAGGCGACGCTGCCCTGCAAGGAGGCCGACGACGCGATCAAGTACGCCATCATCGGCATCTTCTGCTTCGGGATCATCCTTGGCCCGCTGGCCATCTCGAAGGCCAACACGGCCAAGAAGATGAT
The DNA here is from genome assembly GCA_016213885.1 of Candidatus Rifleibacteriota bacterium. Lineage (GTDB taxonomy): Bacteria > Muiribacteriota > UBA6191 > JACPRK01 > JACQZM01 > JACQZM01. Next base: position 6,285 of record JACQZM010000124.1, on the reverse strand, counting down.
CGCCTTGAACCCGCGTCTGACCGGGGCGGGCAAGGCGAACGCGGCTTCCATCATCGGCTGGGTCGTGGTCGTGCTCTGGTTCCTGGGCATCATCGCCAGGGTCAGCGGACGATAGGGGCCGGCTCATGGAGATGCTCTGCCCCGAGTGCCGGGGTCCGCTGGTCTCCGACGACGGCCAGTGGGCTGTCTGCAAGATCCACGGAGGCCGCTACCGGGTGCTGTTCGTGCGACAGCCGGCGGCCCCGCCGGCGCCGCTGCCGCAGCTGTCGGCGGACCAGCTCGACCCCACCGGCAGGTTCTGCGCGGCCCACCCGGCCATGCCGGCCGCCTGGGTGTGCGGCTGTTGCGCCAGTCCGATCTGCGACACCTGCTCGTTCGCCGTGCCCCCGACCACCCACCTGTGCGCGAAGTGCATGGTGGAGCGGCGCGCGAGCCGCCCGGCGGGCCCTGTCCAGGTCGAGGCTCCGCCGCCTCCCCCCGGCACCATGTGCGTGGCCCACCCCGCCGTGGCCGCGGCACGGTACTGCAAGCTGTGCAAGAACCCCATGTGCGAGACCTGCTCGTTCATCCTCTCCCCTGGCCTGGAGGTGTGCCCGCGCTGCGCCTCCGCTCCGCGGCCCGAGCTGTCGTCCGGCCGGAAGCGGACCCTGGTCTGGTCCTACGGGTTGGCTGTCTGGTCGGCCATCTGCACCGTGCTGTTCTTCGTCGCCGCAGCGGCCGGCGCAGCCAAGACCAAGGCCGGCCAGGACGTCGTGGGGGCGTTCTTCACGATCTTCGTGTTGATCCCGTCGGTGGTCGGGACCGCCCTGGCCTACTCGAGCTACGATTCGCGGTACTCGAATCCGCTCAGCGTCTGGATCTCCCTGATCTGGAACAGCCTCACCCTGATCGGCCTGTTCCTCTTGATGCTGGTCGGCATGATGATGGGATAGAAATGGAGGGCGGCCCCGGCCGTCGTCGGTCGGGTCCACCGGGACATGGCACTCAAGATAACGGCCAACAGCTGGTTCACGCATCGCTACATCATCGTGGACTCCGCGGGGGTGGGGTTCAGGGAGACCGTGGCGATGGGCAGCGAGCTCCGCTTCACCTTCAGTCAGATAGACCTGGTCCTGCTCTCGCCGGACAACTGGCTCTCGTTCCAGGTCGGCCAGGAGGTCTTCAGGTTGCCCGTGAGGCCTGACAAGCCGGATCACAAGCAGCTGATGGACGTGCTGGTCTCCGAAACCACCCGGACCGTCAGGTGAACGGGCAACCGCCCGCCGCCCGGCCGGCGACGGAGCACAGGTGATCGACCATGGGCATGATTCAGGTGCGCATCCTGGACGTTTCGGGGAGTCGAGTGGCCGAGATGGAGGCCCCTGACGACGTGGCGGTCAACCGCATCCTCGTCCTGCTGACCGAGAAGCTCCACCTGCCGCTCAACAGCCCGGACGGCCAGATCATGAGCTACAAGCTGCACCACCGCCGGACCGGCCAGCAGCTGCTGGACAGCCAGACCTTCCTGGAGGCCGGGGTCACGGCCGGCGATGAGCTGCGCATCCAGCCGGAGATCACCGCTGGCCTACGGTAAGAGGCAGCATGAACTCTGCTGTGCCCGCCCCGCCGCCCGGTGGCGACCAACGGTTCGCGCGGTTCAGAGCGATCGAGTGGTGGGACCAGGCGCGGCTCGCCAACGCCCGGGTCCTGGTCGTGGGCGTCGGGGCGCTGGGAAACGAGGTCGTGAAGAACCTCGCTCTCCTGGGGGTGGGTCACGTCGCCCTGATCGACAAGGACCGGGTCGAGCAGAGCAACCTGAGCCGTTCGGTGCTGTTCAGGCCCGCGGACGACGGCCAGCCCAAGGCCGGATGCGCGGCCCGGGCAGCCCGGTCGATCTACCCCGGGATCGACGTGGTGCCGGTGGTCGGCGACGTGCTCGCCGACGTGGGTCTGGGGCTGTTCCGGTGGGCCGACGCCGTGATCGGCGCTCTCGACAACAGGGAGACCCGGCTCTTCGTGAACAGCGCCTGTGCCCGCCTGGGCCGGCCATGGGTCGACGGGGGGATCGACGTGTTCCAGGGCATCGTCCGCGGCTTCGCCCCGCCCGTCACGGCCTGCTACGAGTGCACCATGAGCCGCGTCGACTGGGACCTGTTGAACAAGCGGCGCTCCTGCTCGCTGCTCGCCCGCCGGGCGGCGGCCACCGGCGGCACCCCCACCACGCCCACCGTGGCCTCGATCGTCGGGGCGATCCAGGCGCAGGAGGTCGTCAAGCTGCTGCACGGGATGGACGGACTGTTCGGCAAGGGGTATGTTTTTGAAGGGCTGGCTCATTCCTCCTACGGGGTCACCTACCCCAGGGACCCGGCGTGCCCGTGGCACGACCCCGCGCCCCCGGTCGATCCGGACCAGGGACTGACCAGCGACTCGCCTCTCGAGCAGGTCTTTGAGCATGCCCGGGGCAAGCTCGGCGGTCTCGACGCCCTCGACCTCAGTCGGGAGATCGTCGAGGCCGTGGAGTGTCCCCGGTGCGGACAGGTCGAGCCGGTTTTCGAGCCGGCGGAGAAGGTGCCGGAGGGATCGCTGCTGTGCCGGTCGTGCGGCGTCGAGCAGGCCCCCCGGTTCGTGCATTCGGTCGAGCGGGGCAGCAAGCTCCTCGGGCTGAGCGTGCGCCAGATCGGTCTGCCGGAATGGGACGTGATCTGGGCCCGGAACGGAATGGATATCCTGGGGATCGAGATCGCCGGCGACCGTCCCGGCGGGGTGCCCCGGGAGTGCCCGTCGTGCCAGGAGGAGGGTGCTGAAGATGGGGTCCGGTAACAAGGACAAGAAGAAGAGAGGCGAACCGCAGGACCGGCCGCCGGGATCGCCGTCGTCGACGTCCGGACCGCAGGCCCGATCGACCCGGCCCGGGGGGGACTGCCCCGGCGACCGCCCCGGGGAAGCCTCCGCCTCCGGGGAGCGCTCTCCGGACGTGGTCATCGACGAGAACGACGACGAGGACCGGTTCGTCCAGGCCAAGTTCCCTGGCCCCCGCGGGGTCGAGGTTGGGCTCCGGGTGGCGGTGGACCGGGGCGCCTACGCGGAGCTGGTGGTCCACGCCAAGGAGACGCTCGACGCGGAGGTCGGCGGGGTCCTGGTGGGGCAGGTCTGCGAGGACGAGGAGGGGGTGTTCCTCAACGTCTCGGCGGTCATCCGTGGCACCGGCGCCCGCCAGGGAACCACCTCGTTCACCTTCACCCAGGACACGTGGAACGCCATCCACAAGGAGCTCGAGGAGAAGCACCCGGACCACCAGATCGTGGGGTGGTACCACTCGCATCCGGGATTCGGAGTCGAGTTCTCGGAGATGGACCTGTTCATCCAGCGGAACTTCTTCAAGTCGCCGACCCAGATCGCCATGCTCACGGACCCGCTCGGCGGCGACGTCAGCATCTGCATGGAGACCTCCAAGGGGATCCGACACATCGATCGCTTCTGGGTGAACGGCCGGGAGCACCGGTGCCGCACCCCGGCCCAGCGCCGCGACAGCGGCACCGAAGCCGAGGCCCAGCGTCGGCCCGTGGCGGAGGACGCGCTCCGGGACCTCGAGGTGAGGCTCAGACAGGTGCTGGTCGCCGTGGACGACCAGCGATCGGCTCTGTACCGGTTCCTGCTGACCATCTTCATGGTCTCCTGCACGGCGATCGTGGTGGTGATCTGCTACAACGTCTACAAGGTCTACACGTCCAACCTGGAGCCGCCGAGGTTGGTGAACTTCGTCCCCGTGCCGGTCCAGTGCGGCAGCAACACGGTCCTGCTGGGCGTGGGCATCACCTCATGGACCGTACCGCCGGAACTCAACGCCAGTTATCTGCAGCTCGAGAAAGAGAAGAGAGAGACCGAGGCCAGGGCCGTCGCCGCAGAGGCGGCCCGGCGCCTGCAAGAGTCGGGTGGCTCGTCGCAGTCCCCTGGGCAGACCGTTCAGGAACCGGCCAAGGGCCGATAGCGGGGTGAAGCCGTGAAATCGATCTGGGAATCAGAGAAGAAGTCCGAGCTGATCGTCATCAACAGCGAGGAGGCCGCGAGCGGGCACGTGGACGACCTGCTGGCGCGGCAGAGCAATCTCAGGGGCGAGAAGGGCATCGTGGCCGGGCGCAAGCGCAGCTGGTACTACCAGACCTGGTTCATCCTGATGTGTGCCGGCGCCGTGGGGGCGTCGGCGGCCTGGGCGCTGCTGGAGCCGTACTTCGACGACATGCACTACTACCAGGGCACCATCGAGGCGATGAACCCCAACGAGGTGATGCCCAGGGAGCTCACGGCCGGCGACACGGTCTACCGGATGTCCGTCACCGGCAAGGGGTGGATCCAGATCAAGGGGCAGAAGATCTGGCTGCTTGGCTCCCTGAGGGAGGTGCTGTCCGACTCCTGGTGTTCGCCAAGTTCCTCAGGTTCTCGCCGCCTCCCCAGATCGTGTCGGAGGCGCAGATGACCCTGGCGCAGCTCACGGCCCGCAGCGGCGCCGCGGGGCTGCTGATCTTCCCGCTGGTCGCCGCCATGATCGGCCTGACGATCGGCGCGGCCGACGGGGCGGTGTGCAGGCTCCTCCGCCGGGCGGTCCTCGGCGGCTTCGTGGGGTTCCTCTGCGGGTTCATCGGCGGGTTCGTCTGCTCGATCATTGCGAACATCGCCTACGCCCCGCTGAACAAGCTCGCGATGGGACAGACCGGCACCGGGTTCGGGGGGCTCTCCACCTTCGGCTTCGTGGTGCAGGTCACCGGCCGGACTCTGGCCTGGGGGCTCGCCGGCATCGCCATGGGGCTCGGCCAGGGCATCGCCCTGCGGTCGAAGCGGCTGTTCTTGTATGGCCTGCTCGGCGGCATCGTCGGCGGCCTCCTGGGCGGCATGCTGTTCGACCCCATCGACTTCATCCTGCTCGGCCAGGACAAGCCCAGCTCCCACTTCAGCCGGATGATCGGGTTCCTGGTCATCGGCGCCTCGGTCGGCGCGATGATCGGGATCGTGGAGCTGCTCGCCCGGGACGCATGGCTCCGGATGATCCAGGGGCCGCTGGCCGGCAAGTAGTTCCTCCTGTTCAAGGACAGGATGATCCTCGGCTCGTCCCCTCGATCGGATGTCTACCTGATCAACGACGACCAGGTCGCCGAGACCCACGCGGTGCTCAGGGCCGCCGGCGACCACTGCGAGATCGAGGCGCAGTGCCAGGACAAGCCGCTACTGGTGAACAACGCCACGATCCGCCTGGCGCGGCTGCGACACGGGGATCAGATAACGGTGGGCCGGACCGTGTTCGTGTTCGAGCAGCGGCAAGGGTGAGGACCGCGGACGATGGAGATGGAAACCGGCAAGGCGACGGCGGTGCGGCGCTGCGGCGTGTGCAGCACCGGCATGGATCAGACCGAGGCGGCGGTCTCGTGCCCCGCCTGCAGCGCCGCCTACCACAAGGACTGCTGGGACGAGAACCGGGGCTGCGCGGTCTACGGGTGCACAGCTGTGCCTCCGACCGAGCCGCGGTCGGCGCTGGAGTTCACGCCGGCCTACTGGGGGCGTGAGAACAAGCCGTGCCCGGCGTGCGGCCGGGAGATCCTGGCGGCGGCGCTGCGGTGCCGGCACTGCGGGGCCACGTTCGAGTCGGCGCGGCCGCAGAACGCCGCGGAGTTCAGCGAGCGCACCTCGCTGAAGAGCCGGATGAGCGAGCTGGAACGTAACGTGATCGGCGTGTTCGTCGCCTGCTCCCTGCCGTTCACGGCGCCGCTCGGGGCCGTGGTGGGAGGCGGGTGGTTCCTGCTGAATCGCAAAGACGTTTCGGGCATGTCCTCGCTCTACAGGGCGCTGCTCAAGATCGGTCTGGGCGTGGGTTTCGTCCAGACCACCGGCCTGATCGCCCTGGCGTTCATCTACTCGCACTTCTCGGGCAAGCACTAGCCCGACCGGACCGGTCGTCGGGAGCGTCCCCATGTCAGCATCGAGATTGCGCAGGCTCGCGTCGGACCACGAGCGGGTCGTGAGGCTCTGCGAGCAGAGCCCGTTCGTCAAGCTCCTCGAGTGCGAGGGCACCCCGCCGGAGCGGTACAGGTTCGAGATCCGGGTCTCCGGTCTGGTCCCGGAGGCCGACGAGACCCAGCAGCCCTCGCGGAGCCACCGCGTCGAGGTGTTCCTCCCGGGGGACTACCCGCGCCGGGCGCCGTTCTGCAGGATGCTGACGCCGGTGTTCCACCCGAACATCGACCCGACCAAGACCTGCATCGGCGATCACTGGAGCGCCGGCCAGTCGCTGCCTTTGCTGATCGTCCGGATCGCCGG
>JACQZM010000693.1 GCA_016213885.1 Candidatus Rifleibacteriota bacterium | reverse complement strand
GATCGAGTATCTCAGGCAGAACGTCGAGGAGTTCTCGAGGCCGTTTCCGTCGAAGCCCGACGAGCTGGCGGACTGCGACGAGGTCATTCACGTGGAGCCGCTCGGCGAGGAGTCGATGATCGTCATCCTGGTCTACCCTCCCCAGATCAGAACCCTGGAGAGCGAACCCGAGGAGGCGGAGCCGCGTCGGCGTGACGCCGTCGGGCAGATGGACCGGTGCGTCTACTTCACGGTCCAGCTGCCCGCCAGCTGCTGGTTCCTCTGCATGCCGAGGCGGCGGATGACCAGCGAGGTCACCGCCTTCTTCGCCAGGTCCACGAGGCTCGAGCTGGGCACCCGGCTCTGCCTCCCGGCGCTGCTGAACGTATCGCCGGACGGTTCGGTGCCCTACAACCTGTGCTCCACCTTCCGGTACTACGGGCTGGCGCCACGTTCCGCCACCCTGAAGGAGGAGATCCGGCGCGTCGAGCGTCATCTGCTCTGGGGGCGGTGGTCCTGGGACCTGGAACGGAACGACATCGAGAGCGGCTTCACGCTCTTCCGCCGACGCTTGCCTGCCAGGAGCCCGCTCAGAAGCTTCTCCTCGTGGCAGAGGGCCACGCTCAGGGGAGAACGCCTGTGGACCGACGAGCATCTCTTCGAGGTCACCACGGTGTACGAGCACCTGCTGGACCTCATGATGTGCTGCGACAGGCTCTCCACCAGCCTTCCGTCCCGGATCGCCCGGGCCGCCAGGAGGCTTCTGGCGACCATGGGCCCGCAGGACCTGGCGAGAGAGGTGGCCTCGTGACCCCACCACGGTCGTCTCCGCACGGGGAGGAGCGGCGATGAAGGAGCAGGGCGTGCTGTGGTTGGAGACGATGCTCGGCGGGGCCGCACGGCCGCTCCCCGATTTCCGGCCGAGCTGGACTCGCAACGACTCCGGGACCGCCGTCCGGATCCCCCGGGAGACCGGCCCGGCCCGGGTGTACTCCGTGGAGCACGTGCTGTGGCACCTGCGACGATCGGTCGAGGGGTTTGGCGCTCCGTTCCCCTCGAAGCCGCCGGAGCTTCAGGGGCGCGAGGAGATCTTCCACGTGGAGTCGGACCGCGGGGTCCCGCGGATCGTCATCCTGAGGCACGCGCCGCGGATCGCCACCCTGGAGATCGAGCCCGACACGCCCGACGAGGCCGCCGCCGGGCTCTGCGTGCCGTCGAGCGACGACGCCTGCTTCTTCACGCTGTCGCTGCCTGCGATCTGCTGGTTTCTCGTGTTCGCGGGCGGGGCGCTGGGGCCGATGACCGAGTACATCACGGCGTTCTTCGTCCGGCCGGCGCGGCTCGAGTTCGACACGAAGCTCTGCATTCCCGCGCTGTTGAACGTGGCGGGGAGCCCCACCGCCAGTCTCCCGTTTGCGGTATGCGCGCCGTTCAGGCACCACCGCAGGTCCGCCGCGGAGCCCCGCACCCTGGCCGAGGAGATCGAGTGGGCACAGCAGAACCTCTTGTTCACCCGGTGGAGCTGGGACATCGAGCGGCACAACGGGCGCAGTGCCCTGACCGTATTCCGCACGCGCAGCACCGACAGCAGGCTCATGAGCTTCGGAGCCTGGCAGGCGGCGACGTTGCGGGGGGAGTCGATCTGGACCGAGGAGCGGAACTTCATCCCGGTCTGCTCCTTGCACCAGCACATGCTGGAGCACCTGATCGACATCGACGGGTTCTCCACGAGCCTGCCCTACAGGATCGCCACGGCGCTCCGGGAGATGGGACGGACCGTGGAGCCGATCATCGCATCTCGAAACGCCTATTGACCGGGTGGAGGGCCGGGCGCGCGGCGCCGCCTGCCGGGGCGCCGGGGGGGGCCAGCACCCGCCTCAGTTCTTCTCGATGATCTCTTCGACGGACCGGTACGGGGTCTCGCCCTGAGTGTTGCGGTCGCAGAAGACCGGACCGTCGGGCCACTTGATGTAGGTCGAGTCGCCACGCTTCGGGTCGAACACCCTCACGAGCACGTCCCCGCCGTTGAAGCTCCACGACCGGCCGTCGGCGTACCTGTGCTCCACCTTGACGCCCTGGCGGGTCTTGATGTGCCACTGGTCCTCTGGCTTGTCCCAGGAGTAGTCGGCGACGAATTCGATGTGTTGCCACACCTTGCCGCCCTTGGTGGTCCCCTGGCTCACCGCGATCCCGGAATCGTTGGGCAGGCCGAACACGAGGCAGTCGGGGTACCGCTGGGCGATGCCCTGGAGGAACTTGGCGCCCGCGGGCTCGTAGTGCAGCGTGGTGATGACGTTCCGGACCAGGCCGAACACCGCCCCGGCATCGTCGAAGCTGTGCTGACAGAGCTGCACCGCTCCGGCGGAGAAGCCCGCGGTCAAGAGGCCGTTGGCCTGTCGCTGCTTCAGGATCTGGCAGAACGCCCCGGGGTTGCCGGTGGCGCGCTCCGCCACGGCCTGGTATCGGAGCATGCCGGTCTTGGTCTCGCCGCCGCCCAGGATCACCACGTCCGACTGGGCGAGCCACTCGAGGAGAACCTTCGCGTCGGCGACGCTCATCTCGCTGTCGTAGAGCTGGTGGCGCGGTACCAGGCCCATCGGGCGGAAACGGTCGAAGTACCAGGAGAACGTGCCCCAGCTGTACTCCTGGTCGCCCTTGGAGACCGACGACATGGGCAGGTACAGGACGGTCTTCTTTTCGCTTTCCAGGATCCGTTGAACGATCCAGTCCCTGTGGATGACCTCGCATCGATCGTGCGAGCTGTAGACGAGTTCGGTGGCTCTCATGATGTTGCACCCCGCTCCTTTCAGGTCCGGGTCTCGATCGGGCCGACCCGAAGGCCGGGTCGTCCGCGAAGCTCCCGGAGGCTCCAGATCGTAGCCCAGAAGCGGTACCCGGGGCAACACATGATGCAGGCCATGATCCGGCGCCTGTTTCGCAGGGCTCGGGCTGTGATCACCCTCTTGCCCGGATCGACGCTCACGAAGGAAGTGGAGGGGACTCGTTTGAAGTCGCGCTCGGGAGAGAGAGGACGGTCCGCAGGCGATCGGCCAGCTCCCGGCCCGAGGGCGGCCTGCGCGCCGGGTCGCGCGACAGGCAGCGGGCGACCAGCTGAACCAGCGGCTCGGGAGCCTCGGGCCGGTGAACAGTCAGCACCGGAGCCTCTGACATGAGCCTGGCCAGTGGCTCTTCGGAGTCGTACGGCACCACCCCGCAGAGCGCCTCGAAGAGGACGACGCCGATGGCGTACACGTCCACCGCAGGCGAGGGGACGTCGCCACGGAGCTGCTCCGGGGCCATGTAGGCCGGCGTCCCGACCTTGACGGCGGAGCGACTGAGCCGGGTCTGATCCCGGATGAAGGCGAGCCCGAAGTCGGTCAGGCGGGGAACGCCGGCCTCGTCGAGGAGGATGTTCTCCGGCTTGATGTCCCTGTGGATGACGCCGTTGCCGTGCGCCACGGCCAGCGCTTCGGACACCTGCAGCAGAAGCTCCACCGCCCGCGCCGCCGGGAGATCTTGCCCCGGTCGCATCAGGTCGCGAAGGGTGGTGCCCGGCATGAGCTCCATCGAGTAGTAGAGCAGGTCGCTCTTCCCGACGTCGTGGAGCCGGATGATGTTGGGGTGAGAGAGCCGGCTCAGAAGCTCGATCTCCCGTCCGAACCGCACCCTGGACTCGCGATCGGTCAGCAGCTCCGGACTGGGCACCTTGATCGCCACGTCCTGCCCTCGCTCCCGATCGTGAGCCTGGTAGATCTTGCCCATCCCGCCGCTGGCGAGGAACCGCACGTCCCCGTAGCGATGGCAGAGCGCCCGTCGCAGGGAGTCGGGCACGCGGTAGTCCCGTTCGGCCAGGGCGCGGGCCCTGCCGGCCACGTCGGCGAACGAGAGATCGCGGGACATCACCTGGGCGAACACCGTCTCCGCCTCGGCCAGGAGGCCGGCCTGCTCGAGAAGACAGGCCAGTCGGTACACCTTGTCGAGGGGAAGCCCGCCGGTGCCGAGCCCCTTCACCTGGGCGAGCCCCAGAGAGACGTTCTGGTTTGCCAGAAACGCCATCGCCAGCCCCCAGCGAAGGTGCGGGTCCGGTTCGCCGTCTCCTTTCCGATCCAGGCCTTGCAGAAGGTGGACGACCTCGTCGTACCGGCGCCCCTCGAGCAGGTGGTCCACGCGCTCCAGCGTCTCCTGCTCGAGGGTGGCTCTCGTGGAACCGTCGGGACGCGGCACCCGGGTCCCCCAGCCCACGGTCACGGTCAGCCCCAGCAGCAGCCCCACCGTGGCCGGCAACGGGTTGACGAACACCCCCGACGAGGCGAAGAGCAGATGCGTCGCGATCCAGAAGGCGAGGAGCAGAAGGGGAGCCCCGGCGATCGCCCAGCGGATCGACATGACAGTCAGCAGCACGGCGCCCAGAACGGTCCCGATCAGGGCGGTGGTCCAGTCCAGAACCGGACCGGCGACCCGGCGCCTGGTCGAGCCGAGCATCCCGAGAATCGTCTGGCCGTGGATCTCGACGCCGGAGATCCTGGAGAGAGCGCTCCGATGAAACGGCGTCGGACACGAGTCCCGGGTGTCCAGCCGGGTGTCGCCGACCAGGGCGGCCCGCCCGGTCAGGTTGAGCTGCTGGCGGCCGAGCCGCTGAAGCTCTCGCCAGTGAAGCTGCGGTACCGTGCCGGCCGGGCCCTGGTACTGGATCAGCGACATCCCGTTGTGGTCCACCGGGATCTCGATGGGCTCGCCAGTCCGGCTCCGGAGGGTCAGGTGGGTGTCTCCGGGCTCGACCGGCGCGGGGTTGCACGTCCCCCCGGAGAGCAGCATCCGCGCGACCTCGAGGCTCAGAGAGTGCCGGGTGCGGATGCCGGGCTGCGTGTAGAGGTGCTGGATCATCCGGAAGTACCCGTCGCTCTCGTCCACGATGATGTTGGCCATCCCCAGGGACCGGCAGGCCGGGGCGAGCCACAGGTCGATCTCGGCCAGGGTGGACGTGTCGTACCGGGTCGCCAGCACCACGCAGCCCGCCCCGCGGATCGCCTGTTCCAGGGCGCGGTCCTCCGCGGCGTCGCCCCGGGTCTCGAAGAGGATGTCCACCCCGACGACCCAGGCCCCGAGCTCGCCGAGCTTCCGGATCACCCGGCCCAGTTCCTGGCGTCCGACGATCGGCGCCCCCTCCCTCCCGTCGGCCGACACGTCGACGATGACCACCGGGCTGGAGTCGCCCGGGAGCGCCGACGCCGGTCGCCGGTCCCTCTCGACGGGCGGCAGGATCAAGGTGTGGGCGAGATCCAGCGGAGCGCGATACCAGGCTCTTCCGACCGTGGAGGCGACGACCCAGGCGACGACGAGCAGGGCCAGCCACGGGGCACCCACCGCTCGAACACGTCCCATCATCGGATCCGGGTTCCTCCGTGCCGGTCCGGCCTGTCCTCCGACCACGACCCGCGGCGTTCCGGGCGGTCGGACTTCTGGCAGGTCTCGTCGCCTGGCGATGGCACCGCGTGCACCGCGTCAGCCGGCGCGTCCACCAGGCGGGTCGTCGTCCTGGTCATCCGATCGGCGATGAGCGCTGGAACGGCGCAGTCGTCTGCGATCTTCAAGCGGGTGCCATGACCAATCCGGCAGCCGCTCGCATGCGCGGATCAGTTCATCGCTCATCCGACCCTTGTTGTAGCTCTTGCGCAAGTGGAGGACGAAGCTGTGCAGGTTCACGCCGTGGAGCATCGGGTGATGAACGAGATCCTCGTAGCTCCGGTCCTCCAGGAACCTCTCCAGAAGGTCCAGCTTCCGCTCCGTCTGCTCGGCCCGCGATGGCTTCCATGTCCAACCGGGGATCCGTTCCAGCTCTCGCTCCAACCAGGGGTCGAGCCGGCCCTCGCGATGCCGCTTGCAGCACCTCAGGACCCACGCTCCCAGTCTCGTTTGGCCGATGATGGTACCGGACTCGATCTCGGGAAGCCCCCGGGAGCCCGCGAGCTTGCGGAGCAGCTGGATCTTCCGGCGTTGCCCCTCCTCCAGCGCTCCTCTCCAGAATCCAGGAAACCCATCGAGCTCTCTCTTGAGCGCGGCAGAGAGCTGTCCTTCCACTCTTCTCTTCCTGAAGAACGCACGGACCTGAAACAGGTTCACGGTCCTTCTAGG
>JACQZM010000692.1 GCA_016213885.1 Candidatus Rifleibacteriota bacterium | reverse complement strand
AGGCCTGATCACAGGCCCGACTCCGCGAAACAGGTGGGGGATCCTGGTTCTCCGGCTCTCAGCTCCGCGCTGCCGCCTTCTCGTCCTCCAGGAAGCGTCGAAGCGCGTCGCAGAGGGCCTGCATGCCGTCCTCGAGTGCCCGGCACAGCACCGATGCGTCGGCCAGCTCCCCCTCGGCGCCGAGCTGTTCGAGCCGGAGCGCCTTGGCGGCCAGGCCGGGTACCCCGAAGCTCGTCACGGATCCCCTGAGCTTGTGGGCCGCCCGGGCGAGGGCGACCCGGTCTTGCTCGTCGACGGCTCGCCGGAGCGCCGACACGAGCTCCTCGGCCCGGTCGAGCAGCGAGCGGGCCAGCACCTGGAGCAGTTCACCGTCGCCCTCCACTCCTTCCAGAGCAGCGGCCAGATCGAACCGGTCCTCGAGGCCTCCGGGTCGCCCCGCAAGGCCGGAAGCTCCGGCCGGCGAGGTCGCCGCGTCGTCCGGCCCGGTCGCCAGGGCCCGGGCGGTACGTTTCAGTGCCTTCACCAGGACGGCCACGGTGACCGGCTTGCTGATGAAGTCCACCATGCCCGCCTCGAAGCAGACGCACCGGTCTTCCAGCGAGGCCGCGGCGGTCATCGCGACGATGCGCGGCCTGCTGTCCCTGGCCCACCGCCGGCAGATCTCCCGGGTCGCGGCCAGACCGTCCATCTCGGGCATCTGGAGGTCCATGAGCACCAGGTCGTACCGGGCTCCCTCGAGGGCGTCGATCGCCTCCCGACCGGTGCCGGCCACGTCGGCCCTGTACCCCAGCCTGGCGAGAAAAGAGACGATCACCGCCTGGTTGACCTGATTGTCCTCCACCACGAGGATTCGCAGCGGGATGCGACTGGCCATCTCCGGATCGAACGGGCTCTTCTCGCATGCCGTCTGCCCGGTCGCCGGCTGGAATCCGATGGCGCTGGACACCGCGTCGAGCAACAGGGAGCGTCTGATCGGCTTGGTCAGGCAGGCTGCGATCCGGAGGCGGGCCTGCTCCGCCCCGGCGACGGGCCGGCTCACCGAGCTGAGCAGCAAGATGGGAAGCTCGGAGCGACCCGGGAGCGACCGGACCTGTCGAGCCAGCTCCAGACCGTCCATCACCGGCATCAGATAGTCGAAGATGGCCAGATCGAACGGGTCGCCCCTGCAGAGCCACGCCAGCGCCTGGGGCCCGGCCTCGGCGGCCCTCGGGACCATGCCCCACGATGCGGTGTACTGCTCGAGGATCCGGCGGTTGGTGACGTTGTCGTCCACGATGAGCACGTGAGCGCCGGTGAGGTGCGTCTTGACCCGGCTCACCGTCACCCGCCTGGGCCCCTTGGTGGCCGCCAGGAACACGGTGAAATGGAACGTGGATCCCCTCCCCGGGACGCTCTCGACCCAGACTCTCCCGCCCATCAGCTCCACCACGTTCCGGCTGATGGCGAGGCCGAGACCGGTGCCGCCGTGGGCCCGGGTGGGCGACGAGTCCAGCTGGTCGAACGGCTTGAAGAGTCGATCCTGCTGGTCCGGGGGGATCCCGCGCCCCGTGTCCCTGATGGAGAAGTGCAGCTCGTGACCGCCGCCTGGACTTCCGACCAGGTCCACGGAGGCCACCACCTCTCCGGAAGAGGTGAACTTCACCGCGTTGTTCAGCAGGTTCACCAGCACCTGTCGCAGCCGTCCCGAGTCCCCGAGGGCCGACTGCGGGAGGTTCGGATCGAACAGGTAGGCCAGCTCGAGGCCCTTCTCCGAGGCCGCGGCTGCCACCAGATCCATGGCCTCCTCCATGCAGGTGACCGGGTCGAAGACCTCCCGCTCCATGGTGAGCTTGCCCGACTCGATCTTGGACAGGTCGAGGATGTCGCTGATGAGCCCCAGGAGGTGCTCGCTGCTGGCCCGGATCGTGGCCGCGTACTCGCGTTGCCGGGCATCCAGCGCCGTGTCCAGCAGCAGGGTGGTCATCCCGATCACGGCGTTCAGCGGGGTCCTGATCTCGTGACTCATGTTCGCCAGGAAGGTCGCCTTGGCCCTGCTCGCCGCCAGCGCCGCGTCCTTCTCGACCTTGAGAGCCTCGTTGACCGCCTCGAGGCGTCGCTCGCGCTCCTCGAGCATCTCGGCCTGCTCCAGCACGGCCCGCTCGCTGACGTGGAGCAGCTCTTCCATGGCCGTGACCTGCGATCGCAGCATCTCGGCCTCGGCGCTCCGCGTCTTCCGGTCATCGACCTTGCGAGCCATGCGATCCGATCGTCCTTCCGGTCACGGCGAGGCGAAGATGGGTCCCCGGGAAAAAGGGGTCACCGCCACCTTGACGCTGGCGGCGATGGTCTTGAACAGATCGGCCGTCTGTCGGGGGATGGGGGTGGACGAGAACAGGATGATGGCGAACATGCTGCCGCCGGTGAGGATGCCGCCGAACCCGAGGACCGATCGCACTCCGTGGGGTATGACGAAGTCGTCCTGGGCGGGGATGAACTCGCTGCCCCTCGCCTTCTGCACGTGGAAGACGTTGTAGGCTCGCTGCTCCACCTCGACGAGGATCGAGCTCTCGACCGGCCGCAGCACGACATCGACGTCGATGCCAAGCTGCTTCACGAGCTGGGAGATCATCGGAGTCCGCCCCATGGCCGCCACCGTGGGAAGCGGGATCGCCCGGTGGCCCCTGGACAGACGCCTGTCGTTCCACTCCGGCATCGTCCCGGCCGTGGCGAGCAAGACCAGGCACTGGACCCGAGACGGCACGGAGTGGCACCCCACCTGGCCCAGGGCCTCCGCCTGCCCATGCGTCTCGTCACGGCGGAGAGCGCGGTCATGTCGGCGAGGCCGAAAGCTCTCAGGTCTGCCACGAGCACCCCCCACGGATCCCGGAGGACCCGCGACGGCTACAGGATGACACGCCCGGCCCGGGACCGCAAGAGCGAGGACAGCCTCCGGTCGGTGCCAGGAGCCTCGGAGCCGTCGCAGTCCGGCAGGATCCCCCACCGGTTTCGCGACGACGCCTGCTATAATGGACCCGCCAGGAGCAGATCGCCCATCGCGGCGAGGGGGAGTGCTGCGCCCCGGCGATCCAACCCAGATCGGAAGAGACGACCATGCCGGACACGGTCCTGATCATTGATGACGATCCGCTCATCCTGAAGACCATCTCGAAGACTCTGAGAGACCACTTCTACGACGTCTTGCTGGCGGCGAACCTGGCGGAGGCCAAGACCACCCTGAACCAGCGAGCCGTGCACGTGGTGCTGGCCGACCTGCTGCTGCCCGACGGCAGCGGCACCGAGATCCTGGAGTACGCCCGGTGGATCGACCCTCGTCTTCCGGTGGTGGTCTTGACCTCGAGCGCCAAGCCGGAGTCCGTGGTCGAGGCGATCCGCAACGGCGCCTTCGACTACCTGGAGAAGCCGATAGAGCGCGACCGGCTGGTGTCGGTGCTGGAGAAGGCGATCGCCCAGCGGCGCAAGCAGGGCGAGCAGCACAGCATGGTCCAGCCGGTCCATGTCCTGGTGATCGACGACGATCTGGTCCTGCTCAAGATCATGTCCAACTGGCTGGCCGGACTGGGCGTCATCATCTACCAGGCGTCCCACCTGGCCGAGGCGCACCAGATCCTGGGGGAGGCGCCGATCGACCTGGTCATCTCCGACATCTTCCTCGAGGAAGGTACCGGGTTCGACCTGGCCCGCCAGCTCCACGAGAAGGGAGATCCCCCGCTGATCCTGGTGACCTCGGCCAGGGACACGGGAACCGCCATCAACGCGCTCAGGGAGGGCGTCTTCGACTTCCTCCAGAAGCCGCTCAACAAGGAGGAGTTCCTCAACAGCGTGCTGCGCGCCCGGCAGTTCCGGGAAGCCATGAAAGAGAAGGTGGCGCTGGAGCGCGAGAAGGAGGAGTACCGGGTCAGGCTCGAGCTGCTCTCCGCGAGCCTCGAGGCCAAGGTCAAAGAGCAGGTGGAGGAGGTGCTCCGCGCCCAGAGCTTCGCCCAGTCCATCTTCATGTCCCTCCCGTCGGGCATCCTCGTCACCGATCGCGACCGGAGGGTGACCGCCATCAACCCCGCGGGAGAGAAGCTCCTCAACCTGACCTCGGAGCTCGTGGTCGGCAAGAAGGTCGTGGACCACACCAAGATCGCCCCGTTCGAGGGGACGATCCGGGAGGTGCTCCGCAGCGGCAAGACGTTCTCTGACCTGGAGGCCGATGTGGTGCGCCGCTGATGTCGGCCGGCGCCAGGGAGGTCGTCGGCACCATCACCCACTTCGTCGATCTCACCAGCCGGCGGATGCTGGAGGAGTACAAGACCCAGTCCGAGCGGCTCGTGTCGCTGGGGATGATGGCCGGCGGGATGGCCCACGAGATCAACAACCCGCTCACGGTGATCGTGGGCTGGCTCGAGCACTGCATCGACAACCACAGACACACGAAGCCCGTGGAGGAAGCGCTCCGCAAGTGCCTCCACGCGGGGATCCGGTGCGGCGAGCTGGTGAGCGCCATGCTGAGCCTGTCGCGACGGACCACCACCAAGGTCACCCGCATCGACCTCCACGCCCTGCTCCGGCGCGTGGGCGGCCTGGTGGAGAAGCAGCTGGCTCTCCATCACGTGGAGTGCATCTCGCAGTTCACGGCGACCCATCCCTCCATCGCCGGAGACGAGCGGGAGCTCGAGCAGCTGTTCCTCAACCTGATACTCAACGCCCGGGACGCCATGCCCCACGGCGGCAAGCTGTTCGTCACCACCCAGAACGAGAGCGACGAGCTGGTCGTCAGGGTGGTCGACACCGGCGTGGGAGTGCCCAAGGAGCGACTGCCCCACCTCTTCACCCCGTTCTACACCACCAAGGAGGTCGGGAAGGGCACCGGCCTGGGGCTGGCGATCTGCCAGGCCATCGTGGACCGTCATCGGGGACGGATCGAGGCGTCCAGCGAGATGGGCCGGGGCACCACCATCACGGTGCAGCTTCCCATGATGCTGACCACCACCCTGGAGGCGGCGCCGGCGCCCCAGGGACCGCTTCCAGAGCTGGCGCCCATGCGGATCACCGTGGTCGACGACGACATCTCGGTCCTCGAGCTGTGCCAGGAGGCTCTCGGCCGGTGGGGGCACCAGGTGAAGGCGTTCAACGCCCCGGTCGAGTGCCTGGAGTGGATCAGATCGAACGCCCCGGACCTGGTGATCCTCGACGTGAAGATGCCCACGATGGACGGAGTCGAGCTGTACTACAAGATCCAGGAGTGCCGTCCGGGCCTCAAGACGCTGTTCGTCACGGGCAGCGTGGTCGGACGGAGCCTCGAGGCCATCCCCCGGTCCGGGATGGGCCCGGTCAAGGTTCTCCACAAGCCGTTCCGGATGGAGCAGCTCTATCGAGCGGTGGCTTCCATCTGCCTGCCCCCGGAGGCGAACCGCACCGGCCCGACACCGGCGCCGCAAGACTGAGCCAGCTCCCGACTCGCGGCCACTGCCGCCGACCGGGGCGCGCGGACGGGCGGGCCCGCCGGGCCTAAGCGCGTCGAGCTTTCCTGCCGATGGATCATCGGAAGCGTCGATGACGGCTTCGGGCTACCGGTGGACCGTCGGCCGGCTTCGGGAGTCCGGCGATGCCGCGGCCCCGCCGATAGCCTCGCAAGATCCCGGGACCCGACCTCCGGGGTCGCCCCCGTGAACCGAGGAGCCGCCTGTGGTCACCCCCGAGCCCGACACGCCGTCCAGACTCGAGCTCGTTCCGTGGATCGCCGTGGCCGCGGCGCTGGGCCTGGGCCTCGTCCGGTTCGGCAACGTCTTCCCGGACGAGGGCTGGTACCTCCAGGGTGGCCGGCTCGTCGCCCAGGGCCTGACGCCGTACCGGGACTTCGCGTTCTTCCAGGCCCCGCTGGGGCCTTACCTGTTCTCCCTGGCCAATGGATCGTTCGTGGGCGGCCGGCTGCTCTGCCTCTCTTTCGGCCTCGGAGCGATCGCCCTGGCGCTGGACATGGCGCGTCACCGGGGCCGGGCGGCCATGGTGTGGACCGCTCTGATGCTCGTCCCGGCCACGTACACGCTGCGATGGTACGCCGTGACGCGGAACATCGCCCCGGCTGCGTTTCTCTTGATGCTGGCGCTCTGGCTCCATGATCGATTGCGTGGCCGGCTGGCGTGGCTGTGCCTGCTGCCCATGGCGCTGGCGTCGACGATCAGGCTCTCCGCGACCGGCGGTCTGGCCGCGCTGGTGATCCGGGCGTGGCTGAAGAAGACCGACCGCTCGCAGGCGCCGGGCCCGCCCGGGCGCCTCGTGGTCGTCGTGGGCCTCCTGCTGCTGGCGCTCTGGGGGCCGTTCGCGACCCTGGGTCCGGATCGTCTGGTCTTCAACAACCTGCTCTACCACACCGGCCTCCACGGCGGCGCGTCGCCCCTGGACCAGCTGCGGTCGAAAGTCCAGGGGATCGTCCGCCTCGCCGATCATCACCACCTGGCGGCGTTCCTGCTGCTCGTCCTGGTGGTCCAGGCGGTTCGGCACCGCTCCGGAGGCTGGTCGACCGGGGATCCTGGCGTCGGCGCCTGCGCGACCACCGTGCTGGCCGTGACGGCGTTGCACCTCGTACCCGGGAGGCTGCATCCGGAGTATCACGAGCTCGTGCTCCCTCCGCTGGCCGTGGCGCTGGGAGTCGCGGTGTCGCGGATCGAGCTGGGCCGCCTCTCGCGAGCCGTGGCTCTGGTCCTGGCCCTGACGGGCCTGCTGGGCGCCAGGACGCAGCTCTACGCGGTCACCGGGTGGAACCCCGCTCACGTCTCGCAGATCGGGCAGACGATCGCACGGCTCTGCGGACCCACCGACGCGGTGCTCACCTTCGTGCCCGACTTCGCGCTGGCGGCAGATCGGCCGCTGTGGCCGGGCTTCGAGATGGCGTCCGTGTCGCTGGCCCACCCGAGCCTCCCGGCCCCCAGTCGCAGGCGGTTCCACATGGTGGACCTCTCGGAGATCGCGACGATTCTCGCCAGCGGCGGCCCCAGGGTCGTGGTGTGGCGAGACCTGGCCGACGCGGACCAGCGCCGGGTGGCACTCTACACCGGGGCCGAGAGGGCCGGGGTCCAGCGAGCGCTGGGAGCGTCGTACAGGCTGGTCGAGAGTCGCGCGGGGTGGGACATCTATTCGAGAAAGGGACCGGAATGAGGTCGCGCTCGGGGGAGAGAAAAAGGAAAGGACCAGGTTGGAGGTCGCGCTCGGGGGCGCGACTCGGACCCGGCGAGGCGCCGGGTCTTGCGACCCGGACCCCGGCGAGGCGCTGGATCTTGGGGTTGACTTCGAACAAGGCAGAAGATATTCTTCGGCCGGTTCGGGCATACCTGTCGTGGACCCGTTGACCCGGGAGCAACGGGAAAAGGAGAGCTTTCGAGCCATGCCGAAGTTCGAGGATCTGCGGGACATGCTGGCCGACATCGCTTCCTTGGATCCCGAGGTGATAGAGCCTGACTCGGCATTCTTCGACGATCTGGGAATCGAGACCGTCATGATCATGGAGTTCATGAACTCCCTCGAGAACAAGTACGGCATCCAGATCCCGGAGTCGGACGTCCCGAAGATCAACTCGATAAGCCAGCTCATCCGGTACATCAACAGCAAGAGCAACTAGCTCGTCCGCGTCGCACGCTCCGCGGCCGAGCCGGGCGGCATCGCTGGAGATGGGGGGCCCTTCGCTTCGCTCATCCGGCCCCCCAAGCCCCCTCCCGGCTCGCCCTCCGGGCTCGCAGAGATTCACAGGACGGCGGGCGTTTCCGGAATTGCCCCCGTTCCGTGGCTCCCGGGGCCTTTGTTTCGGAAAGCTCTCGAAATCAGCCCTGGAAGCGGTATCCAGAGGCGCGTAGAATGGCGAACTCTCCACGGAACGCCGGCTGGCACGACGCAACAGGCTCCAGGAGGCCATTCTGGGTCTGAAAGGCCTTCCAGAGCCCACTTTTCAACAACTCGGCGGCTGGCCACGCCACTGCATCCGGAGCCACCGATCACCCGTCCGGAGACTCCCGACGAGAGGAGGACCTCGAGAGGTCGGAGAAGGCGGCCGGTCAGGATCGCAGGGTCTCCGGCGTGATCGCCGCTGGGCCCGCCGACAGACCGTGGGCCTGGGGGGAAAACGACCGTCGCCACTTCTTCAGAGGTCAGGCATCCCCTGGGCGTCGACGACGGCTTGACGGCGACCCTCCCGCAGAGTCCTTCCAGGGTGCCGGCCAGGTAGGCAGCGATCGCTCCCGGACGGACGCAAGCGACTCGGATTCCCCAGCGGAGACCCCCGCCTTTCGCTGTTCACCCCCTCTGACGGAGCATGAGGCCCTCCAGGAGCGCCTGACGGACAGCCTCCGGAGTGGGGTCTCACGGCGAGGCGCCGCCAGCCGGGGGTCACGCTCCAAGAAGGGGGGCTCAGGCTTCGCCGCAAGACCGTCACGAGCGAGTCATGCCTTGACCATCTGGTCGAGATCCTGGAGACCGTTTCCCGGAAGCAGGCCTTCCAGAGCCCTCCATTCGCCTCCAGGTCGGCCGAATCCGACCGACCTGGCCGGGCGAAGTCGGCCGATCTGGAAGAGGCCACTGGGGTCTCGCCCAGCCTCGGTCCGCAGCATCCTGAGGTCTTCTGAAAGGTGAGCAAGCCTGAACGTGAGCGGATGACTGCAGCCTCGAAGACCCCTGCTCCCGTGGCGTGTTCGGGC
>JACQZM010000184.1:8677-18518 GCA_016213885.1 Candidatus Rifleibacteriota bacterium | reverse complement strand
GGGCACCAGGCCGAAAAGCAGCGCGTAGAGCCCAAGAAGCACTACTCCATTCCGGTGGCCTTCCACGCGAACTGGAACAAACCCAGATCCCGTGCCGTTTCGCAGTCCAAGCACGCTCTATGGTTTGAAGCGATGGCTCTGTGGTCTGGACGTTCCTCTGGTACCGGGGAGCGAGGGCTGTGATCAGGTCCCGGCCCGGATCTCGCCGAGACGGGCAGCGACGCGGTCCGCCTCGCGCTCCAGCTCGCCCACCGCCCGGGTGAGGTCCGGGGTCGCGCCCGGGGCCGCCAGGAGCGCCTCGACCTGCGCTGCCAGCGCGGCCAGCCTCCGGGCGCCCATGCTGGCCGCCGTGGACTTCATGGAGTGGGCCGCCCTCCGGGCCTCCTGGCGGTCGTCGGACTCGAGACCCGCCTTCACCGCGGCGAGCCGCGCGGGCGTGTTGGCGCCGAACAGATCGATCATGTTCCGCACCAGCTCCAGGCCGCCCAGGGCCTCGAGGCCGGCCATAGCTTCCGGATCGATGGTGTCTTCGTCAGCCATGACGTGCGGTCGCTCCGGATCGGTCCGGCAGCGACCCCTCCGTAACAGACTACCACGGATCGAACGTCGGGGCGGATGTCCCCGAAGCCGGGCCAGGGGGCGGAGCGACCGGTCGGGCGAATCGGGGGGCCCCCGACCTCGTCGTTCACCGGGACTGTCCGCACTCGGAGGACCTGCGTCCCGGGCGGCCTTGTGTCTGGCCCCGGTTCTTGGTACGCTGCGCGGGACCCAGGGTCAGGTGCAGCCATGACCGTCGTCATCCGGACAGCTCCGGAGACCGGGATCTCCGAGACCGCAGAGATCCTCCTCGTGCAGGACAGCGTCGAGCTGGCGCTCCTTCTCGGCGAGGTGATCCGGTGCTGGAAGCCCCCCCATCGAGTGACCGTGGCCTCGGACGGCGAGGAGGCGCTGGCCGTCCTGAGACGCCGCGGAAAGCACGCCCTGGCGCCACGACCGCACCTGGTCCTGCTGGACTGGAACCTCCCGGGGGACAGCGGTCGTGGTGCGCTGAAGGCGATCCGGAGCGACCCGGCGGCGAGGTCGTTGCTGGTCGTCGTGCTCACCGGGTCCGAGTCGGAGCGAGACGTGAGGGAGTGCTACGACCTCGGGGCCAACGCTTTCGTTCATCTGCCCACCGATCTCCACGGCATGGAGCGAACGATCCACGCGACTCTGGATTTCTGGCTGGGCGTCGTGAGACAGCCCCCGGTCCCGGCACCCTGATGACGCCTCCGTCGCGGGTCGAGGTCGCGCTCTCAGGCGCGAATCCGATCCGGCGAGGCGCCGGATCTTGGCCCTGCCGGTCCGTTGCTTTTGCCGGGGAAGCTGGTCTATACTTGGCCAACTCCACCCTCGCCCGCTGGTGAAGACGCTCCATGCCGGACGACATTGAACAGTACCTGGCCGACATCGAGTCGGTCTCGGAAGAGGTCCGGGAGCGGGCCATCCTTGCTCTCGCCCGGTACAACGACGTCCAGTGCATCTTCGCGCTGAAGAAGGCCGCGAGAGAGGACGAGAACCTGCGCTTGCGCAATCTGGCGCGCAAGTGCCTGATGGAGCTCAAGAAAGAGATCACCTCGGTCGCGCCTGACCTGTACCTCCGCCACGAGACCTCCGATCGGCACCTCAACCTCAAGAAGCTCAAGGGCTATCTGTCGTCGCCCGACTCCAAGATCCGGCTGAACGCGGTCCGATCGACCATCACGTACAAAGAAAAGCGCACCCTCGGGATTCTCAACGCCCATCTGGCCGAAGAGACGGACCCGGTGGTCAAGGGAGCCGCGATCATCGCCCTGGGGATCCTCGGCCGGTCCGAGGTGATCCCCAACCTCTCCGGCCTCTTGAAGGACGAGCGGGAGCCGCTGGTGCGGAAGGCGATCATCGAAGGGCTGAGCTACTCCCGCGACGTGAACGCCTATCCGGTCATCCTCAAGGTGTTCGTCACCGATCGGGACAAGATCGTCGAGAAGGCCTGCATGAAGGCGCTCAACAAGCTGGGGCGCCACAATCTCATGCAGCTCCTGGAGCGCATGGTCAAGTCGAGTCGCGCCTGGAGACGGGACGTGGCGGTCCGCGCCCTGGGCCGGTTCAACTCGGCCGCGGTGATCCCGCTGCTGGAGCTCGCGATCAAGGACGACGAGGAGACGATCCGGGGACTGGCTCAGAAGAGCCTGGCCCGGCTCGCCCGGTTCGGCAACCCCAGGGCCCGCGAGGTGGTCGACCAGCTCAAGCTCCAGCTGGAGGGGCCGAGCAAGGAGCTCAGCGAAGAGGGCGACCTGTTCGAGGGGTCCACCACCATCGGGCTCGACGACCACGATCCGAACACCCGCCTGGCCGCGATCCAGGCGTTCGCCGCCTCCGGCGACATGAGCAAGTTCCCGCTCCTGAAAGACCGCCTGCCCGTGGAAACCCACGACTACGTCAAGGCGGCGCTGGTCACGGCGCTCTACCGGCTCGGCGGCCGCGCCGCGGTTCCGGCCCTGAAAGATTGCCTCAAGGACCCGATCGACCGTGTCCGGGCGAACGCCGTCGAGGCTCTGGCGAAGTGCGGCGACGAAGGCAACTACCCGCTCTTCATCCAGCTGCTCAAGGACAAGGATTGCCGCACCCGGGCCAACGCCATCGTCGCACTGAAGAAGTGCACCTACGTGGACGTGGTTCGCTACATCGAGCAGATGATCGAGACCAGGGAGGAGCGGATGGTCCGCTCCGCCATCCACGCGATCCTGGAGATCGCGTCCGACAAGGCGGTGGCGCTGCTCGCCGACCTGGCCAGCCACGAGAGCCCCGTGATCCGCGAGAAAGCGGAGGCCGGGCTGGAGCTGCTCAAGGCCAGAGGAAACGCCGCGGCGAAGAAGCTGTCGACGCGGCTGCACGTCGAGAAGCGCGTGCAGGTGCGCAAGGAGCACAAGGGAAGGCCCAGAGCCGAGGCCGAGCCGGCAGAGGCCCCGGAGCCCGAGCCCGACCCTGTGCCAGGGCGCATGCCCGAGCCCGAGCCCGAGCCGCCGCCGCCCGCGCCGCCCCCGGTGGCCGCGGTCCCGCCGCCGGCCAGCGGGTCGGCGCTGCCGCCGGTCCGCGAGGGCAGGGTGGCGCCGAGACCCCAGCCCCAGCCGGAGGCCCAGCCCCAGCGTCAGGCGCCACCGGAGCCACCACAACCCCCCCCGGAGCCGGAGCCGGTGAGGGTGGTCGCCCCGCCGCCCCCGTCCAGGCCGCCACCCCCGGAGCCCGAACCGCAGCGCATCGCCGCCTCGCCGCTGATGAAATCGAAGGAGGTGAAGGCGCCGCCTCCTCCGAAGGGTGAACCGGCCAGGCCGGGGGAGGGGTTCAAGCTCCCGTTCGACACCTCCCAGGGGGTCTTCTCGAAGGCCACTCTCGACTCTGCCTTCGCCTGGCTCAACCGGCTGCCCGCGGCGTGGCGCGTGGCGCTCATCGCACTTGGGATGGTCTGGGGCATGGTGCTCCTGATGCTGTTCATCGGATTCATCCGCTCCGAAGACTGATGACCTATGCTGGGAAGCTCGACCTCCGGCGGCCCCCGGCATCCAGGTAGATCTGCACGGGGTGCGGGGCCAGCGACGCCGATCGGGCCGGCTGCACCCTCCCGGGGCGATCGTTTCGGGGTCGGTTCATCGCCAGCATGGGCACTCTGACGACCGAGAACATCCAGCGTTGCCCCGCGTGTGGCGCTCCGGTACCCAGCGAGGACGGGAGGCCGTCGACGGAGCTGGTCTGTCCGTGTTGCCGGTGCCATTTCGCCGCGGTGGACATGCTCTCAGACGTCGACATCAGCTGGCACACCGACCCCGGCACTCCGGCGGCCGGCAGGTTCGACGGGAGCTTCCTCGACGACTACCAGATCGAGGCGCTGCTGGGCGAGGGCGCCTGCGGAGCGGTTTACAGGGCGCGCCAGCGATCGCTGGGACGGCTGGTGGCCATCAAGTTCGCCAAGCCCGATGCTCCCGACTTCATGGTCCGGTTCGAGCGGGAGGGCAGGACGCTGGCGATGCTCCAGCACGAGAACATCATCCAGGTCTTCGCCAGCGGCGTGTGTCGCGATCAGCCGTACCTGGTCTTCGAGTTCGTCGAGGGAGAGACCCTGAAGGCACGGCTGAGGGCCAGGGGGCCGCTTCCGCCCAGCGAGGCGGTGGGCTTCGCGGTCCAGATGCTGGCCGGCCTCGGCTACGCTCACGGGCGAGGGATCATCCACCGGGACGTGAAGTCCGAGAACGTCATCCTCCCCAGCGCCGGGGGCCTCAAGGTCGCCGACTTCGGCCTGGCCAAGTCGGTCTCCGTGGACCTGGAGCGGACCCGTGCCGGCGCCCTCATGGGGGCCCCGGCGTACATGGCTCCGGAGCAGGGCCAGAGCGCCAGGGTGGACCACCGTGCCGATCTNNNNTGGTCTTCGAGATGCTCACCGGACGGCCTCCGTTCATCGGCGACAACGTCCAGGACGTGTTGACCCAGCAGATCTCGAAACCCCCTCCCAGGCTCAGGCAGTTCGTCCCCACGGTTCCTGCCCATGTCGACGAGGCGGTCGACATGGCGCTGGTCAAGGATCCGCAGCACCGGGTCCAGACCGCCGACGAGCTGGCCATCCTGCTCCAGTTCGCCGGCCGGTCCGGCCGCGTGCGGTCGGCCCGGCCGCCGGTCCCGGAGGCTCCGGCCCAGCCCCAGCCGGAGACCACCCTGGCACCGCGATCGCCGCACCGTTGGCTGCGACCCGACATGGCCCGGAAGCTCCTCGTCGCAAGCGTCGGGCTCGCCGTGCTGGCCGCCCTCACCGTCGGGATCCGCAGCCTTCCGCCTCAGCAGGCGCCCACGGGCACGCCGCAGAGAATCGCCGGCGATGACGGCGTCGAGATGCTCTTCGTGGCCGGGGGCGCTCTCCGGCTCGGCGGGCCGGACGGGGTGGTGGTCCACGTGGACCCGTTCTACATGGATCGCGAGGAGATCTCGAACGAGCTGTACGACAAGTTCTGCGAGCAGACCCGGCGCCCCCAGCGGGCCCGCTTCCCGGACTGCACCGACCTGGATCGGCCGGATCACCCGGTGGTGGGCGTGTCATGGCAGGACGCCAGGGACTACTGCCTCTGGGTGGGCAAGCAGCTGCCGAAGGAGTCCGAGTGGGAGGCGGCCGCGCGGGGGACGGAGAACCGGCTGTACCCGTGGGGCGAGTGGCGCGGCACCTGCTCCCCGGTGAACAAGGCCGGCGTGGTCTCCCCGGCCGAATGCGGTCGCGCCTCCGAGCGGAGCATGGCGGCTCTGGGCCTCGAGTACGATCGGTTCCCCGAGACCGCCCCGGTGAAGAGCTTCCTCGGCGGCAAGTCGCCCTGCTCCATCGTCAACCTCGCCGGAAACGTGGAGGAGTGGTGCGCCGACCCCCACTACGACGACTACCGGACCTCCGGCAGGGCGTGGGATTCCAGCGAGGCGCCGGCGTCGAGCCCCAGGGTCGTACGGGGCGGCTCGTGGCAGACCGCCGAGCCGGGGCACCTGTCGACGATGCACCGGAGAGCCAAGCCGGTCGACACCCGGGACCGCTCCACCGGTTTCAGAGGCGTCAGACCGCTGCGCTGAGATCGGATCGCCGGGAGCCGGCGCCGGTCCGGGTGGCCCGCTGCCGGTGCGTTTCGCCCGGTGCTACTGACCGGAGCTGTTGTGGTAGTCGCCGGGGCCGGCCGGGGCCATGTTCTGCCTGAGCCCCTGGAGCTGGGTGCGGAGCGCCTGGTACTCCTGGAGCTTCTGGGCGGCCAGCTGGGTGTTCCCGACGCGCTGCGCCTCCAGGTAGGTCACGTAGGCGCCGTTCATGCGCTCCGTGACATCCCTGGCCGCGGCGTCGCCACCGCTCGCCTGGCCCCCGTATCCCGTCTCGGTGGGCGCCGGACCGGCGTACCCACCGGTCTGTCCTGCCAGGCCGGCAGGCGGCAGGACCGGCCCGGGGTCGCCCACGGCGGGGTAGCCGACCTGGACCTGCGCCTGGGCCTGCGATTGCCCTTGAGACTGGTCGTACGAGGAGGCGCCCTCCTCCCGGATGAGCCACTCCTTGACCTTGTCGTAGATGTACTGGCTGGCCAGCTGGCCGATGATGCCGCCCAGGAACGCGCCCACGGGCCCGCCGATCGCCATGCCGATCAAGAACCCGGCCGTGGACCCCAGGGTCGTGACGCCCAGCGCGGCCCAGTCCGTCTTGCCCAGGTTGCCCGAGCCCCACTGGAAGCCCAGAGCCGCTCCGCCGATCGACAGGGCGGTCTTCACGAAGATGCCGCCGGGCAACGCCGATGCGATGGCCGTTCCGGCCAGGGAGCCGACGAACGACCCCGCGGTGCCGCCCCAGAAATGCCCGTCGGTCAGGAACGCTCCGGCCTGCCGCCAGTTGATCTTGGAGGGATCCCATCCGTTCTGCGTCAGCTGGTGGATCACGTTGGCGCCGAGGGTGATGCCGACCGACATGGCGGCCCACTTGCCGGCGTCCATCGCCAGCCCCTTGGCCCGGGTCCCGATCGATGGATTCTCGGACTGGTACTTCTGGATGTCCGCTTCCAGCGCGACCTTCTTCTGTTCCAGGCCGGCGGCGTGCTTCTCGAAGAACTCCTTCTGGACGTTGTTGACGCCCCGGCTCAGCTTCAGGCGCGTCGCCTGGAGCTCGTTGGCGATCTGGGTCCGGGAGTTGTAGAGCTGCGCCAGGTCGTTCCCGGCCGCCACGGCGTTCGGGTTGTCCACGACCGTGCCCTGGGAGTTCGTGATCTTCGCCGGCACGTTGGTCTCGATCGGCTTCATCGACGCGATGACCTCGCCGGTGGCTGCGTCCCTGGGCGTCAGCACCATGTTGGTGCCGGCGGTCGACGGCTCCGGCGTCCACCGGACGGTCTGGATGCCGCCGAGCGCTGCTTCGGCGTTCGCGGCCCGGGAGGCGGCGTTGGTGGCGATGTTGTTGTAGGCGTTGATCCGGGGGTTCACCGTGGCCAGGTGGGCCTGGTTGACCCCGTAGCGCGCCATGCCGGAGATGTCCGCCGCGGTCATCCGGTTCCAGATCGGGACCACGGTGCCGCCGCCGGCCCCGATCAGCGTTCCGATCTGCTGGTTCAGGGCGTCGTTGTTCGAGCTCTTGATCCGCTCCAGGTCGGACTGCAGCTTCGTGTAGATCGGTCCCAGCTTCTTGCGGGTGCGATCCACGATGGCGTCGTTCCTGGTCATCTCGTCCTTGAGGCGCTGGGCCTGCTCCTGGAAGCGCTGCTGCCACACCGTGGGATCGGTCCCCGGGGGCGCCTGCATCGTCTGGAGAGTCTGCAGATCCGTCTGGAGCTGGGACTGCCGCACGGCAGCCCTCTGGTACAGCTGTTCCAGACCTTCGCGGCTGGCCAGACGATCCCTCACCTGGGAGGTGAAGTTCTCGTACTCCGCCGTGCCGGGCGCGAAGTTCACGTCCTGCGCCTCGAGCAGCGGGGATAGCGGTCCCAGCAGCAGCGCCGCGACCAGCGTCCAGACGGTCAGTCGGTGAAGACCCCGCTGCATTCGGCAGCTCCTCTTGAACATGTCAGACCCTGCCTTAATGGTCCGATCTACGATAACAAGCCACCCCAACAGGGGAGAACCCATGCCCTACTACGGACCCGCCTGCCCGGGTGTTGCACACTTTTTCCGGAGGCCCTTTACATTAGAGTAGCCCGCCGCCGGTCATGGATCGCGTGGAACCTCGAAAACGGCGATCCCGGTCCGCGCGGTTCAGGGCTGGGCCCCCGAGATCGGGGGGTGGGGTCCGAGCAGATCCGTCCGGTCGGACCCGAGGGCCGTCCGGACCCGGGCCGCCTGTTTCTCCCCGGCGTCCAGCTGCTCCTCGAGGCTCGCCCGGGCCTCCTCGTCGAGATCGGGATCCTCCAGGCGGATCTTGAGCGTCCGGATCAACCGGTCCGTGGCCACGACGCGGAGCTGCCTGTCGGAAAGATCGGTCCACGTCGGGACGGTGCCGTAGCTGGTCAGCCGGACCGTGTGGCCCGGCACTGTCCGGGCCGCCTCGATGATGAGGATCGCCCCGTCTCGCCAGGCGGTCCTCGGATTGGCGCTCACGAAGTTGCCCAGGCTGTAGGCCACGACCGCCGTCCTGCCGTCGCGGGTGGGGTAGACCTCCACCGGCTGGAGAACGTGAGGATGATGTCCGAGGACCACATCGACCCCCGCTTCGCACAGTGCGTGGGCCCACCGCACCTCCCGCTCCCGGGGCCGGGTCTTCTCCTCCTCGCCCCAGTGGACCGACAGGATCACCACGTCGACCTTCTGTCGCAGGCTCCTGACCCGTTCGATGAAGCCGGGAAGGGTACCCTCGTCGAGCATGGCCACCTGGGGCTTGAGCGGATCCGGTCGGCCCCCCTTGTTCGAGAGCGCCGTGGCCCCCAGCCATCCGATGGTGATCCCCTTGATCTCCTGGATCTCCGGCGCCTCCGCGAGCTCCCTGGTGTGGCCGGCTCCCACGGGCGTGAGGTCGTTCAGCTTCACCGCCTCCAAGGACGAGGCGACGCCACGGCCCCCCTGATCCATCGAGTGGTTGTTCGCCAGGGAGACGACGCTGAAGTTCGCCCACCTCAGCGCCGCTGCCAGCTCCGGAGGGGCCTTGAACAGGGGAAACGCGCCCGACTCGAGAAACCAGGGGTCCTCGGACGGAGCCGGAAGGATCGGGCTCTCCAGGTTGGCGAACCCCAGGTCGGCCGTGTGGAGGATGTCGGAGACATCCTCGAAGAGGGAGTTCCAGCCCGCGTTGTTCCGGGACTCGCCGTCCAGGTCCGTGTCCTCCTCCTGCCGGGCGGCCCGCTTCAGAGCCTGGTAGACCATGACGTCGCCGACGGCTGCCAGGCGCAGCACCTGCGCCCCCGGAGCCACCACCGGGCCCACGGCGTTCGGAGGGGGGATCCGGGCGACCGGGGAGAGCCAGAACCCGCCCCTGGCGGCCAGCACCATGCCGGGGAGCGCCACCACGAGTCCCAGGCCGAGAACCGTCGATCGGAACATGATCACCACCTCCAGTTGCTACTGCCGGACGGCCTTGTCAACCGCCCGGCCCTTGCGGCATCGTCCCGGCCGCTCCGGCTCCGTCCGGCGGCCGGCGCCCCCGGGCTGTGCTATAGTTCCGTGGCGATGGCCGACGACTCCGACACCCTGGTCTCCGTGATCCTCCCCGTGTTCAACGAGGAGGGGAACCTGGTGGAGCTCCACCGACGGCTCAAGGAGGCGTGCGCCGGCCTCGGGGCGCCGTTCGAGATCCTGTTCGTCGACGACGGGTCCACCGACGAGAGCCCGGAGCGGCTGAGAGAGATCTCCCGGGACGACCGATCGGTACGGGTGGTCCGGCTGGCCACGAATTTCGGCCAGACCGCCGCGCTCGCCGCCGGGATCGACCACACCCGGGGGGCGATCGTCGTCACCCTCGATTCGGACCTCCAGAACGACCCCGCCGACATCCCGGCGCTGCTCGCCAAGCTGAACGAAGGGTACGACGTGGTCTCCGGCTGGCGGCGGGACCGCCAGGACGCCTCCGTCACCCGGATCCTCCCCTCCCGGGTGGCCAACGAGCTCATCAGCCGGGCATCGGGCCTCGCTCTCCACGACTACGGGTGCACCCTCAAGGCGTACCGTCGTCACCTCTTCCAGTCGCTCCGGCTCTACGGCGAGATGCACCGGTTCCTCCCCGCGTACGCCCACATGCGGGGGGCCCGGGTCGCCGAGATGGTGGTGCGCCACCATCCCCGGGTCCACGGGGTCTCCAAGTACGGGCTCAACCGGACGGTCAAGGTGCTGCTCGACCTGCTCACGC
>JACQZM010000184.1:0-8585 GCA_016213885.1 Candidatus Rifleibacteriota bacterium | reverse complement strand
CGGCCTGGTCTGTCTGGTCATGGGCGTCCTCACCGGCGTCTTCGTGATCGTCCGGAAGCTGTTTCTGCAGGGCGACTGGGTGAGCCCGCTGCTGTTCATCTCGATCCATCTGACCGGCCTCGCCGTGCAGTTCCTCCTCCTCGGTCTGGTGGCCGAGATGATCGTCCGCACGTACCACGAATCCCAGGGTCGGCGAACCTACGAGGTCCGGGAGATCATCGAAGGCGCCAGCGTCGGGCCGGTCGCGGAGGGCGCCGGCCAGCGGTAGCGGAGGGACGAAGAGACAATGTGCGGCATCGCCGGCGTGGCCGGCGAAGGGGCCGAGACCCGGGCCGATCTCGTGGCCCGCATGCTGGAGACCATCGTCCACCGGGGACCCGACGAAGGTGGGACGAGGGTTCTCCCCGGCGCGGTGATCGGCAACCGTCGCCTGTCGATCATCGATCTCGCCGGCGGCCGCCAGCCGATCGCCAACGAGGACGGGTCGATCCAGGTGGTGTTCAACGGCGAGATCTACGACTATCGCCGGGCCCGGGAACTGCTGGAGGCGAGAGGACACCGGTTCGCCACGCACTCCGACACGGAGGTGCTGGTCCACAGGTTCGAGGAGGCCGGGGAGCGCTTTCTCGACGGGCTCAACGGCATGTGGGGCCTGGCACTCTATCATGTGCCCGATCGGACGCTCTACCTGGCCCGGGACCGGTTCGGCAAGAAGCCGCTCTACTGGACGCTCCGGGGAGGGCTGCTCCTCTTCGCGTCCGAGCTCAAGGCGCTCCTCGTCGACCCCGCGCAGCCCCGCCGGATCGACCTGGAGAGCCTGCGTCGCTACCTGACGTTCGAGTGCGTCCCCAGCCCCGCGACGATCTTCGAGGGGGTCAACAAGCTCCCGCCGGGCACGATCCTCGCGTTCCGGGACGGCCAGGCTCGGATCCGGCGCTACTGGGACGTGGGGTTTCTCCCGCGCGAGACCCCCCCGACGTTCGACGAGGCCGCCCAGATCCTGTCGGCCCACGTGGACCGGGCCGTGGGCGTAAGGCTGGTGGCTGACGTGCCGATCGGCATCTTCCTCTCCGGAGGGATCGACTCGTCCACGGTGGCCCAGGAGGCGAGCCGGCAGCACCCGGGAGTGAAGACGTTCACCGTCGGGTTCGACGGGAGAGGATCCTCTCGGCCCGGGCTGCCCTGGACCTTCTGCCGAGGGTGGTCGACACCCTGGACGAACCGTTCGGCGACGCCTCGATCCTCCCCACGTACCTTCTCTCCCGGTTCACCCGCGAACAGGTCAAGGTGGCGCTGGGCGGCGACGGGGGCGACGAGGTGTTCCTGGGCTACCCCACGTACCTCGCCCACCGGCTGGCCCGGTACTACGGCCTTCTGCCGGACAGGTGGCGACGGCTGTTCCGCCGGGCCGTCGACGCGCTCCCGGTGTCGGTGGAGAACATCAGCCTGGATTTCAAGCTCCGCCGGTTCGTCGGCGGCGTCGACCGGCCGCCGGAGATCCGCAACGCGGTCTGGCTGGGTTCGTTCCCGCCCGAAGAGAGCCTGGAGGTGCTGTCGGACCAGGCGCGGACCGCGCTGGGCCGGACCGACGGGCTGGCGTTCCTCGGAGAGCTCCTGGAAGGCGTCGAGGTGAAGGACCCGCTGGAACGGATGGTCTACCTGGACATGAAGATCTACATGTCCGACGACATCCTGGTCAAGGTGGACCGGGCTTCCATGGCCTGTTCCCTGGAGGTCAGGGCGCCGCTCCTCGACTACGAGCTGGTCGACTTCGTGACCCGCCTGCCGGTCGAGTACAAGCTCAAGGGGCTGACCAGCAAGGCCGTTCTCAAGACCGCCATGGCGGACCGGCTTCCGGAGAGCATCCTCCACCGATCCAAGAAGGGGTTCGGCATCCCGGTTGCCAGCTGGATCAAGAACGAACTGGCCGAGCTGGTCCACGACATGTTCGGGACGGACAAGCTGAAGCGGGAGGGGCTGTTCGACCCGGCGAAGGTGCAGAGTCTCCTCGCGGACCACCTGGCCGGTCGCGCCGACAACCGCAAGCAGCTCTGGACGCTTCTCATGTTCGAACTGTGGCTGGGACGGTACGGGCCGGGGACCGGGGCCTCACCCCCGGCCGAGAGCGCGATCGATGGCTGACGAAGAGACCCCGGGGCGAGAACGCCAGGAGCGATCGCTGGCCCCCGTCGCCGTCGCCGTGATGGCCGCGGTCTTCATGGTGACCCTGTTCACCTTCCAGGTCTTGCGCTACCGGACGTTCAAGGCGCACATCCACGATCTGGGGTTGATCAGCCAGTCGCTCTGGAGCGCCGTCCACGGCGATCCGTTCCGGAACTCCATCAACCCCGAGATCGGCTACTCGTCCAACTACCTGGGCAACCACTTCTCCCCGGGCCTGGTGGCGTGGATGCCGCTGTTCGCCCTGTGGCCCTCGCCGGTGGCGCTGCTGTTCAGCCAGGCCCTGGTGCTCGCCCTGTCGGCCTGGCCGCTCTATCTGATCGCGAGGGCCCATCTGTCCGGGTGGCGATCCGCGGGATTCGTGGCGCTCTGGCTTCTGCAGCCGGCGCTCTGGTTCGCCGGGCTCTACGATTTCCACCACGAGACGGTCTGCGCCACCGCCGGGCTCGTCGTCTGGCTCTGTCTGGAGCGCGGCCGGATGGTCCCGATGTGCCTCACGCTGGCGTTCATGGCCTCGCTGAAAGAGCACCTGCCGCTGCTGACCGCGGCGTTCGGCGTCTACGTGGCTCTCTTCACGGGGCGCCGGCGGCTGGGGGTGTGGATCGCGGTCATCTCGACGGTCTACTTCGTCATGGTGATGGGGGTCATGGTTCCCTACTTCAACGACACGCCCTCTCACAGCTACTTCGCCCGGCGCTTTCCCCACCTCGGCTCCAGCGCCGGGGAGGCGCTGGTCACCTGCTTGACCCGCCCGCTGGAGGTGCTGGGGTTCATGGCCACGGCGCGGCACGCCGTCTACCTGGCGGCGCTGCTGGCCCCGCTGGGCTTCCTCTCGCTTCTCGGGCCGGAGGTGCTGCTGGTCGCGCTCCCGGTTCTCTTCATCAACATGCAGAGCCGGATCGAGATCAGCTACGACATCGGCTTCTACCACGCCGACTCGACGCTGCCGTGGCTCGGGATCGCCGCCCTGATCGGCTACCTGAGACTGCCGCTGGTGGCGCCCCGGCTCCACCGGCGGTGGGGACGGTTCGTGCCGTGGTTGCTCGTGGCCCACGCCCTCTTCTGGCACCTGACCGTGCAGTCCGCCTACCTGCCCGGCACCTTCCTGCCTCTCTCCCCCCTGGCCGACCGCCGCGACTGGCAGATCACGGACCACCACCGGCAGATCGACACCCTGGTCGCCCTGATCCCCCGGGAGGCCAGCCTCTCGGTCCAGCCCGACCTGGCCTGCTTCTTCGTGACCCGTCACCGGCTGTACCCGTTTCCGCGAAGGATGGGCGATGCCGATTACGTGCTGGTCGACCTGACCGAACCGTTCGGACACCGGGCCGAGGGCCGTCTGTTCTGGCTGGAGTACTCTCTCCAGGCCACGGCCGGTCGCACCTGCGAGTCCGTGGGGCGGCTGTTCCAGGACCGTGCGCTGACGCTGGTCTTTGCCCGGGACGGGTACCTGCTCTTCTCGCGCGTTTCGGATCGGCCCGCGGTGGAACCGGCACAGCGTCGGCGCGCCCAGGAGCTCCTCGAGAGCCGATGCCGCGAGTGGAGGAGCTGGAAGGGCCGGGGGTACGGGAGCTGAGAGCCTGTCCTCGACCGTCGCCGGCCCGGCGTTTTGACAACCGGCCGTTCGTGCTCTACATGGCATGCGTGGGACTGCGTCCGGAGCACGAAAGGGAGGCGTCATGTCAATACGCCTGCTGAGCCTGGCCTTGGGACTGACCCTCGTCGGTGGCGCCAACGTACACGCCGCCGGAGCCATCTCGATCACCGCGTCACCGCCGGCCGTCCAGCCCGCCGCTGCGACGGAGCCGGAGATCCCGGAGCTCTCCCCGGTGGCCGCTGGACTGAAGGTCGGTCCGGTCGCCAAGAAGGCTGCTCCCCAGGAGGCGGCGAGACCTGCGCCCGCCGCGGACAAGACCCGGCTCACGGCCGGGAAACCGCTCCCGGTCAAGGCGGGGAGACCGGTCAAGTCGGCCAGGAGAGGATCCCGGAAGAAGGGCGCCGGGGCCGCGCCGCCCCCCCCGTCGCTCGACGAGGACGTTCCGCCGGAGGCGTACGCGTCGGGTCTGGTCCGGCCTCCCGGTCTGGCGCCCGTGTCGCCGCCGGTCCTCGGGCTCGGCAGCGAGGGCAAGGTCGTGGTGCTGGGAGCGCCGCCGGCCACGATCGGGGTCTCCGCCGCCGTGATCGGCGCCGCGCCGGTCCTCGGCTCCCCGGACGGAGCGATAGCCGGGCTGCTCGGATTCGGAGGCCCCCAGGCGGCCCGCCTGCAGACCGACCTGAAAGACCTGGCCGACGCCATCGAGGACGAGGTGGCCCATGAGCGCAAGCTCGCCTTCGAGGAGCTCGCCGCGCACTTCCCCGCGGAGGTCGTGGTCCAGGCGCTGGCCCGGATCATCGCCAAGGGCGGGATCGTGGCCCGACACCAGGCGGCTCGCCTGCTCGGCCAGGCGCCGGGGCAGGTGCCGCGGCTGATCCTGCTGGAGGAGGTCCGCCGCAAGCACGCCAGGACGACTCTCCAGGGGATCGTGTGCGCCCTCCGGCCGGTGGGGGCCAGGGACATCGATCACCCGATCGCCGAGGGCAAGCTCCTGCTGCTTCTCGAGCAGATCGCCGAGAATCCGGAGCGGAACGTGACGGAGCACCTGATCCCGCTGTTGAACTCCTACCCCGAGTTTCGCATACCGATCGTCCGGA
The DNA here is from genome assembly GCA_016213885.1 of Candidatus Rifleibacteriota bacterium. GTDB lineage: Bacteria > Muiribacteriota > UBA6191 > JACPRK01 > JACQZM01 > JACQZM01. The sequence goes on along the minus strand of JACQZM010000184.1, from coordinate 3,713 downwards.
CGCTGGCCCGGATCCAGGCGAAAGAGGCGATCACCCCGATCAAGAGCCTGGTCGGTGGGAGCGATGACCTGGAGGCGGAGGCCCTGGGCGCCTTGATGCACCTCGGGGTGGACTACGAGGCGAACCGGGAGCGGCTCTCCCGGGCTCTCCCCAGGGCGGCCGAATGGGGCCAGAGGGGCCTGGGCGCGTTCCAGACGATCCTGTTCTACCTCCACCAGGCCACCATGGTCCGGAAGGACCCGCTCGCGGTCAAGCCGATCTTCTACATCGTGCCGCACGGTGCCGAGCCGTTCCGGAGCCAGGCCATGGGCATCCTCTACAAGATCGCCCTCCAGGCGCCACAGGTGTTCGTCAAGGGCGTGGCCGCCCTCGCCGGCGCCGACCAGGACGAGTTCATGGATGATCTGGTGGCGTTCCTCTACCAGAAGGACCTGGATCAGCAGTTCATCGACAGCTGGTCGAGCACGTTCAAGAACCTGGACCTGTCGTTCCAGCACCACGACCTCGCCCAGCGGATGGTCCGGATGGTCAGGGACAAGGTGCCCTGACCGCTGCCCGGCGCGCCCCAGCGAAGAGCCGCCCCGTTCCGGGGCGGCTCTGTCGTCGAGAGAAGGGCCCGGCGTCCGCTGCCGGCGTCGGGGTCAGTACCGGTAACCCCCGGGCGACCGGATCACTGCGCCGCTGCAGCCGCAGGTCGCCGAGTGGGCGTGGTGCCGCCTCGATGGTGGATTCGGATAGGTATAGCCGTTGTAGCTGTTGGGGCTCCACTGGCCGTTCCACGGGTTCACGCTCGAGTAGGGATAGTAGCCACCGGTGCCGGCTCCTCCGCGGTCGTACGGGTTGAACTGCCGGAAGCCGCTTCCGCCGTAGCCCGACGCCACGGCGCTGGAGTAGCCGCCGTAGGTCGACCCGTACGGGTTGCGGCCGTCGTAGTAGGGCGGGCGAGGGCCGTAGCCCTGGTGGCATGGCGGCGGGTAGGCCTGGTTCCCGGTGGGGCATCGGGTCCCGATCGGCCCCACATACTGGCCGCCGTGACGACCGTCGTAGTAGCCGCCGGTCCGGCCGGATCCGTACGCGGAGTGGCCGGCGCTGGCGCCTCCCCGGGTCAGCCGCGAGCCGCAATGTCCGGCCGAGCCGTACGCCGGGTTCACCGGGTCGGCGTCGTCCATGTCCCGGGACCGGGCCAGAACGTCCCCCGAAGACACGACGAGCAGCGCCAGGCACAGCACCCCGATGAGCTTCATTTCGGGATCCCTCCTCCGGTCTCGTCGCTGACGAGACGGGAGAATTATCGGGGAGCGAACGGCAAACGTCAATTCATGACCGGTGCGGATCCCACCGGGACCGGGTCGTGACGGCCCGGCTCTGGGCGCCCGAAGAACGCCACGGTCCGGCGCAAGCCCTCGCTCAGCGGCACGATCGGCTCGTAGCCGAGCCTCGCCCGGGCCTGGCCGATGTCTGCCAGGGAATCCCGTACGTCCCCCGGCCGGGGGGATTCGAAGATCGGCTCGGGGTGGTTCCCCGTCAGGTCGCCCAGGGCGCTCAGCAGGTCGAGCAGGCTGATCCGCTCTCCGCAGCCCACGTTGAACACCGTCCCTCCCACCCCCGGGACGGCGGCGGCCAGCAGGTTGGCGTGGACCACGTTCTCCACATAGGTGAAATCCCGGGTCTGACCGCCGTCTCCGTGCACCACCGGTCGCTCCCCTTTCAGGTGGGCGGTGATGAAGCGTGGGATGACCGCAGAATACGGGCTGCCAGGGTCCTGTCTGGGGCCGAACACGTGGAAGTACCGCAGCGAGACGGTCTCCACGCCGAACAGCTCGTGGTAGACCCGGCAGTACTGCTCGGCCGCCAGCTTGCTCACCGCGTAGGGAGACCGGGGCCGCGTGGGCATGGACTCCAGCTTCGGCAGCTCGGGCGAGCCCCCGTACGCCGACGAGGAAGAGGCGTACACGAACCGTCGAGCGCCGGCGTCCCGGGCGGCCAGGAGCAGGCTCAGAGTCCCCGAGGCGTTGACCTCGTGGCTCTCCCGGGGGTTCGCCACGGAGCGAGCGACCGAGGGCAGGGCGGCCTGGTGAAGAACGTGGGTCACCCCGACCATGACCCGGGTGACCGTGTCCGGGTCGCGGATGTCACCGTTGGTCAGCTCGATCTCCCGGTCGAGACCGGCGAGGTTCTCCCGCTTCCCCGTGGAGAAGTTGTCCAGCACCCGCACCTGGAGGCCGCGCGCGACCAGGGCGTGGACCAGGTGAGAGCCGATGAAACCGGCGCCGCCCGTCACGAGGTATCGGTCCGTGGTCATGTCTCGATTCCCTTCCTGACCAGGAGCGAGCGGTAGAGTCGATCCATGTCGGTCATCAGCCGGTGGAGCCCGTAGCGGTCCCGGGCCCGGCTCCTGGCCGCCAGTCCCATGGTCCTCGCTCCGCCGGGGTCATTCAACACCATCTCGATCGACTCCGCCAGCCGGCCCGGCTCGCCAACCGGGATCAGGTGGCCGGTCCGGCCGTCCTCCACCATGTCGGGGACCGATCCGACGGAGGTCGCCACCACCGGCACGCCCGCTGCCTGGGCTTCGATGATAGCCGTGGGCAGCCCCTCGTTGGCCGAGCAGAGGGCCAGGCACGACAGATCAGGGTACACCGTCGTGAGGTCTTTCTCCCAGCCGAGAAAGTGGACCCGCTGCTCGATCGAGAGCGATCGAACCCGGTCCAGGAGCTCCTCGCGAAGCTCTCCGTCGCCGACGATCACGAAGTGGACGTCGGCGCGGCGACCGGCGAGCTGCCGGGCCGCCTCGACGAAGTCGTGGGGCCTCTTGATCGGTACCAGCCGGGCGACGATCCCCACGAGGGTCGCGCTCTCCGGCAGACCGAGCCGCCTCTGGAGAGCACCCGGACGGGGTCGGGCCCCGAAGAACGGTTCCAGATCCATGCCCAGAGGAACGGCCACGACCCGGTCCGGGGTGCCCACCCCGAACGAGAGGATCTCCGTTCGCTGGTGGTCTCCCAGGGTGATAATGCAGTCGGTGACCCGGGCCAGCGCCCGCTCGATCCAGGTGAAGATCCCGGTCTTCACGGGGCCGAAGTAGCCCTTGAGCACGTGACCGTGGAACGTGTGGACGATCACCGGCACGCCGGCCAGCCACGCGGCGAGCCGCCCCACCGCGCCGGCCTTGGCCGTGTGGGTGTGAACGATGGCCGGTCGCTCGGCGCGGAAGATCCGGTAGAGTCGCCAGAGGAGCCTCAGATCGGCCAGGAACCTCAGTTCACGCCCCAGGCCCGCGAGCTGCAGCGGCTCCACCCCTTGCTCGCGGGCGTAGTAGGTCATGTCCCCCTCGTCGGGCCCGACCTCGCCGGTGATGAGCACCGGGTCGTAGGCCGCTGGCAGCCGGGAGGCCAGGAGCGACACGTGGACCGCCGGCCCGCCGATGTTCAGCCTGGCGATGACCAGGTACAGCCTGTGTCCCTGCACGGCGGTGCATCATACCAGGTCTTGCCCGCCACGGACACCGATCGATCGGTGGCCGCCGGAGGCTACTTGATGACCGGGGGCGATGCGGGCGAGGCGGCCGGTGCGGGCGGCTTGGCCTCGCCGGTGGCTGCTCCGGACGGCTGCTCCGCGGCTGGAGCCGCCTCGGTCGGGGTGGGCGCCGGCTCGCCGGTCGCCTTGGAGGCGCCGTCGGCGTCGAGATCCTCGAGGACGCACCGCGCTTCCTC
>JACQZM010000183.1 GCA_016213885.1 Candidatus Rifleibacteriota bacterium | reverse complement strand
CGATCCAGGGTCCCGACGGCACGCTGTACGTCAAGGTTCCCCCGGGCTTCGCCGCCACGACCAAGCCGATCTACAGCCTCGACGAGCAGCGAGCGATCCGCCGGAGCCTGATCAACGTGTACCTGCAGGAAGGGCTGCTGGACCGGGCGCTCTTCCACCTGACCCAGTATCAGCCCAGGGACGCGGCCGAGAGGAACGTCATCTTCACCCAGCGAGGGCTGGCGCTGGCCAAGAAGGGCGAGCTGGAGCTCGCCCAGAAGGAGCTCGACCGGGTCTCCCTGGACGAGATGGGCTCCCCGTCGCCGACCGATCTGGCGCTGCTGTACCAGGTCGCCCTGGTCTATCTGCACTGCTGCCGCCCGCCCCGGGCGCTGGCGTCGCTCAAGCGGATCCTGCTGTTCGACGTGGGATACCGGGACTCCGCGGCGCTGGTGGAGCGTCTGCGACAGACCCATACCCAGGACGCCCCCCGAACGCCGGACCTGGACCAGACCCGGGTCCTGGGCACCCTGCCGGCCGTCAAGGGGGAGCCGACCCCCGCAGGGGCCCGGCTGGTCGGCCGCTACCAGCTCGGCGAGCGCCTGAGATCCGGGTTCATCGGCGACCTGTTCAAGGGGCGAGACCCTGCCCTGGAGCGTCAGCTGGTGCTCAGACGCCTGTCGGGGCCGATCGCCCGGGACAAGATCACCCGGGAGCGGTTCGTCACAACGGCCCGGCAGGCCAGCTCGCTGGCCCACCCGAACCTGGTGCCGATCCTCGACATCGTGGAGACCGGGGAGGGGGATGTCTGGTTCGTCACGGAGTGGGCGCCTGGCGTGGATGCGGTGCGCATGGTCGCCGGCGGGAAGCCGGTGAATCCGGGGCTGGTGGCGTTGCTGGGGCTCCAGGCCTCGTCGGCGCTGGCGTTCGCACACGAGAACAGGGTGCTCCACCGGGACCTGAAGTCATCGGACTTCCTGATCGACAGCGAGACCAGGACGATCCGTGTCCTCGACTTCGGCCTCTCCGGCGTTTCCAACACCCTGGAGGTCGCGCCGGAGGAGTACCTGCAGCGCCGGTGCGACTTCATGCCGCCGGAGTTCATCCGGGGGGAGCGGGTCGACGAGCAGGGAGACGTTTACTCCCTGGGCATGCTGCTCTACTTACTCTCATGCGGACGGTTTCCGTTCGACGAGCGGGATCTCCACGGACGGATGTTCATGTACATGGAGACGCCGATCCCGCCGCCCCGGCAGGTCGCTCCGTCGGTGCCCGCGCGGCTGGAGCAGGTCGTCATGGCGTGCCTGAAGCGCAAGAAAGAGGCCCGCTTCGGCTCGGCCAAGGCGCTCTGGGAAGCGCTTGGCAAGCTCAGAGGAGATCTCTAGGTGGCCCATCAGGATGTCAAGAGGCCCGAGGGCCTGGCCGCCGTCCTGTCGCGATTCGTCGCGAACAAGGACGCCAAGGCGGTGCTGGCGGCGGTCCAGGCGGCCTCCAGGGAGGAGCTGTGCCAGCCCGCCGTGGCCCGGCTCCTCGCCTGGGCCCACCTGGCCGAGCACCATCCCGCGAAGGCGTTCGCCTGCCTCAAGGAGGCCGAGGCGATCCACCCCGACAACCTGAGCCTGCTCAGGGACGTGGGCGACCTGGCGCTCCGCATGGGCCAGTGGACCGACGCCCTCAAGGCGTACGAGCGACTCTCGTCGCGTCCCAGGGCCGAGCTGGCCAGGGAAGGGGTCACTGCGCTGGAGCTGGCCAGCCGGCTGCTCGCGTGCTGGTCGCCGCTGGGCCAGTACGACAAGGCGCTCAAGCTGCTGGAGCAGCTGCAGGACGCGGCCCGTCCCACCCCGGCGCTCTACCAGGCGTTCGAGGAGTGCTTCCAGTCGGCGGCCAAGGTCGGACGCCGCGACGTGGCGGTCAACGGCCTGTCGCTTCTGGCCAGGTGGGGAGGCGAGGAGGCGACGGCGAACCTGAAGCTGGCAGAGCTTCAGCTCGAGCTGGGGGAACCCGAGGAGGCCGAGGGCCGGATCAAGAGGGTGCTGGCGAGTCAGCCTGGACACGTCCTGGCCCGGTTGCTGCTCCGGCGGGCCAGGGGGATGCTGACGGTCAAGCGGATCCGTGAGCTCAGGATCCTGCTGGACCACCCCGGCAAGCCGTACGACGGCAAGGGGATCCAGTTCGCCCACGAGGGGGTGTCGTTCTGCGCCTCCCCTTCGGCAGCGTTCAAGGACGCCCTGGCCAACAGGCCGCACCTCGTGGAGAACGAGCTGCTCCTGGCGCTGGCGCGATCGTACTTCGACGGGGGCGAGTGGGAGGAGTCGCTGAGGTTCCTCCAGCGGATCCGGCTCCCGGAGCCTTTTCTGACCGTGGAGGTCACGGCTCTCAAGGGGCTGATCTGGCTCAGAAAGGGGTTCCCGGACCTCGCACTCGCGGAGCTGGGTCAGGCGGGCGCCAGGGCGCTGGTGGACGAGAAGCTGCGGGATGCGGCGCTGGCCCTGACCGACCTTCTCGAGCAGAACGGGAGGGTGCCGGAGGCGCTGAAGGCGGCCCGGCTCTTGAAGAAGCTTTCGGGCGTTCCCGACCAGGCCGACCGGATCGCCCGGCTGGAGCTCAAGTCCAGGACCCAGGTGGAGGACGACCTGGGCCCGTCGATCGAGACCGCCAGGGCGCCGGCGCGGGCCGCCGTTCCGACCGGCCAGAACGAGGTGATCGACGGGAACTACGAAGTGCTCCAGCCGCTGGGACAGGGAGGCATGGGGGTCGTCCTCAAAGTGCTGAACCGGAAGCTCGACCGGGTCGAGGCGCTCAAGCTGCTTCCGGAGCGGACCGCCAAGGATGCCCCCGCCGTGGAGCTGCTCGTGCAGGAGGCCCGGGCGCTGGCCGTGGTGTCCCATCCGAACATCGTGAAGGTGTTCGGGCTCGGAGAGCACAACGGGCGACCGTACCTGACCATGGAGTTCCTCGAGGGCGAGACGCTGACGGCGACGATCCGACGGCGCGGACGGCTCGAGGTGGGGGAGATCCTCGGCGTGGCGCGTCAGGTCGCCCTCGGGTTGCGTGCGGCCCATGCCGGTGGTATAGTGCACCGCGACGTCAAGCCCGAGAACATCATGCTGACCGCCGGAGGGCAGCGGGTCAAGCTGATGGATTTCGGTCTCGCCCGGGACCTGAGCTCATCCGGGGGGCTTCGGCAAGAGTCCTTCATGGGGACGATCCACTACATCTCTCCAGAGCAGATCAACGGACAGAACGTGGATCACCGCACTGACGTGTACTCCTTCGGGGTGGTGCTCTACGAGATGTTGACCGGCCAGCCCCCGTTCGACAGCCCCAACCCCCACAACCTGATGTTCATGCACCTGACCAAGACGCCCCCATCGCCCAGGGTGCTGCGCCCCGAGATCCCCGTCGGCGTCGAGGCGCTGGTGCTCCACTGCCTGGAGAAGGCTCCGGAGCGACGCCCCAGCGGGTTCGACGAGGTCCTGAAGGAGCTGCCCGGCGACGCCGGCGGCTCCGCCTAGCACCATGGCGTCCACCGGCCGATACGCTCAGCCGCCCCCTCGGGGCTGCGGCCTGCCCGGGAGTGCAGAGGAGCTCCTGATAGCCGGAGAGAACGAGAAAGGAGCCCCATGCCCCTCCTCGGTTTGAAGTGCGCGCTGTCCAACCGGTTTGCGCTGGTGGAGGGTTCCTCCAAGCTGAAGCTCCTGCTGGAGGCCGCGCCGGTCGATCCGTCCAGGGAGTTCGCCCCATCGCTGAACCTGACGCTGATCATCGACCGGTCCACCTCGATGATGGGCGAGGCGCTCGACAGCGTGAAGCGCGCCGCCTTCCACATGATAGATTCCCTCGCCGACTCGGACTGCGTCGCCATCGTCGGCTTCTCTGACCAGGTCTCGGTGGTCTCCGGGTCGCAGCCCCTGGTGGACAGGGCGGCGATCAAGCAGGCGGTGGAACGGTTGAGGGCTCAGGGGGCCACGAACATCCACGGCGCCATCGACCTGGGGCACCGCGAGGCGATGCGGCACTACTCCGCCGACCGTATCAACCGGATGCTGTTCCTCTCGGACGGAGAGGCCACCGCGGGAATCACGGAGGACGACCAGATCCTGGCCCTGGCCGACTCGGCGCGTCGCGACGGGCTGTCGATCTCCACCCTCGGGGTGGGCGAGGAGTACGACGAGATGCTCCTCGGCCAGATCGCCCGCCGGGGCGGCGGCAATCACTACTTCATCCAGACTCCCGACGCGATTCCGCGGATCTTCCAGGAGGAGCTGGCCAAGGCGAAGTCGGTGATCGCCAAGAACGTCATGGTGAGGGTGCAGCCCCAGGGGGAGACCCAGGTCCGCATGCTCAACCAGAGGTACCGCTGCGAGACCGTGGGCGAGGAGTTCGTGGTCTACCTGGACGAGCTGGAGGCCGCCAGACCCCAGGCGACCATCCTGGACCTGGAGGTCGTGGCCAGGGAGGCGGGGGAGTACGTTCCCGTCACGGCGCAGCTGATCTACGACAACCTGCTGGACCACACGCGCGGCGAGACGGTCCGGGGCGAGATCAGGCTCGAGTACGTCACCGAGGGGTCGCGGATCCGGGCCGGGATCAACCGGGAGGTGCTTCGCCGGTGGGAAGAGCTGTCGGCGATGCAAGACCTCAAGGTGATCGTCGACCAGGTCAAGGACCGCAGGATCGACGCGAAGACGGCGGTGCTGGAGCTCGACCGGAAGACCCAGGTGCTGGTCAAGAAGAAGGCGATAGAGGCGGCCCGGGTCCTGGCCGCCGTGAGCAGGACCATCGTCGAGGAGGGCGGAGTCTCGACGTCGCTTGCCAAACGGACCATGGTGGAGTGCGAGGAGGTCGAGAAGGGCGCCACTGCGGGCAAGACCATCATCGAGGAGTAGCTCTCGACGGGGGCCCCGACCTCGGCGGAATCTCGCCCCGGGTGTCACGACGAGTTGACCGATCGTCTGCGGTGTTGTAGAAAGGTCAGCGTCGGGGTAGTGCCCTCCGGGCGCGATGGCGTGCTTGGGCAAGAGGTCGGGCCGGCCCGGCTGGATCGTCCCGGCCATCGGTGAGGACGTTGACGGGAGTCCGGCAGGCGCGGGTGACGATAAGGAGACGTCCATGGCGAAGTGTCAGGTGTGTGCCTTCGAGAACGAGGAGGGTGCCGAGTACTGTGAAGAATGCGGGGTGAAGATGGGGGCCGCACCGACGGTCCAGCAGCCGGCGCCCGTTCCTCCACCGGCGGAGCCACCAGCCGAGTCGCCGGACGTACCGCAGGCTCATGTGGAGACCCCGCCGCAACCCCCGGCGAGGCCGGAGCTCTTCTCCCTGGGCCCGTCGGAGGCAGGCGAATCGAAGCCCGCCCAGACGGCCGTGCCGTGCCCCTCCTGCGGCAACGAGATCCCGGAGCAGTCCCGATTCTGCCCCCGCTGCGGGTCGAGAACGGACTCGGCGGCCGCCCCGGCCGATGCCTCGGCTCCCTCGAAGTGCTCGTCGTGCAGCTCCGATGTGGAGCCGGGCGCCCTGTTCTGCTCCGGCTGCGGCACCAGGGTGTCGGCCGGAGAGGCGATCTCGGTTCCCGGGCGTCCGAAGCCCAAGGGCGAGGTGATCCGGCTGCGGGTGGTGGCCGGCAAGGAGAAGGACAAGATCTACGAGATCGAGAAGACCGAGGTCCGGATCGGGCGGCTCTCCGAGAACGACATCCCGATGGAGACCGACGGCTACGTCTCTGGAAAGCACACCCGCATCAGCAGGCAGGGTAACGACTTCTTCGTCGAGGATCTCGGGAGCACCAACGGCACTTTCCTGAAGGTCCGCAAGCAGACGCGGCTCGTTCCCGGCGACGAGATCAAGGTTGGTCAGTCCATATTCCGGCTGGAGTGAACGGTCCATCAGCTGATCCGTTTGCGCCGAGGCGCATCACATGAGGCGCAAGACATCTGTCGGGGACACGATCTTCGGGCGATTCAGGATCCAGTCCCTCATCGGGGAAGGGGGTCAGGGTTTCGTCTGGAGGGGCGCCGACCAGGTCGACTCGACCCCGGTCGCCATCAAGGAGCTCACCAGCGAGTCCGTGGAGCTCAGGAAGCGCTTCGAGCGCGAGATGGAGCTCAAGCTCGACCATCCCAACATCATCCAGGTGCGGCAGTACGGCGAGGACGGCGGCAACTACTACTTCGTGATGGAGTTCCTCGACGGCGAGAACCTGGCCACGATCCTCGAGAAGAAGGGGCGGATCTCCGAGGCGGAGGCGACCCGGATCGTGCGGGCCGTGGCCGATGGCCTGTCGGCCGCACACTCCAGCAACATCATCCACCGGGACATCAAGCCGGAGAACATCATGGTTCTCACGGACGGCCGGGTGAAGATCACGGACTTCGGCATCGCCTGCTTTCTCGACAAGGAGCGGGTGACGCGCATGGGCGCCACCATGGGCACGGCGCACTACATGTCGCCCGAACAGGTCGAGGATGTCTCCAGGGTGGACCGGTCGTCGGACGTGTTCTCGCTGGGCGTGGTGTTCTACGAGCTGCTGACGGGCAAGAAGCCGTTCGACGCCGACATGCTCGGCGAGCTGTACGTTTCGATCATCACCAAGGAGCCGGCCAGGCCCCGGGAGATCATCCCGGCGCTCTCGCCCCAGATCGAGACCGTGGTCGTCAAGATGCTGGCCAAGCGTCCCGAGGACCGGTTTCCATCCATGGAAGAGCTTCTGTCGGGGCTTCCCGGTGCCCCGCAATCCCCGGGGGCCCGCACCAGGGCGTTGCAGGTCGACGGGATCACCGGAGCGTTCGACCCGGGGTCGGCTCCACCGGCGCCGGTGGCTCCGGCGGCGCCCAGGCCGAAGGAACGCACCGGGGTGCCGTGTCCTGCGTGCAAGACGGTCAACCGTCTGGGGTCGAGCTTCTGCGCCAAGTGCGGGTTCGACCTCAGGGGGAAGTGCCTGAACTGCCAGAGCCCGATGGCGACCGGCGCCAACTTCTGCCCCCGGTGCGGACACCCCTCGGTCGAGTGCCAGAGTCAGGGGTACTTCGTGGGGTTGAAAGGCGGCTTCTCCGGCGAGCGACTGTCGGTGGACAAGGACTTCTTGACGATGGGACGCCACTCGTCGAACGACGTGAGCTTCGCCGACGGCAAGGACGACTACGTCTCCCGGTTCCAGGCCCGGGTCTACCGGGACCGGGGGTGCGTCTGGATCGAAGGGTGGGATTGGGTCAAGAACGGTGTGACGACGAACGGTACGTTCGTGAACGGCCGAAACGTCGACGGCAAGGGAAAGGTCATGCTTCGGCACGGCGACCGGATTCGACTCGGGGACTCGTTCTTCCGGTTCGAGATGGTCGAGGCCGGGTCGCGGAAGAGCGACTCGTAGAGGAGACACGACCAGGGATCGCGAGCGGGCGATGGCCCGGGATTCGGGGAAACAATGCGGTTTGCAAACCTCACGGACGTGGGACGGGAAAGGGAGCACAACGAGGACAACCTCCTCTCCACGTTCTTCAGTTTTGGCCACGGTTCGAGGCGGATCGGGTTCGGCCTCCACGTGGTCGCCGATGGCATGGGGGGTGCTGCTGCCGGGGAGGTCGCCAGCTCGATCACCGTCGAGACCATCATCCGGAACGTCTTCGAGAATCTGCTCAGGACGCACATGGACTCGAACCAGGGCTATCTCAACCTGGGAAAGGTGGTCCGGGCAGCGCTCGAAGAGGCGAACCAGATGGTCTGGAAGCTGGCTCGCGAGAACACCCAGTACCTGGGCATGGGGGCGACCTGCACCACGATCCTGACCTGTCAGGGCCGCGCCTTCATCGGGCAGGTGGGCGACAGCAGGGCCTACATGCTCCGGGGGGGAGAGCTGCGACAGATCACCAGGGACCACTCGTTCGTGGGCGAGATGGTGCGCGACGGCAGGTTGACGGAGGAGCAGGCCCGGGTACACCCCAGGAAGAACATCATCACCCGGGCCATCGGCTCGCGGTACGCCGTGCAGGTCGACGTGTTCTTCGAGGAGCTGAGGCCGGGGGACATGCTGCTGGCGTGCTCCGATGGGCTCTCCGGGATGGTCACGGACCCGGAGATGAGGACGCTGCTCTCGCAGGGCATCGGCAAGCGAAGAGAGCTGAGCCGCCTGTGCGAAGATCTCGTGCAGAAGGCGAACTCGGCCGGAGGCACGGACAACATCACCGTCACTCTGGTGTGGGTCGACCAGGAGGACATTCCCGCAAGACCGCTCGACCAGATAGCCTTCTCGCCGGACAGTGTTCTCACCTGGGATGAAGCGAGTCGCCTCGACCTTGAGGACTGGAGCTTTATCAGGGTCGAGGCCTGAGCCGGGCGGCGCTCATGCCGTACTGCAATCGGTGCGGCGCACAGGTTGCGCCGGATCAGCCCCGGTGCCCGCGCTGCCAGGCGTTGCGGAAGCGCAAGACCGCCGGCAGGCGTCCGGCCGGGTCTCACGGCTCTGCCCGGTCGGTGCCGCCGCCTTCGGGCCCGCCATCCGGGCCGTCCCTCCCTGTGGACCCGGCCCGGTTCGAGGCGATCAAGGTCGTGGCGCAGGGGGGTATGGGCACGGTCTACCAGGCCGTGCAGAAGAGCCTGGCCCGGCCCGTGGCGATCAAGGTGCTCCATGACCACCTGGTGTCGGATCCGCAGGTCGTGGCTCGGTTCAGGCGGGAGGCGCTGGCTCTCGCCAGGCTCGACCACCCCAACATCGTGAAGGTCCTCGACTACCACGAGGGGGCCGCCTCGTACTGCCTCATCTACGACTACGTCACCGGGACCACCCTGGCGAGCCTCATCCAGCGACGGCGGAAGATCCCGGTGGAAGAGGCGGTTCCGCTGGTGCTGCAGGTGTTGGCCGGCCTCAGGGCGGCCCACGCCCGGCAGATCGTGCACCGGGACATCAAACCCGAGAACATCCTCCTGCAGGACGACGGTTCCCTGAAGATCACCGACTTCGGGGTGGCCCGCATGGTCGACCAGAAGGCGCTGACCGACCAGGGCGAGGTCGTGGGTACCGTGGGCTGCATGGCGCCGGAGCAGCTGAGGCCGGACGGCGAGGTGGATCACCGGGCGGACCTGTACGGCGTCGGGGTGCTCCTCTACGAGATGCTCACGGGCGAGCTGCCGTTCGGCAGCAGCAAGATCGGGTACCTGAAGGAGGGGGCGACCCCGACGCCGCCGAGTCACCATCTGGCGGCGCTCGACCTGGAGCTGGAGTCGCTGATCCTCAGGCTGATCAGCCGCCACCCTGGCGACCGACCGCAGTCCGCCGAAGAGGTGCTGAAGGCGCTCACCCGGTGGATCACTTTCTGCAGCGCCTGCGGGCAACCCAACCCGGCCAGGGCGGAGGTGTGTCGGGCCTGTCAAGGCGGCCTCGGAGCCGGAGCTCGAGCTGCCGGGCCGGAGGCGGCCCGTCCCGCCGCACCGGTCATGGTGCCCGGACTCATGAGAAGGGCGCTGGCCTTCCTCTTCGACCACCTGGCCGTCGTGGCCATCGCCCTGCCCCGGGGTCTCGTGGAGCCCCGGGCCGAGCTCTGGTTCGTGGTGGCAGTCCTCCTGTTGCTGCCGTTCCGGGACGCCCTGGGCGGTGTCAGCCCGGGAAAGGGCGCCTTCGGCATGCAGGTGCGCCGGCGAGGGGCGGCAGGCGGTCTGTCGGCGTCGCTGGTTCGCAACAGCCCGCTGCTGCCGCTCTACGTCACCCTGTTGTTCGTCCACTTCGAGCTTCGCGGGCTGCACCTGCTGGTGCACCCGTGCCCTCTGCTGGCTCTGGCCGCGCTTGCGGCCCTGGAGGTGCTGGCGGTAGCGCGGGATCAAAACGGCCGGCGCATCGGCGACTGGCTTGCGGATACCCCGATATACATGATGAAACCGGTTTTTTTTTTTTTTTTTTTCAACCAGGCCGTGCTGCCGGGCGTAGTAGCGGTTGCGTGGACATCTGCTGTCCTCCTTGTAGCATGTTGAGGTTCCGTGCCATGACAAGTCGATCGATAGCGCTGATCATCGTCGCCGTGGTCCTGCTGCCGCTGCTGAGCGGGTGCGGGGGTGGAGACTCGGACAGATCGGGCCCCGGGTCCTCGTACCAGGCGCCGTACTATGACCAGTCCGGTCAGAAGCCGGTCTACGGCCCACCGGACCAGAAGCCGTTCTACGGCCCGCCGGACCAGAAGCCGGTGTACCCGCCGCCCAAACCGATCATGCGCGACCGGGAGGGGTTCGACACCGTCGGCTACGACAAGGATGGCTTCGACCGGGACGGCTTCGACTACCACGGCTTCAACCGGGAGGGGTATGACCGGGACGGCTTCGACAGGCTGGGCTACGACCGCGACGGATACTCACGGGACGGCTTCAACCGGGAAGGGGTCAACCGGGCAGGCTACGATCGGTCGGGCTACGATCGCAACGGCCGGGACAAGTACGGGTTCGATCGCCAGGGCTACGATGCCCAGGGGTACGATCGCTTCGGCTACTCCCGCGATGGCTACAACCGATCTGGCTACAACCGTGGCGGACGGTACGATCCGAACAAGGTCTGGCCACCCAAGGGCAACACCAACACGCCCAACACCAACGTCCCGCCGGTGAACGGCAACACCAACGGCGGCAACCTGAACTTCAACGTCAACGACAACACGAACGTTCCGCCGGTGAACAACAACACCAACGGCGGCGGCGTGTCGCCCGAGGAGCTGGCGCGCCTGAAGGACGCATACCAGAAGGCCTACGACACGTTCCTGACCGAGAGCACGAAGCAGCCCAGGAACGAGGCGGCCTGGCAGGCCGCGTTCACGGCCTACCAGAAGGCGACGACCGAGTACTTCAAAGCCAAGGGACAATAGCCGCCGACGCTCCGGATCGGCAGGCTCCACGTGACGCCCGGCCCGCAGGCCGGGCGTTTGCGTTGCGCGCCGTCTGAGCCGGGGCGCTGAAGCCCGGGACGAGCGCGGCGATGACCGCAAGGTCGGCCATGGTCCACCGACCACCGGGACTGCCAGCCGCCTGGCACAGGGAACCTTTGGCGAGGGCCTGGGAGGGATCAAGATACTAATAGTCACCTAGATAGCACTTAAGCAGCCTCACTATATATATACGTGAGACTTATGCATGATGAAGATATATATATAGAGATATAGCTAGTGGTATCATATTAGACTTGCGATCGTCTCGGTATTGGTTCGAAGCGCGTGGAACCGGCTATCAGCCCGGCACCAGCTCGCCAGTGGCGAACTCCCCGTCAGTCATTCCCGTGATCCTGACGGTGGCGGCCGTACCACGCTGGAGTCCAACTTCCGGGAGCAAGACGTCGATGTAGTTGTCCGTCAGACATCGAGTCATGCCCAGGGGCACCGTGGCCTGCCTGTCCCCGGCCTCCTCGTCGCTCTCGGAGATGATCACGACCTGCATGGTCCGCCCGATGAACGACGATGCGTACGACCGCCACTTCCGGCCAGAGAGCTCCCTCAGCGCCCGCCCCCGGGCGGTCTTGACCTGATCCGGCACCTGGTCCCGGAACGCAGCCGCCGCTGTGCCCTCCCTGCGGGAGTAGGGGAACACGTGCAGGTACGCCAGCGGAAGGTCGCCCAGGCGCGCCAGGGTCCGCTCGAACGACGCATCGGTCTCGCCCGGGAAACCGACGATGACGTCGGCGCCGAGGCAGATCTCCGGGACCCGCGCCCGGAGCTGCTGCACCTTGCGGGCGTACTCGGCGGCGGTGTACCTCCGGCGCATCCGGGCCAGGACAGCATCGTCGCCGCTCTGCAGAGGAAGGTGGAGGTGGCGACACACCCTGGGAGTGGAGCCCAAGAAGTCGACCAGGCCCTCCGTGAGGTGGTTGGGCTCTACCGACGACAGCCGTATCCTGAAGGTGTCGGCGAGCGCCAGCACCCGGGCGATCAACGCCTCGAGCGTGACAGGGGGGGCGAGATCCTCGCCGTAGCACCCCATGTGGACCCCGGCGAAGACGATCTCCGCCCTCTTGCCGTCCGCAACCAGCACCGCGACCTGTTCGAGAACGCGCCCCGGCGGGCTCGACCGGTTGCGGCCCCGGGCCATCGGAATCTTGCAGAAGGAGCAGATTTCGTTGCAGCCGTCCTGGATCTTGACGAATGGCCGCGAGAGGCCCGGGTAGCTCGAGATCAGCGGTACTTCCAGGGTGCGCTCTCGCCAGATGTCCGACACGGCCACCCGGTCCACGGGATCACCGGACTCGACCAGGTCGATCACCTTCGGGATCGATTCCTTCTCCACGTTCCCGACCACGGCCCATACCTCGGGCATCTTCTCGAGATCGGCCGCCCTGGTCTGGGCGTAGCATCCGGTCACGAGGATCCTCGCCTCCGGGTTGCGGCGGTGGGCGCTGCGGATGTAGTTCCTCGCCCGGGCTTCGGCCCGGGCGGTGACGGCGCAGGTGTTGAGAATATAGTAGTCCGCGACGGCATCCCATGGAACCTGAACGAACGCCTCATTCAGGAGCTCCTTGATGATGCCGCCCTCGTGGGTGTTGAGCTTGCAGCCCAGGCTGCGGACTGCGACCCGCTTCATCTCCGCGACGCCACCGGACCCTCCACCGGGGTCAGTCTCACCAGGGTCGGCTTGTCCGGCCGCGGGGGGAACAGGTGTCGATGGAGCAGGGCCACGAGGATGCTGTTGGCGATCCCCTTGACGAGGTTGAACGGCATGACGGTACCCACGAGGACCGGCAGGATGTGCCGGACCGAGACGCCGAGGTAGAGCGGGAGGACGAGGAGGTTGGCGAAGAACATGGCCAGCATCTGGCCGACCGTCGCTACCGCCAGCGGCCACAGGACTCGCACGCCGGAGCGCCGTCCCAGGGCCGTCCCCACGAGCCACACGTAGGTTCCGGAGGCCAGCAGGTTCATCGTCAGACCCACCAGGTCCGGATTGACGAGGGTCATGCGCAGGAGGTTCCTGAGCGCCACCACCAGCACACCGGAAGCAGGGCCGAGGTAGAGAGCGGCCATGACGGCCGCGACATCGGAGGGCTCGTACTTCAGGTACGGTGCGAACGGGTTGGCCACACTCAGGCCCATGAGGAGAAACGACGCGGACGCGAAGAAGCCTGTGGCGCAGATCCGCCGGGCCGCCGAATCGGTGGCTGATGGCGTTTCGCAGGCGGGCAAAGACATGGCAGAGAGGATTATATCACTCGAGACGCCCTGTTGCAGCCTCGGACCGCCTTGACGCAGGACCATCGCTCCAAATCCTGAGTCGTGCTGGCGTGGCCAAGTGCCGGGGGTGACTTGCTGCTGTCATGGTCTTGCCGAAACGGCT
>JACQZM010000182.1 GCA_016213885.1 Candidatus Rifleibacteriota bacterium | reverse complement strand
CCCATGATCGAGCGGACCCGGGACCCGGACGACCCGGGTCTGTTCCGGATGACAGTGAAGGTCGCCTGGATCAGCCCCCGGGGACCACGGGAGGTCGCGTTCTCCAGGTACTGCTGGGCGCCCTGACCTCCAACCTGATCCCGTCCTCGTTCTTCTCTCTCCCGAGCGCGACCTCGATCCGGATCCCTTCCTCATTCCTTGTTCCTTGGTGACTCTGCAGCCGGGCCGAGGCCTGATCACAGACCCGACTCCGCGAAACAGGTGGGGGATCCTGGGCTCCAAACCGGTCGCGGCGCCAGTCGGGCTGGTATAATCTGGTCTGGGCCCAGAGCCCGGGTGATGACGATGCCGGCCGGTTACAGGGAGCGATTCGAGATCGTCAGGGAGATCGGCAAGGGGGGCATGGGTGTGGTCTACCTGGCCCGTCAGTCCTCCACCGATCGGCTCGTCGCCGTGAAGGTCCTCTCCGCCAGGAGCCGGGCGGTGGAGATGTCGCTCAGGCGTTTCAAGCGGGAGGCCCACCTGGTCCAGAAGCTCTCGCACCCGAACGTCGTGAGTCTGCTCGACTTCGACGTGACCGTGGAAGAGCCGTATCTGGTCTTCGAGTACGTCGACGGAGCCGTGACGCTGACCAGGTACATCCACGACCAGACGGCCCGGCCCCCGGAGCTCGCGACGAGGCTCTCCATCGGAGTCCAGATCGCCTCCGGCATGTCCCATCTCCACGAGAAGGGGATCATCCACAGGGATCTGAAGCCAGGGAACGTCCTGATGGACTCCGCCGGCCACGCCTGGATCATCGATCTGGGGCTGTCCAGGGCCGTGGACCCGGAGCACAGCGTCCTCACCCGGCGGGGGCAGGTGATCGGTACGTGCGTGTACATGGCCCCGGAGCAGATCCTGGGCGAGGAGGCGTCGCTCCGGTCCGATGTCTACGCCCTGGGGCTCGTCCTCTACGAGCTGGCGCTGGGGCGCCTGGTGTTCTCTTCGGCGTCGGCGCGGCAGATCACCCCACAGCACCGCCTGTCCGAGGGCGGCATCGCCCCGCTCGGTGGTCAGGACGGGGCGATCCCCGCGGAGCTGAGCTCCCTGGTCCAGCGGTGCCTGTCTGTGCTGCCCGACGCACGCCCCGCCGACGCCGGTCAGGTCCATGGAGAGCTGGCCATGATAGCTTCCCAGCTCCGGGCTCCTCGGCCGCAGAGCCGGCCGGGGGACCGTTCCGAGGGGGGCATCGGGCCCGGTGCCCCGGCCGAGCCGGGGGACGTCGAAGCCAGGGGGGCCGCTGCTGCGCCTCACCCCCCCGGGACCCCCGCAGGCCGTTCCTCGCGGCCTGGCCCCGGCGCCGCTGGCGCGGCCGGCGAGCCGACACCCACGGCAGCGCTGCAGCCCCCTGCCGCCGGCCCTGCCAGACCGAGCTCGTCCGGACTCTCCGGTAGCGGCCTCAGGCAGCGTCGCTCGGGTCAGATACGCCCCGTGGCCAGGGCATCCTCGACGAGTCAGACCGCCCGGACGAGGATCCCGACGTGGGCCTGGGCCGTCACCCTGACTCTCATCCTGGCGCTGACGGCAGTGCTCCTGTCGAGGTGAATCGAGCTTGGATCAAACACCACGGGACTCCCTCGACCTGATGCGGGCGGAGCTGGCGAGCGAGGCGGCCAGCGAGGCGCGGAAGGTCGGGATTCTCAAGCTGCTGATCGGGATGGCCCCTGATGCGAGGCTGGGGCCGGTCCTCGCCGAGGCCACCCGTGGCCGCTCGAACGGTCCGATCCTCAAGCACCTCGCCCGGACTTACGGGTTCCTCAAGGACAGGACGCTGATCCCTGACCTGGTGCCGCTCCTCGGGCACGAGAACAAGTCGGTGGCGTGCAACGCCCTCAAGTCGGTCATCGACCTGGATCGAGAGCAGGCCGTGGTCTTCGCCAAGCACATCATCAAGAACGCCCGGCACCAGGTGGCGTTCGCGATCGCCCTGGTGCTGGCCCGCTCCTGCGAGACGGAGAGTCGTGAGTTCTTCCTCGGGCTGACCTACTCGCCCAGGATCCGGGACCGCCTGGCCGCCCTGGTCTACCTGAGAAGTCGTCCCCCCCAGGAGTCGGTCCCGGTCGTGATGGACATGCTGCGTCGCGAGCGCGACCAGGACGTGCGGGTCCCCCTGACGAACCTGCTGACCCGCCGGATAGCCAGAAGGGACGCCCAGGTGCTGGTGGAGCTGAAGCAGGAGCTGCTGGCCAAGGTGGCCGACATCGACGAGATGCTGGGGAGACTGCCGGACGAGCTCGACCCCAGCTGGGCGAACGGGCCCACGAGACCTCTGACGGGCCCCGCCGGGACGACCGGCGCCGGGCCGGCGGCGACGACCGTGCCGCCGTCGCCCCTCTCGGGACCGGCTGCCGGCCCCGCCGCGGGCGCGTCGGAACAGCGGCCGATCGACCGGCCGGCGGCGCGGCAGGGTACTCCGACGGCGCAGCCGGTCGCCGATGGACCGCAGGCTCGCCCGGGAGCGGGGCCGCGACAGGGGACGACACCGACGCCCGCTCCGGCCGACCCCGGCCGGTCCGCCCGGCCCGCGGGGCTCCCGTCGAGAGCGGGATGGCTGGCCGGCCTCGGTGGCCTTGCCGTGGTGGTCGTGGTGGGCGGCCTGTTCCGGGGCCCCCCCGCTCCCGCACCCTCCGTTCCCCCCCCCGCCTCGCGGGAATCGGCGAACCCGCTGGGAGCGCCCGGCTCGACGGTCGACCTCGCGGGCACTCTGGTCGAGGTCCGGCGGGAGAGCCGGTGCATCCTGATCCGGACCGACAGGGGACTGAACGTGCTCGTGCGGCTGGCCGATCAGGACCTCGTCGGCCGTGCAGCCCTGAACGGCGTCGTCGCGCCCGGGCCGTCGGCTCAGGAGGCCGGCATGGGCAGGGCGGTACCCAGCTCCGGCATGCACACGAATCGCTCGAGCACGAGCGAGGCGCGAGCCTGGCTGCTGGTCTTGCCGAACGGCGACCAGGTCACGGTGACCCGCACCTTCACCATCCACGGCAGAGCGTGCCCGGAGTCCGCGTCGAGAACGCTGACGTTCACCATGCCGGGGAACCCCTCGATCGGTTCCAGCCCTGGCGCCTCCACGTTCGAGTGGCCCCTGATCAGCAGGAGGTCGTCGTAGGGGAGGGCGGAGAGGTTCGTGATCGCCTGCCGCCCCCAGATCTGGGCGGCCGCCTCCAGCCTGGAGACGGCGGTCTGGCGCCTCGACGTGGTCTTGAGCGAGATGAGCGGGGTGAGCAGCACCCCCAGGATCGCGAACGCCACCAGGACCTCGACGAGGCTGACGCCACGCGTCATGCGGCTCGTCGCTCTCCGGGCCCCGGGAGACCGTTTCATCTCGCCCACTGTAGCACTGGACACGGCGCGGCACAACGGCACCTCGGAAGTGGAGGGGGTCCAGTTGAGGTCGCGCGGTCCCGTCACAGCAGGTCGTACGCCCTGACCCTGTCGCGACGGCGGGCGAGCTCGCTCGAGTAGCGGTGCCCCACGGTCGCCGCGTTCACCCTGAGCCAGTCGGTCAACTTCGTCGTGCCGGTGGGGGCCGAGTCCGTGCAGAGCAGGTCGCTCATCAACCCGGTGACCTCCTCGGGAGTGATGATCACGTCGCCGAGGATCGGACCGAGGAGGCGCGCGAACAGCAGGCCGGCCCACGGCGGGATCTCGATGATGGGCCGGGTGCGGCCGATGGCCGCGCCGATGGTGGTGACGAGATCCCGGTAGGCGAACGTCTCGGGACCGATGGCGTCGAGGACGACGTTCTCCCGGCTCGAACCCTGAGCCACGGCGAGCGAGGCCAGATCGTCCACGAAGATCGGCTGGAGCCTGTACCGGCCGTCGCCGAACACGCCGAACACCGGGAAGCGCCGGAGCATCCAGGCGATGTTGTTGATGAGGATGTCCTCGCGACCGAACAGCACCGCGGGCCGCAAGATCGCGTGAGAGAGCCCGGACGATCCGAGGGTCTTCTCGAGGGCCGCTTTCCCGCGGAAGTACTCCAGCTCCGAATCGAGCGACGGCCTGGTGATGGAAACGTGGACCACCCGGGAGACCCCGGCTTCCCGCGCCGCCTCGAACAGCCTGGTGGTGTTCTCCACGGCTCTGGCGTGGGAGAACGCCAGATGGTTGAACCGGACCCAGTAGGTGTTGTAGAGGACGGCGGCCCCCTGGAGGGCTCGGCACAGCTTGCCGGGATCGTCGAAGTCGAACGGGTGGACGTCGACCCGGCCGGCCAGCGGGCTCGACCTGCCCGGGGAGTTGGTCAGCGTCCGCACCTTTCGGCCGGCGGTCTCGGCCTCGACGAAGTCGAGGTAGAACTGGGCCTTGCGCTGGGCCTGTCGGGCCTTCTCGAGCTCCGGATCGGTCCGCCCGGCCGCCCGGGCGGCCTTGAGGTCGCCGATGAGGTCCACCAGGGCGTCCATGGCGACGTTGCGGAGCCCGGTGAACCGTTGCTGGATGATCTCGACGCGCGCCTTGAGCTCCTCCTCCGGCCAGTGATGACAGCTCTGACAGGCCCTGTTGATGTTCAGCACCGGGCAGCGCACGTGGTGGTCGGCCACCTTCATGGCCCCCTCGCGCCGGTAGGGCATGTGACAGTCTGCGCAGGCCACGCCGGCCCGCGCGTGGATGCCCTGGTTGTACAGCTCGAACTCGGGATGCTGCGCCTTCAGCGTCGGCGCGCCGGTCTCGGCGTGCTGCCAGTCCTTGAAACCGATCTCCTGGTAGTAGGCGTAGATGTCGTCCACCCCGAGCCCCTTGTGCCAGGGGTAGGTCAGGCGTTTCTCCTTGCCCTTGAAGTAGTACTCCACGTGGCACTGACCGCAGACGTACGACCGCATCTCCTGCCGGGTGGAATGCCGGTTCACGTCGTACCCCTGGACCCCCTGGGACGCCTTGAAAGCCCGCATGCCCTCCAGGAACCCGGGTCTCGTGACGCGGAGCTGCATGGTCTTCGGATCGTGACAGTCGACGCACGCCACCGGGTGCGTCACGAGCTTCCGCGCCTCCTGGTAGGGCATGGGGTTCAGCTTCTCGAACCCCGCGATCAGGTCTCCGTTTCCCAGCTTGCGGTAGGGAACGTAGACCGAGGCGTGACAGTGCAGGCAGGTTCCCGGCTGCTGAGCCACGACCTGCCGCTGCGTGTAGATCTGGTCCTCGAGCATGTAGGCGTGGCCTCGCTCTTCGCGAAAGTCCTTCGCGAAGGCGTAGCCCGCCCACATGACCTTGAGTCGGGGGTCCTCGTCGATCTTCGATCGCGACACGAACGCCCTGGGGTCGCCTGTCGAGGGGGAGCGCGGGAGAGCCTCGCTGCCCCCGTGGCGAGTCCGGACCTGATCGACCGTCTTCAGGTACGAGTCGTACTCCAGCGGGAAGTTCTTCCCCCACACGGCCGGGTCCTCCGTGTCGTCGGTGACGTCCACCACACGGACGAACGTCGTCTTCGCCTCCTGCTTGCGCTCGAAGATGTTGATCAAGAGGGCTGTCACGCCGACAGCCACGGCGGCCGTCGCGACGACGGCCAGGAGCAGCAGTCTGACGACCCCGGTGGGCTGCGCGCTCGCTCCGGGTCCTCCGGTCGAATCATCCATGGTGGCTCCTTGAATCGGGTCTCATGGACCGACAACCGTATTCACCGGGGGTGGCCCACCCGGGAATGGCAGCGGAGACACGAGACCGGTTCGTCACGCGTGGCGTGAGCCGTGAACGGGGAGACCATCTCGTCGTGACACTTGAGGCAGGCGCCCTCGGTCACGGCCCGGTTCCTTGCGGTGATGCGGATCGGATCGGGAAACCGGCCGGTCGTGAAGGCGTACGAATGCCAGAAGCCGTTGAGCCCCTTGGTCACGTACTTGCCCACGAGACCGGCAGGCGTGTGACAGTCGTTGCAGGTCGCCACCGATCTGTGGCTTCCGTTCATCCAGGCCTCGAGGTGTCCCTGCATCACGTGGCAGTTGGCACAGACCTTCGGATCGTTCGACAGGTAGCTGTATCCGCGAGCGTAGACGAAGGCGTAGACGCCGACTCCGCCGGCCACTCCAGCGAGAGCCGCCAGAAGGAACAGCGTCCCCTTGAATCGCAGGATGATCGTCGCCATCGAATCGACCGCCCGCCTTCGAGGCGGCGGGTCGGGTCAGCGTGTCGGCCACGAGCCCGCTCGTCCGTGACGGTCCGAGGTACCGGACGCACGACCCGGCGCCTCGCCGGGTCCGAGTCGCGCCCCCGAGCGCGACCTCAATCCGGATCCCCTCCTCTTTCTTCTCTATCCCCAGCGCGACTTCAAATGAACCCCCTCCACTTCTCACAGGTGACTCTGCAGCCAGGCCGAGACCTGATCACAGGCCCGACTCCGCGAAACAGGTGGGGGATCCTGGAGGACGCACCTCTTTCGCCGGGACCCCGGACCGGGTCTACCATAGTCGATCCGGCCGGCCGCCCGGAAGTGGTCGCTCACTGGAGCTTCGGCTGCGGGGCCTCCGGCCCGGGCGGCCCGGGGGCAGCCTCGAGACCCAGCGCCAGCCTGATCCGGGGGAGGTTGGCCATGGTGAACCGGTAGCCCATCTCGATGAGCCGCGGGTCCAGGGTGACCAGGCTGGCCTCCTCGATCCGCTCGTCGTAGAGCACGAAGTCCGCCCTCTTCAGGCTGGAGGCGATCTGCTCCCTGGCCAGGTACTGGACCGAGTTCGTCGCCACCTCCAGCGGATTGAACACGCTCTTCACGTGCTGGACGAAGCCGAGCGAGATGGCCAGGACCTTCTCGCACCCCAGCGTTCTGAGCACCTTCACCGGAACCTGTTCGCAGAGGCCGCCATCGTTCAGGAACCGATCGGACGGATCCTGGCCCAGGGCGGGACAGGTGACCTGGACGCTCTCCATGATGCCCGGCACGCAGGCGCTGGCCCTGGCCGCCAGGCCCACGTCCTCGAACGGTACCAGCACGTCTCGCGGAGCGAGGTTGATCTCCCAGGGTTGGAGGTCCACGCGCGCGGGGTTTCGGGCCGCGGCGCCGCTGGCGTAGTCCCGGGCCACCTTCGCGGACGAGAACAGCACCTTCTCGCCCGTGCAGATGTCGGTGGCGGTCAGGATGAGCGGTCTGATCTCCGAGAACGTCTTGCCCCCGATGGTGGTGTTGATGAAGCTCGACAGCTGCGACGTCTCGAACAGACCTGGAGGTACCCGGTTCCCGGTCGAGGAGAGCATGCCCATGAGCCTGGAGACCACGTTGAGCCCGGTCTTCTTGAGGTCGAGGATGTCGTGGGCCCACTTGACGGTCCGCATGAGCTCGGCGATCTGATCGGGCTCGATGCCGGCCGTGTACAGCGACGAGACGATGGCGCCAGCGGACGTGCCGGCCAGGCAGTCGAACGCGACGCCCACCTGGGAGAGCGCCTTGAGAGCGCCCACGGTGAAGTAGCCCCGGGCCGCCCCTCCGCCCATGGCCAGACCCACTCGATACGTCGCGCGATCACCCGGGCGTTCTTCGGTCATGATGAACCCACCGGGGTGCGAGAAGAGGACACGTCGACCCTCGGCGTCGCGGGGACGGACCCGTCACCGGTCCTTTCGGGAACCGAACAGTCCACCAGCCTGGCTCTCCTGGGCCCGGACGAGCTGGTAGAAGTCGCATTTCTGACAGTCCTGGAACTTCTGGGCGAAGGTCCCCTGGACCTTTCCGGCCCAGAGCGTCCCGGCGATGACCCAGCAGGCTCGTCCGGCGTTCACTCCACCGTGGGTGCCGTGGTACTCCTTGGTCGTCGCAGCAGGGCAGGTGCCCTGAGCGGCCACGCGGCTACCTCCGGGCTGGCGCCCACACGACTTGAACTCCCAGCAGTTCTCCTTCTTGGTCCCGGCGCTGTCAGGCATCGTCTCCTCCAGGCGATTGGGCCCGCATGGAGAGATACCCGGTTTCACCGTGGCCTGTCAACGGGTTCTCGGGTCCCGGATCCAGACCAAGGCCTGATCACGGGCCCATCCTCGCGACGCAGGTGGGGGATCCTGGAGTTCGGCTCCAGGTCGGGCCTGGCTCTCGGCTGGCTCGTTCCGACTCCTGGCGTCGCCTTGTTCGGCCAGGCGACCCACGAAAAGACCAGGGCGCAATCGCCGAGGTCGGGGGCCTGTCCGGAAGGTCTCGCCGTGGCGACTGCCGTCGGCGCGGTCGGTTGCAGACACCCGTCGGCGAGATCCGCGGAAGCTCGCACTTGTCGTCACCCGGGACCATGGGCCATTCTATCCCGGCGAGTGATCGACCTGCTCCAGACCCCGCCGGCGTCCCATGGATGCGCCGAGAAGATGAAGCTCCCCGACGGAATCCGCCTGGACAACATCCGCGAGCAGCTGCAGGCGCTGGCCGACGAGTACGGTGGCCGGGTGCTCACGGGGATCAGAGGCCCCGGGAGGACGGTCTACCCGTCGTACGAGAGGCGTCGGTTCGGCGGACGACTGCGGCTCACCCTCTCGGATGGCGACTCCGAGGGACCGACAGGGACAACCGCGACGTTCGAGGACCTCCCGGCCGACCTGCCGCAGCTCACCATCTCGCCATGGGGTCTCCTCGATTCCGTCTTCCGCCTCCTCGGACTGGGCAGGAAGCCTACCGGATACGACGAACTCGACCGGAATGCCGTCTTCGCCTGTACCGACGAGGGCTTCCTTGCGGCGTTCCTGACCGAGAAGAACCGCGAGCACGTCCAGGATCTGCTGACAGGCCTTCCCGGAGCTCCCGCGAGCGTCCGCGCCGCTTCTCGGACGGTGGTCGTCTCCGTTCCGGCGATGCTGGTGACGTCGGGCGACCTGCGGCTTCTCCACCGGAGAGCTCTGGGCGTGACGCTCGGTCTCGTCGACACGGCCAGCGGTGTCTTCATCGCCGAGCTCTCGTGGCCCGAAGGAGCCTCGATCGATATCGTCTGTCCGGTCTGTGCAGTGCCCCTCGTCCAGCAACTCGTGGCGTACTGCCGGTGCTGTGAGGCACCCCACCATCTGGATTGCTGGAAGTACAACGGCGGATGCGCCATGTACGGCTGCCCGGGATGCTCCAGGGCTCTGCCACGATCCACGGACGGTTCCGGGGAGGACTGCCCGCAGTGATGTGGGCCGGACAGGACCGCCCCCCGGCGGCCCCGGCGCTGTCAGCCGTGCGCCAGCTGGCTCCGGGCGATCCCGATGCAGCGCATCAGGTCGTCCATCGTGGCCGCGTCGGCGAACGGGCTCATCACGTACGACTTGAGCCCGATGATCGCCGCCCCGCAGGCCGTCGTCCGGTACCGTTCGGTCAGGGAGAGCGCCGGCCCGTGTCCTTCCTGCATCATGATGCGCAGCTTCTCGAAGAGACGCCGGTTGTACTCGTTGTACTGCGCCAGGAGCTCCCTGGCTCCCGGGTCCTCGACCTCCTGACGATAGGTGGCGCGGGCGTCCACACCGTCCGGGTAGATCCGGAACAGGGTCACCGGCCCGTAGTTGTAGTCGTTCATCACCAGCCCGAAGGTCGAGGCGGAGAGCCTCTCCCGAAGGGCCTCGGCGACGCTCACGATGTGGCCCAGCACGGCCCGGTAGCCCTGTTTTCCCAGGAACTTCAGGTTCGCCCATGCCGACAGCACCGACGCGCCGGACCTGGAGGTCTCCAGGGTGAACACGCCGGGATGGTAGTTGCCGAACTGGAAAAGGTAGGGCATCAGCTCCAGGTCGCGGGTCACCAGGTTGAGATCGGTTCTCTCCCTGCAGAGGAAGAGGCTCGAGATGTACGGCACGTAGCCGGTCTTGTGGAAGTCGATCCCCGCGGAGTCGGCCAGGCCGAGGGCCCGGATGCCGGTCTGGGCGTCCCAGAGCGAGCGGAGCGTCCGGCGGGAGAACGACATCGGGTTCTCCCGGAAGTCGTAGTCGTTGAACACCGCCCAGGCCCAGCCGATCACCGCATCGGCGTGGACGTGAGGGCGGTAGGGCAGCTTGTACTCGTCGACGAGGCGGTCCCGGAGCCGGACGATGAACTCGAGGTTGTCGATGCCGAAGGCGTCGGTGGTGCCCATCGTGGCGACGATGCAGGCGATCCTCTCGCCGCGCTCGAGCAGTCCCCGGAGCGTCCGGTCGAGCTCCCCCAGATCCATGGAGTTGTCTCCATCGGTCGGCACGGTCACCAGGTTGTCCATCCCCACCCCGAGCCACCCCAGGGCCGAGTACTTGGCGTAGTGGGCCACGTCGGAGGCCAGGACCTTGACGTCCTGGCGGACGCCCTTGGCCAGGGCACCGGGCAGAGCCTTCTCGATGCCGAGCTTGATCCCGTACAGCACCGTGCCGGTTCCCCCGAAGGTGAACACCCCACCGGACCGGCCCGGGTCGTAGCCGATCAGCTCGGAGCACATGCTGGAGACCTCGACCTCCGCCTGCGCCAGCTTGTGACTCATCTCGTCCCAGATGATGTTGGGGTTGTAGATCGAGGCGAACAGGTTCCCCGCTATCGACGCGATCGTCGGAGGGGGAGCCACGTTGATCTGGGTGCGTGGATGGCCCCACACGGTCATGCCCTCCAGGTACGTCCCGGTCGCGGCGATGGTCTCCTCGAGGCTCGAGCCGCTCTCCGGGAAGCGGGCCGCCCTCGCGCCCTCGTAGTCGAGCTCCGTCATCTTACCCAGGAACGGGTTCGCCGTCTTGTACTCCCCGAGCCGATCGAGCCCACGGGAGACCGCCTGGATGAAGTAGGCCTCTTTCACGGGGTCGCGGACCGGCGTGGGGAATCCGGAGAGGATGCTGTCCAGCAGGTATCTGTAGTTGACATGGGCAGGGGGCCGGGCCTGCTTCCGGGCTGCCTGGTCGGGCTGCCCGAGGTCGTCCCCGAGCCCGGTGATCTTCAGCACCTCGGCCACGGCCGGTGAGACGTTGTCCAGCCTCAGCGGAGCCAGGGCCGACCCGACGACCTTGACCTTGGCCTCCCGGGCCAGGATGAGCAGGGTCCGGATCCCGGCGCTGGAGAGGTAGGTCACGCCGGCGAAATCGAGCACCACCGGGAGCGGTCGCCAGTCAGGCTTCGGCTCCAGAAGAGCCAGCACGGTCCGCTCGACGATCGGCGCTCCCGCGGCGTCCATCCGGCCCGAGCACTGCATGATCACGCGATTCGAGCGAAACTGCCCTCTGACCTCCATGGATGCGCCGTTCCTTTCGGGTTTGCGACCGTCGCCTGTGGACAGCTCCGACCGTGGTCACCAGTCTACTCCATCGCCGGGTCGAGACAAGACCGTCTCGCCGGCAATGTCGGGCGTCGAAGGCAGGAACCGTTCGCGGCGCGGAGGCGGCCTACGGGGAGTGCTTCACCGACGCGACGGCTGCAGGTCCCAGCTTGGCCTCGAGAAGGCGACAGACCTGGGCCGCCACCTCGGTCATGGGCAAGGCGGAGGCGTCGAAGACCCTGTCGTACGACGCGCTGTCACGGATGTCGCGCTTGAAGTACTGCCGGACGTACTGCTCGCGCTCCCTGTCGACCTTGGCGACCTGCTCGGTCGCCTCGGCCTCGCCCAGGTGCTCCACGCCCATCAGCCAGCGGACCCGGAAGGCGAACGGCGCCGTCAGCCTGACCCGGACCCCGGCCTCCGGCGGAAGCACGCAGTTCAGCCCCCGGCCGATGAGGATCGCCCGGCCGCGCTGGGCGAGGGTGGTGGCGACGCGGATGAGCTTCGTGAGGAACTCGTCGCTGGTCAACGAGTTCGCGAACGGCAGACCGGACAGGTAGTCACGCATCCAGTTCTGGCCCCGTTCGTCCAGCGAGTCGATGACCGACTGTCGAACGTGCGCTTGCTCAGCGACGGTATCCATGAGGAAATGATCGAAGACCGCCCACCCGAGCCTCGCGGAGAGGGCTCCTGCGAGCTGCCGTCCTCCCGCTCCGTAGTCCCGGGAGATGGTGATGTACGGTCCGAAGGTCACGGGAGGCGGCCCCTGCACCAGCAGCTTGCCGCCGGTCTGAGGCGAGGCGGTCTGGAACTTCCACAGGCCGAGCTGTCTCTCGACGAGGTGCGAAGAGTCCATGGGATGCCGTGGTCGCATGACGACCCCCTTTCGACGCGAAGTCCCTGGAGACGGGCCCGGTCGCTTCCGGGGAGGCCGGAGACCGACCCGATCGATCGGTGCCAGCTCCGGGCCCGGCCCCACGCCGCCCGGACCGGCACATCGGGTGCCGCTCCGCCGGGTCTTCCGACCGCGGGCACCGGCTCCATCCGAAGAGTATCGCGGCGCCGGGATGCCCGCACCATGACCCGGCGCCTCGCCGGGTCCG
>JACQZM010000123.1:11962-19960 GCA_016213885.1 Candidatus Rifleibacteriota bacterium | reverse complement strand
CTCGCCCTGGGTCTCGCGGGCGCGACGGCCTCCTCCGTGATCGGCGCCATGCAGTCCACCGGCTGGGCCGTGGACTGGCTCCCCCAGGTGGCCGTCCCGGCCTCCACGTTCGGCAACAAGAACATGGCTGCGGAGTACCTGATCCTGTGGGTGCCCCTGGGCCTCTTCCTCTCGCTGACCGGAGGCAGTCTGCTGCTCCGCGCCGCGGCGTCGGTGGCCACCGGGATCACCTTCGCCTACGTCTTCATCTCCGGCACCCGCGCGGTCTACCTGGCCGCGGTGGCCTCCATGCCCGTGCTGGTCGGGCTGGTCGTCGTCATCCACTGGTTGTGGCCCTCCAGGGACGACGACGCCGACGCCGGGCCGGACAAGCGCGCCCGGGCCAAGGGGAGCCCGGCAGGCTCCACGGGCGCGGTCCCGGGCGGGGCAGCGCACCCCCGCGCGCTGGTGCTCCGGGCGGTCACCATGGTGCTGCTGGCCGTCGCCTCGTGGATCGTGCTGGCCGTGGTCATCGCCGTCTGTGGCCACAACGTCCCCCCGGGCCAGAGGAAAGACCCGATGACCCCGGCCAACGCCGCCATGTCCGTGGCGAGCTACTCCACCAGCTGGCGACTGATCGTCTGGGCCAACACCCTGGCCATGGCGCGCGACCACATCCTGCGCGGCGTGGGGCTCGGCAACTGGCGCTACGTCTATCCGCGGTACCATCGGAAGGTGGCGGTGGACACCGACTTCAACTCTCGCGTCCAGGCCGATACCCCCCACAACGACTACCTCCAGCATCTCTCGGAGACCGGCCTGATCGGCGCGGCGGGGCATCTGCTCTTCGTGCTCGTGCTGGCCCACACGTTCCTCCTGGGCCTGTCGTCGACGCGGCCGGCCCGGCACCGGCTGTGGACGGCGGTGGTGCTGGCGGCGACGATCGCGTACGCCGTGGACATGGTGTTCTCGTTTCCGAACTCCAAGGCGGCGCCGACCTTCGTCCTCTTTCTGATGCTCGGGGCGATGGAGGGGATCGGCACCAGGCAGTCGGCCGTGACGCTGGTCGGGCCCGCGGCGGTCTACGTCACGTCCGCGGCCTGCACCATGCTCCTGATGGTGGTGGGCTCGACCCAGGCCTGCTGGGCCATCGGCGACATCCGGTTCAAGGAGGGGCTGAACCTCTACAACGCGGGCCGGGTCCTCGAGGCCTACGAGCTGCTCAAGGTGGCCCACCGGTTCCGTCCGTTCGACCCGGCCCTCGGGGTGTTCTTCGGCGGCATCTGCCAGGAGACCGGCCACCCCGAGGAGGCGCTCCAGGTGAACGAGAAGGCTCGCCGGCAGCATCCGAACTTCACCAACGTGCTCAACCAGCTGGGGAACCTCTACTGGCGGACCGGACGCAGGGACCTGGCGGAGCAGTCGTACCGCGAGGTGCTGTCGATCCATCCGGAGTTCGAGGAGGCGCTCAGGAACCTGGCCAGTCTCTGCATCGAGCGAAGCCGTTTCACCGAGGCGAGGGAGCTCCTGGAGAAGCTCGTGACCAGGGAGCCGAACGAACCGCAGCACCAGCTCGACCTGGGCGAGGTGTACAGGGCTCTGAAGAAGCGGGAGCGGTCCAGGGAGGTTCTCACGGAGATCATCCGGAAGTGGCCCGACAACGGCCGGGCCTACCTGGCGCTGGCCCACCTGTCACGGGAGGAGAGGAAGCTCGCCCAGGCCGAGCAGCTCTACCGGCAGGCGCTGCAGATCCAGCCGAACCTGATGCCGGCCCATCTCTACCTGGGAACGCTCCTGGCCGATATGGGCCGCAAGGCCGACGCCAAGCAGGAGCTGCTCGCCGCCCTGAAGATAGAGCCCAAGAGCAAGCTGGTGGCCAAAGAGCTCGAGAAACTGGAGACGGTCAAGCCTGGCGGCCCACGGATCGTCGATGCCCCGGAGGCGGCGCTCCGCGAGGAGCTGTCCAGGGACCCGAAGTCGCCCCAGCTGCACCTGGCTCTGGCCAACCTGTACCTGGGCCAGAGGCGGTTCGACCTGGCCAGGGGCGAGCTCGAAGCGGTCGTGAAGCTCGATCGGAAGAACGTGGAGTCCTGGGCCAAGCTGGGCAAGGTCCACGCTGAGCAAGGGAGGGCCGACGAGGCGATGCGGGTGTTCCGGAGCGCACTGGAGGTCGATCCGGGCAACACGATCATCCTGAACGAGCTCGGGTTGATTCACCAGAAGAAGGGCGACGACAAGCGGGCGCTGCAGCTGTTCGAACAGGCGGCGTCAGCCCCGGCCGTTCCGCCCGAGGTCTGGTTCAACCTGGGGGCGCAGCTTTCGCGGGCCGGGCGCACCAGGGAGGCGGTCACGGCGCTTCGGAACTTCCTCGGCACGTGGAAGGGCGACCCGCAGTTTCGCCGGCAGGCCGAGGCCGAGATCATCAGGCTGGAGGCGCAGTCGGGCTCCCCGGAGCCGGGGACCTCCGCTTAGCCGGCGCGCTGAGGCCGGTGCCGAGCGCTCTGCTCCGGGGGCCGGTCCGCGTCGCTGGCTCCGCGGCCGGGCCGGGCGGCATCGCTCGATGGGAGTCTACCGTCCGCGGAGGAACGGATTGATCGCCCGCTCCTCCCCGATCGTCGTCTGGGGGCCGTGACCGGTGACCACCCGGGTGGCATCGTCCAGGACCATCAGGCGCTGCCGGATGCTCTTGATGAGCTGGTCATGCGAGCCGCCCCACAGGTCGGTCCGCCCCACGGATCCGGCGAACAGGGTGTCGCCGGACAGGACGAGCGCCTGCTCCCTGAAGTGGAAGCAGACCGCCCCCGGGGAGTGGCCAGGGGTGTGGAGCACCGTGCACGACAGGGGACCGAAGTCGAGCGTCTGCTCGTCTTCCAGGAACCGGTCGATCGGAGCCGGCGGCTCGAGGCGCAGGCCGAACATCCGCGCCTGGTCCACCAGGGTGTCGTAGAGCGTCCGGTCCGCCTGATGGAGCAGGATCTTCGCCCCGGTCGCCTTGGCCACCGCCCGGGTGGCTCCGATGTGGTCGAGGTGTCCGTGGGTGTGGAGGAGCGCCCGGACCTTGAGGTGAGCCGACTCGACCCACGACAGGATGACCTCCGGATCGTTGCCCGGGTCGACGACGACCGCGTCCAGGGTGCCCTCGTCGTGCACGACGATGCAGTTGGTCCCGAACGGCCCGACCTCGAGGGTCTTGAGCTGCATGGAGCCCTCCGGACTAGGTCTGGTGCGGAATGTGGAGCTGGAGGCCGCCGATGAACTCCCGGATGTGGGAGTCTCCGGGTATCTGCGCCTCGAAGTCCTCGGGGGGAGCGGCGCTCGCCTGGAGGATACGCTCGCTCTCCAGCGCTCTCATGTAGGCGTCGAGGCTCGTCTCGCTCAGCTGCTCGGGCGAGGGGAGCCGGCCCGCCAGGCAGTGCTTGAGCACCGGCAGGTCGAACGCGAGCCCCCCGTTGACGAAGGCGTCGGCGGTGTTGAGAAACGGCAGCATGTCGGTCAGCTCGCCGTCGCGCACGTAGTGCCAGTGCATCAGGATGCTCCGGACCGACTTGCCCCGGTGCTTGGCTCCTCATCAGGGGGATCTCGTAGGCCCGGGCCCGCTCGTAATCGCGGTCTCCATGCTGGTCCGTGGGGTGCTGGTCCACGGAGTAGAAGTAGTTGTCGGCGGAGAAGACGACGAACTGCTGCCCGGTCTGCTCACGGATCAGGTTCGTCACCTTGTGGGTCGTGGTGGTCTTCCCGGAAGAGGACGGACCGGTGACCATGAAGAGCCGGATCCCCCGCCGCCCCAGGAACTTGGCCGCCGTCTCCCGGAGCTGCCTCTCGTACTCGGCGACCGACGCTTCGACGAGCTCCTTGAAGCGGCCCGACTCGACCCACCGGTTGATCCCGGGAATGGAGTCGGTGTCCATCCGGCGGTTCCAGGCGGAGGCGTCTTCCACGAGCCGCTCCGGGTACGGGACGTGGGAGAAGTCTTGCTCTCTCAGCGCCCCGCGGCGGACCCACAGCCGGCCGGCGCTGTAGAACTGGTACTCGTCGGCCACGGCCCGGAGGCCCCAGAACCGCAGGGTCTCGATGACGTTGCGATGGATCTCGTCCAGAGGCGCCGGCTGGTTGGGCGTCAAGAACTGGGGATGGGAGTTCAGCCGCCCCATGACGTCGTGGGCGAGGAACTCCGCGATGTCCTCGTCGGACTTGCCCCCGAAGAGCGACTCGTTGATCCCCTCGACGATGTCGCCCCGGAACCCCCCGACCTTGTGCGCGGCCTTCTGGATGGCGGCCGTGATCTTCTCCATCCGGAACGGGACGCGGTTGCCGTGCTTGTCGTCGATGAGGATGATGCGATTGTCGGTCTTGAGCTTCATGGTGGCTCCAGTCTAGGCCACGGCGACGAGCCTTGCAAGGGTCGGCGCGCAAAGCGACCCCGTGGAGAGGAGGCACCGGGAGGGCAGGCTTCAGGAACCGCCGGTCCGCGGTCCGCTGGTCCGACGCGGGGCTGTCCGACCCTCGTGGGCCGTCTTCGACTCTGCTCTCCCCCGTTGGGTCGATGCCGGCTTCGCGGGATGGGAGGCCGCCTTGGCGGCCCTCGACCGGAGCTCGAGGGTGAACGGGAGCTTCACCAGCATCACCTTGGTGTACCCGGACACCCGGGCGCTGATCGGTCGGCCCGTGTCCTGATCGACCGTGAAGGTGCCGACGTACTCCAGCTCGATCCAGCGCTGACCCCTCGACTCCCGGGTCTTCCGGGCTTCTGGAGTCTCCACGGCCCGTGCAGAGGCTTCGATGGTGACCGCCGATCCGCCCTCCCTCCCCTGGCCGACGAGGCGGAACGTGGCCGCCACGGCCATCTCGGGCGGTGTCGTGACCCACCGGTTCTTCGGCACCGGGAGGCAGAGCCGGTCGTGCCACGCGGCCCCGGCGGCGACCGCGGCCACCGGCAGCCGGGGCATCGTGCCGATCAGGGCGATCGCCATGGCCACGGCGTCCGGATCGTCCGGGTCGACCCCGCCGTCGATCACGAGCGTCCCGTTCGGCGCGAGCGAAGAGCCGAACTTCATGGTGTGGGGTGCCCGGCCGTGCAGGGTGCGGGTGCCCACGTGGTCCAGCTCCATCCAGCCATCCTGCAGCGAGACCACCCGGGTCTCCACCTCCACGATCGCCACCCTGGGGCGGGAGAACGGGATCGTGGGCTCGAGGGAGCCGGTCACGACCAGCGTGAAGCTGTCGCCGACCGGCAGACGATAGCAGAGTTTCTTGCGCGTGTTCACACCCATGATCCTGACTGTGGAACGGGGCTCGCAGGGTCGTCGGTGCCAGGCGACCTGCCAGGGTCGGTCCAGCCCCCGGGCAGGTGCGGTCGACGACGCTGCTATCGGAGCCCGAGGCCTACTCCGCCGAGCAGGGCTGCAGCAGGAGAGCGCACTCGAAGCACAGGTCGAAGACGAACGTGAGGTCCCCGACGTTCCTGTGGATCTCGAAGAACTGCAGCTCCGTGGTCCGCACTTCCTCGTCGGTGAAGTCGAGACACACAGAGGCGTCCTTCTCGCTCCTGTGGCACAGGTAGCACCTGTTGGCCGACCCGGGGCCGTGCTTGTCCACGTGCTTCATGTGCTTCTCGAACTCTCTCTCCGTGAAGCCGGTGCACTTCACGAGGCGCTCTTTCTTGGCTCCGGCCTTGGCTCCGGCCTTGGTCTTCGCCCTGCCCGTCGTCTTGGTCGGCCCGGGCGTCTTCTTCACCATGGTTCACCTCACTGGCTCTGGTACGGTGTTGACAGCACTGGTCGGACCGGCACTCCGCGTCATGCGAATCGGTAGAACCGCGGAGTCCCCTTGCCACCACTCCAGCGGGCCCCGGGCCGAGACGTGCGCGTCGCATTGTAGCAGGAACCGCGAAGAAACGCCGCATCACCGCTCCGGGACGACGGCCGGACCGGGACGGCGGCGCACTTTCTCCAGGCGAGGGTCCGACTCGCCGTTGGCCTTCTCCACCGTGTTCAGCTCCAGGGCCGGGTCGCACCCCGCCGCGTCGACCTGGTAGGCCGCCGGAACCTCTCGCGGCGTCTGCGTCTGACGCCAGAAATACACGTGGTTGCGTCGGAGCAGGGTCGACCCGGTGCCGGGGCCCACCTGGAAGCCCACCGGGGCGTCGCGGACCACGCTGTGCTCGACGACGGTGCCCTCGACCGACGCCGGCTCGTCGGGCATCCTCTCGCCGCGTGGACCGGCCAGCCGGACGCCAGCCTCGCGGCTGCCGGTGAAGGAGCCGCGCCGGATGACGTTTCCGAGGCAGACGGGGAACTCCACGGGCAGCTGGCCCGACTGTCCGCTCCAGACGAGAGCCCCTGCGCTCGACTCCTCACACAGGGTCCCCTCGGCGAGGTTGAAGAAGAGCGGACCGATGCCGCTGTTCCACGCCCGCGGCATCGACGAGGCCAGGGTGGTGCACGTCCCGTAGAGGAACAGTCCTGGCTTGCGCATGCGTCGGATCTCGTTGGACACCATGACGTTCTCGACGCACCCGATCCACAGCTGGATCCCGGACATGCCGTCGACGCAACGGTTGTCCACCAGGAGGTTCCTGTAGAACCCGGTGTGCACCAGCGTCAGGCTGCCGGACGACGGTGTGACGGTCCACGGCCGGTCGAGACCGTAGGTGGCCCCCTGTCGCGAGAGGACCTGGCGCGTCTGTCCCATCCCCCGGCCCCGGACGATCGTCACGAGGTATTCGTCCACCGGCGGCTCGAGCGGGTCGTCGTCCCGCTGCGGCGGCCAGAAAGGCGTCTCGACTCCCGCCACGTCCGTGGAGAGGTCGTCTCGCTTCACGCTGCCGAGAAGACGATCGGGCGTCCGCCCGACCACCGCCGGCACCGTCACGCTGCTGACCCCGGCGTGCTCGAGCGGGCCGAAGTAGGCGATGCGCTGCATGGCCTCGAACAGGATGGTCTCGCCGACGTTCTGGTCCGTGCCGGCAACGCCGCCGAACCGCGCTCTCTCCTCCCTGTTGCCGGCGATCCAGTTGAAGGCCACGGATCCGCGACCGGTGGAGAGCCAGATCATCCGCCGTCCCGATGGGCCACCCGCTCGCGCCCAGGGCGGACTGGCGCATACGTTCCGCTCGATGACGCAATGGCGGACCACGTCGTTTCTGCCCAGGATGTACCCCTCCGAGTTGACGCCCCCCACCGTCACGGCGACGAGCCGGTTGTCGAAGATCCGGCACCGGCGCGCCCCTGCGAGCAGGATCGGGGCACCGCCCCACAGCTCGCAGCCGTGGACCCAGGCGCGGTCGGCCCGGTCCAGCCGGACGCCACAGTTGCCCGCTCCCTGGCCCTCGACGTCCCGCACGTCGACCTGCTCCACCCGGCAATCGACGATCCAGCGGGGATGGTGCTGGCTTCGCACCAGGACGCCCTGGCTCGTCTGGGGGGTGCCAGACACCGTGAGGCCGCTCAGCCCCGCTCCATCGCCGGAAAGCCACACCGCGGCACGGTCCACTCCGGGGAGGTCCCCCTCCCGCAGGTCCGCGTCCGCCGCATTCTCGGCCTGGATCACGACCACGGCCGGACCGTTCCGGGGAAACGGACGGTCCGACGGCGTGAACGATCCGTCGAGGGCGAACACGAAGGCGTCCGCATGGATCCCGCCCCCGGCCACGTTCCGCCAGGTCACGGAACGGGCGCCCGCGGGCGCCTCGATGGTGGCGCAGCGGCTCCAGCGGAAGCTCTGGAAGCTCCCGGTGTTGGGAAGGTCGTCGAGAGCCACCGGCGGCCGGCCATCGATGGCGAGAGTCGTGCGCCCGGTCAGCCCCGGTCTTCCCCACCTGGCGAGATCGGTGGCGTACCTCAGCCACACCTGCCACCGTCCGGCTGCCGGGAACCACGCCCGGTAGACGATCCGGTCGCCAGCGTGGTGGATCCGGGCGGTCCCCACGTTCCACCGGCCCTCCCGGGGTGGAACCCAGCGGGCGGCCAGCGTTCGCGGCGCCTGGAGGATCGTTCTGCCCGTCCCGGCCCCCCTGACCCG
>JACQZM010000123.1:0-11920 GCA_016213885.1 Candidatus Rifleibacteriota bacterium | reverse complement strand
CCGGTCGCTCCACGGTGAGCGGCAGACCTGGGCCCCATCCGTACTCCCCGCCCTGCCCTGCGTGGACCCAGAGCCGGCAGGCGCCGGGCTGGGCGTCCGGCGGGATCAGCACCTCCAGCTCGTACTTCGAAGTCCGGACCGGTTCCAGCCATCGTCCGCCGCCGCCCGCGAGCCAGACGCGAGCCGTGGCGAAGTGGGGGCGACGCGCCAGGTTCCGTCCGAAGATCCTGACCGTGGACCCAGGCCCGACCACGTCAGGGAGGCACCACCACGGCTCCGGCGCGTTGAGCACCACCGGGGCGGACGACGCGGATCCGTCTCGCACCCTGACCACGAACGGGCCGTCCGCCGCCTCCTGCGGCAGCGTCGCGACCAGCACGCCGTTCGCCTCGTCGAGGAGCTGCACCCTGGCCACGTGGTCGCGGCCGCGGGGCGACATCGCGTGAGGTCCCCAGGCGACCACGTCCCGGGTCAGCCTCTCGCCCACGAGAACGAAGCTCTCGTCGGGCCCGGCGTCGGTGGTGTGACTGTAGACGAGCGGCCCGTCGGTCGTCGTGACCACCGGCCCCACGGCGTAGCCAGGACCCGGCGGCACGGGCAGGCGGACCGGCGGCGAGGCGTGCACGAGGAGCGCGACCAGACACGACAGTCCGAAGCCCATGGTGATCTCCCGCAGTCATTATCAGAGACCGCCCACGATGTAAAGAGCGCTGGGGCTTTGAGCTGCGTGGAGCAGGCGGGAAGTTCCAGGGCTCCCGGGCGAGGCGATCGCACCCGCCGGGTGGGCCAGGTGCTACAATGGTCCGTTCGCGCCCGTCCCCCGGGCGGGCGACCGACCGCGCACCCATGAACCGAAGGGCGATGGAACCTTCACGAGCAGTGGAAGGCGAATCCAGGCCGGGACACGAGCCGCTGGCACCGCCGGGCTCCAGCCTGCGCGCCGCGATCCTGGACGGCATGTGGTTCTCGGTGATGACCGGGGCAGGCGAGACCTACC
This sequence comes from Candidatus Rifleibacteriota bacterium, assembly GCA_016213885.1. Lineage (GTDB taxonomy): Bacteria > Muiribacteriota > UBA6191 > JACPRK01 > JACQZM01 > JACQZM01. The sequence continues at coordinate 10,923 of JACQZM010000123.1, read as the reverse complement.
TGACGCCGTTCGGGATCTTCCTCAAGGCGACCACGTTCCAGATCGGTCTCCTGGCCACGGTTCCGCCGCTCTTCGGGGCCATCGCCCAGGGTCTGGGCGTGTGGCTGATGGAGCGGTTCGCCAGCCGCCGTACGTTCATCGCCGCGGGAGCTGCGCTCCAGGCGCTGGTCTGGCTCCCCATCGCCCTGGTGCCGTTCTTCATGGAGAGTGGATCGAACGCTCTGGGCGTCCTCATCGCGCTGGTGGCCTGCTACCACGTCACCGGCAACACCGTGGGTCCGGCCTGGAACAGCCTCATCGGCGACCTGGTGCCCTCCGCCATCAGGGGGCGGTTCTTCGGCCGCCGCAACCAGCTCACCGGCTTCTGCACCTTCGTCGCCATGGTCGTTGCCGGCTCCTGCCTGGATATCTGCGCCAGGAGCCACTCCGCGGCCACGGGCTACCTGTCCGTATTCCTGGTCGCGCTGGTCGCCCGGCTGCTTTCGGCCCGCTGGCTCGGGCGCTACGACGACCCACCTTACGAGTCGCCGCCGGACCAGCGGTTCTCGTTCTGGCAGTTTCTGAGGCGCGCCCGTGACTCCAACTTCGCCAAGTTCGTCCTCTTCGTCTCGGCCATGAACTTCGGAGTCGCCTTCTCTGGGCCCTACTTCGCTGTCTACATGCTCCGGGACCTGAGGCTCTCGTATTTCGAGTACACGTTGATCTCGGCGGCGCTGATGCTGACCCAGTTCCTGACGATGCACTACTGGGGAGCCCTCGCCGATCGCTTCGGCAACAAGAAGCTGCTCACCGTGTGCGGGTGGGGCATCGCCGTCGTCCCGGTGATGTGGCTGGTCTCGGCCAACAGCTTCTACCTGGTGCTGATCCAGACCTACGCGGGCTTCGCCTGGGCCGGGTTCAGCCTGGCCTCGGCCAGCTTCATGTTCGACGCCGTGGCCGCGGCGAAACGGGCGCGGTGCGCCGCGCACCAGGCGATCATCTGTGCCGTCTTCGTGTTCGCGGGGTCGCTGGCCGGGGGCCTCGCCGCCGGCCATCTGCCCCAGGCCGTGGCCGTGGGGAGCTGGACCTGGATCCCCCGGTCGCCCCTCCTCCTGGTCTTCCTCGTCTCGACGGTGGTCCGGTTCGTCGCGCTGGCGCTCTGCCTCCCGCTGTTCTCGGAGGTCCGGGACGTGGAGCCGATCAGCTCGAGGGATCTCGTGTTCAGGATCGTGCGGCTCAGGCCCGCCACCGGCGCCACCTTCGGGTTCTTCGGTCAGGGCTCCAGGGCCTGATCCAGCGGCTCCCGGGGCCGCGGCTCTACTCGAGCCCGTAGCCCATCTGTCCCAGGATCTCGGCGACACGGTCCCGGTGGTCTCCCTGGACGACCACGGTGGCGCCCTCGAGGCGGCCGCCGGCGCCCAGCCGGCGCTTGAGCTCCTTGGCCAGTCGCTCCAGGGAGGGCCGGGTCAGGACGAGGCCTCGCACGAGTGTGACGACCTTGCCGTGGCCGAGCCGGGCGTCGGTCTGGATCCTCAGCTGCTGCTGATCCGGCGGCAGGTCCCGGAGCGCCTCCGACCCACAGGCCTCCTCGACCTTCCCGCCCGGTCCGTGGAACCGGGCTCCGTCGGGACCGCTGGAGTAGACCAGCTCTCCATCATCCCTGCCGCGTCTGGACTTCTTCACCGGGTCACCTCCTCTTCCCTTTCGCCCCGTGACCCCGGGTCCAGGCCGGGGCCTGATCACGGACCGAGCTCCCCGGGACGGGTCGGGGACCCTGGCCTCCCTGGCCGGACCGGGTGTGGCGTGGCCCCGGGTGACGGTGATACCGTTCCCCGGTGACGGCAGTCCTTGGAGCCCGTCGGCCTCGAAACGCCGTTTGCTCCGGGAGAGGAGTCGCCTTGGTCCCCTGGCTGGAATCGCTGGGCGTCGCCCTGGTGGCGCTCACAGGAGTCTACCTCGGGGTGTGCTGCTCGCGCATGCGGCATCCGTACTGGCTGGTGGGCTACTTCGTGCCGCTCACGGCGGTGCTGATGGTCGGTGCGACCCGCAGGTACGAACAGCTGTCGTTCACACCGCCGTTCTCGTGGCTCACGGTCGGCCGGGTCGAGTACGTCGTCCTGGCGCTCGGGCTCCCCACGCTGTTCCTCTCGATCCTCTGGAAGCTCAAGACCCGTCGGGAGCAGGGGCTGATGCTCGTCTTCCTGGCCATCCTCCTCTGGTGGTTCACCCTGAGCCCTTTTCTGCAGCCGGCCTGGAACAGGGCCCACTTCGAACGGATGAAGACGGTGATCGACATCAACGGCGTGTGCCAGCAGAGCGAGGAGTACACCTGCGGCCCCGCTGCCGCGGTGACCCTGCTCAGGAAGCTGGGCTTCCCGGCGGAGGAGGGTGAGCTGGCCGTTCTGGCCCACACGTCCAACGCAGCCGGCACCCCGTCGGATCTGCTGTGCGAGGCGCTGGAGGCGCGCTACGGCGGGGAGGGGCTCACCTGTCGATGGCGGTTCTTCAGCTCCCTGGCCGAGCTGAGAACCGCCGGGCCGACCATCGCCATCGTCAAGTACAAGTTCCTCGTCGACCACTACGTGGCGGTCATGGACATGACAGACCGGCACGTGATCCTGGGCGACCCGCTGAAAGGCAAGAGGACGCTGACGCTCCCGGAGTTCGCGGCGATCTGGCGCTTTTCCGGGATCGAGCTGCGAGGTCGGCCGGCCCGGCTGACGATCCCTGCGGGCTCGCCGGCTGCGCCGGTGCTCAGCCGGGGGGCATTGAAGCCAGGAGGGCCGTTGCTGCGCACCGACCCCCCTGGACCCCCCCGGGCCGTCCCTCGCGGGCCGGCCCGGCTGACGATCCCTGCGGGCTCGCCGGCTGCGCCGGTGCTCAGCCGGGGGGCGTCGATCACCGGGGCCCAACAGTCGCCGCTTCCGCGGTATAATTCTCCAGTCGACCGTTGTCGCTCTCCGGGGGCCAGTCACCCATGAAGATGATCCCTGCCCTTGCCGCGAACTTCTTGCAGATCCCGACGGAGTTCGTGGATCACCTCATCGGCCAGAACCTGAGTCGCGACGAGCTCCTGGTGACCCTGACGCTCGCCCGCCGGATGTTCGACCTGCAGCGGGAGTCGCTCTTCGTGTCCCTGGAGGACGTGGCCGCGAGCACAGGTCTGGAGCGGGCGCAGGCCCAGGCGGCGCTGGCCAGGGCGTGCGAGCGAGGTCTCGCCCTGCGATTCGCCGTGGAGAACGAGGCGAACCCGGGCGCGGTCTACACCCTCCGGACCGCCGAGACGGCGATCCTGTGCGAGACCACCGTGGAGGAGCCCCGGACGCCCCCGGCGGTCGAGCCCGAGGCCCCGGCAGCCGCCCCCGCCGATCCGGTCTTCGAGCTTTCCCCGCTCGGGTCCCGCGAGGCCGCGCCAGCCCCGGATGATCACCCGACGATCCCCCCCACGTCGAGGGACCTGGTCGTGTGGGCCAGGGTCACCCACCTCCTCGGCCGGGCGCCGACCAAGGACGAACACGAGCGGATGCGGATCTCCGGCGCCTCGGACTCCGATCTGCTGCTCGCGATGGACAGCGTGGAGGCCAGGAAGATCCGGCTGTACACGTCGGACCAGATCCTCTACGAGCACGACAGGCTGCAGAGGGAGCTGAAGGCTCGACAGGAGCAGGACGGGCGACACACCGACCTGTCGGCGGCGCGCCAGCGGACCCGCCTCTGCACGAAGTGCGGCGGATCGGGCTACCTGTTCTCCGGTCAGAATTCGGTCAGGGCCTGCGACTGCAAGAAGTAGGGGCGCGATTCGTGGCGCGCCCACGGTCCGGCATCCGCGGGCTCCTCGTGACGCCGCCCGGCCTTGCGGTCGCGACGACTCCCGGAGCACAATGCAGAGAGGCCGGGGCCGCCTGGACCGGCGCCCGGAAGACGCTCGATCCACGGGCATGGCCAGCCTGCGAGGTGGAAGATGATCCGGATCGTCACGACGCTGGGCTGCCTGCTGGCGGTGGCGACCACGGCCGCCACGGCCTGCAGCAAGGGCTCCGGCGACTGGGCCGCCGCCCACAAGTGTCTCGATCTCCGGAAGGTCCTGGCCAGAGGGATCGCGAGCTGGGAATCGGAGCAGAAGAGGACGTTCCTCGACGGCAGGGTGTGCCGGATCGGACCGGCGGACCTCGCAGCCCTCCGGAGAACCAACCACCTCGAGGGCCTTCCGGCGCTGGCCTTCGCCCAGCCCCGTTGCCTCGACGACTGGATTCTGCTACCGCACGGACGGGGTGTGGGCTGCCTGACCCACGGTGTCGAGAACCTGACGGACCCGGTCAGAGAGCAGTTCGTGAGAGCCGGTGTGGCCGATGGCGCGATCCTGAAGGCCACGTCCTCGGAACCGCCGATCGAACCGTATCCGGTCTGCATCGAGGAGGTCGTGGCGAACATCTTCCTGGCGCTGGTGGTGCTGCTCGTCAGCGTGACGCGGCACGGTTTCCAGGAGGCCGGCTCCGAGGGGCGAGCCGCCCTCTATTCGTGCGTCGTCACCGTCGTCTCGTTCGTGGTACCACCGCTGAGGCCGGTCGTGTTCGGGATCTTCTACGTCCTGGGGCTTCTCCTGGTCTACGCGGTCCTCGCCTGCATCTCCGAGCTGCTCCACGGTCTCTTCCGCGGCGCCAGCCACGTGCTCTCGCCGGAGATCAAGGTGAAAGACGAGCCGTGATCGTCCTGGGTCGCGACGATCTGGAGATCCTGACGGAGCGGTTGCGCCTCCGACTCGGACTGGGGGCGTTCCCGGTGCTGGCGGTTCTCAGTGCTCTGCTCGCCAACCCGCTGATACCGCTGCCCGCGACGGAGATCTGGGTCGCCGGGCTGCTCCTGGGCTCCGCGGGCGCGGTCAGAGGCTGGCGACGGCTGCACAGCGAGCTGTTTGCCTGCCGGACGTTCGAGGATTTCTGCCTGCTCTGGACCCCGTGGCTTCTGGCCGGAGCGCTGTTCGCCGGCCGCCCCCCTCCCCTGGCCTGCTCGGTCGCCTGGGTGGTGGTCATCGCCCGGGGGATCCTGGTTCTCCAGGAGACCGCGATGCTCCACCGGGCCAACGTCGCCGCGACCCTGGCGGAGATGCGGCAGCTGGAGGCGTTCTGTGCCGTGGCCGGGCCGGCTCCGAGACCGTTGCCGCCGGTGCCACCGCCGTCTCTCCCGGCGCCCGTGCCCGGGCTGAGCCTCCAGACGGTCGAACCCGGGTCGTCGCCGCGCTGCCCGATCTGCAGCGAGCCTCTCGGAGAGCCGATCGCCCGGTGCGCCAGGTGCGACGCGCCCCACCATCTCGAGTGCTTCGACTACAACGGCTGCTGCGGCCGCTTCGGCTGCGGCGGCACCCCGCTCCGGGGCTGATGGCCCGGTAAACGACGACCCACGCCTCGCGGCGTGGGTCTGTCGGGTCGGTGACGGTCCCGGGCGGCCGGGACCGCTCGACGCTACTGTTCCAGGATCTGCGTCCGGGAGAGGCCCTTGACCCCTTCGGTCTCCACGGTCATGGTGACCGTCGGCATGGCCGCCGGCTTCGCTTCGGTCAGCTTGACCTTCCAGCTGACTTCCACCTCGCGGCCGGCGCCGATCGTGGCGATCTTCCGCTTGGTGCCACCCTGGACATCCAGCGAGTACCCGCTGGCGAGATCCACGGTGACGTTGGACACCGGGGTGTCGCTGCCGTTGGTCACGGTGGCGCGTACCATGAACGACCCGAAGAACGTCTTCTCGACGGTGGAGTCGGAGACGAACAGCGGGATCGCCGTGTCGGTTCGACCGGCGATGCGCTGCAGGCCCCGCCGGATCGTGTCCAGGTACCGGTTGAACACCGGCGCGTAGTTCGACGAGATGCGGACCGCCTGGTCCGACCCGGCCCTGCGGGCGAACAGGTCCGACATCAGAGCGGCCCTCTGGAACAGGCACGACTGCGACTCGTTGAAGACCTCTTCGAGACCGCTGTCAGAGGCGGTCTGGGCCTCGTTGGGGCCCTTGCCGGGCTCCACGCCGAAGATCAGACCCTGGGCCTTGGTGGTCAGCCGGTCCAGCTTGCCGTCGAGCCCGAACACCCGGTCGATCCCGCCGGGGGTCTGAGGATCCGCGGCCACCTTCTCGGCCTCCGTGACGTACTCGGCGAACGTGTCGTCCAGCTCCTTGGAGAGCAGGGAAACGAACGCCCGATCCAGCCGGCCCGAGGCCAGCGTCGCCGCCGGCTCTCCGGCCGTATCCACGGCGGGGTCGAACGAGATCTTCACGCCCCGCAGCGCCTCGCCGCGCGGCAGAGCGAAGAAGTAGCTCGCGGTCACCCAGCCGGCGTGGGCGAAGACGCCCGCGGTGCCGACCTGGAGGACGATCGCCACGATGCGGGAGATGCTCGTCGGGTCGATGACGCTGACCAGGTTCGCCACCTCGGAGAGCTTGCCGGTGATCCAGGCGATGTGCTGGTCGTTCAGCGCCTTGTTGTGACGCTCGACGACCTGGATGGCGATCTGCTCCCTGATCGAGTTGGCCGTGTTGAGGTCGCCGTCGTCCCAGACCTTCTTCACGGCGTCCTTGAGGGAGCCGTTGGCCACGAGCTTGCCCGCCATGTCGGCGGCCAGGTCCACGGCCGCCTGGCCGCGGGACACGTAGCCGACCTTGGGCACCGAGGCGAGCACGTACTTGCCGAACGTGCCGACCAGGTACTCCTTGGCGAACCCCTGGGTTTCTCCGGGATCGAGCGGGATGTCCATGGTGCGGGCCACCGCCCACGTGATCACGCTGTAGGCGATCGGGACGATGGTGCTGTACGGCGGGCGGATCTTCGCCGCGATGAACCAGATCACGTTGTCGCCGGCCCTGATCAGCTTGCCGATGATGAGCTTCGTCAGCTTGCTCGCCAGCGTTCCGATGACCGGTATGTGGCTGAAGTGCTTGGCCACCGTGTCCAAAGTCGTCTTCGAGCAGAAGATGAAGCGCCCGAAGTAGTACAGCGTCATGCTGAAGTCCTGCGCCAGCGTGAGCCCGCTGTTGTACGAGAACTCCACGATGGAGTGGGCCAGCTTCAGTCGCTTGGCCGTCTCCTTGACGGCGATCGGGTCGTGGCCGGAGAGCGGCGGAGCCTGTGTCTCGGGCAGGCCGATCACCGGCACGTCGAACTCCTTGGCCCAACCGATGATCAGGTTCTGGGCCTTGGTGCAATCGAAGTCCACGAAGGCCAGACCGTCGGGCAGCGGCAGGTGCGGGAAGTTCCGGATCAGCTCCAGCAGCTTCCAGAGCTTGAACAGCTGCCCTTCGAGGAACGCCGGGTCGATCATCAGGTGAGTCAGGCTGTGGAGCAGTTCCTGGTTCTTGGAGAACACGTAGCTCAGGTTGTCGTGGCTCGTGTCCTCGTCGTCGCTGCGCTTCACCGCAGCCTGGGCGATGGCCGGCGACGCGTGGGAGGTGATCCCCAGCGACCCCAGCTTGCCGAGCGGCCCACCCATGGCAGAGCCGCGCTGCAGCGAGTCGAACTGCTTCTCCCTGATTTCTTCCCGGGCGGTCGACTTGACCAGGGAGTAGCTGTACGCCATCTTCTTCTTGAACTGGAAGCCGATGACGGCCACGGTGAGGCTGTCGAGATCGTCTCCCACGCTGTCCAGCGTCCACTGGCCCTTGTTCTTCGGGTCCAGCGTCACGTCGAAGACCGCGGTGGTGCCGTTCAGGCGCTTCACGATCGCTCGCACGACCACCGGCTTGTCCTTCTCGCCCTCGAAGGTGAAGACGAGCTTGTCGCTGGCCGCCTTCCTGGCCTTCTCGGCGCCGGTCAGGACCAGCGACGGGAGGGTCGAGATCGGGATCGACTTCACGAGCGTCTCCGACCCGTCCTCGTAGGAGAACCGGAAGTTCAGGGTCCGGATCTCGACGCCGAGCCTGAGGAACGGGCCGATCAGGGCGACCGGCTTGCCGTTCTCGTCCGCCTTCAGCGGCGTCGTGACGGTCCGCTCGGTCTCGTTCACGGTGCTGCCTTCGGGGATCAGCTTGGCCGGCGGCAGTTGCCGATCGTTCACGTTCCAGACGACCTTGCCGGCCTTGGCTCCGGCGATCTGGATCTTGTCCAGCATGGTCGGTCGCCGGGGCGTCCAGGTCGTGTCCGTGGCATACACGATGTAGTCGGCTGCCCACGGATTGAGCTCCTTCTTCACGACGTCCGGGGTCACCGTGGCGAGGTCGCAGGTCTGATCCGGGTTGTTGACCCCGAAGCTCAGCTCCGCGCCGTACCCGAAGCGCCCGCCGGAGATCGTGGCGTCGCAGGCCGCGTTGGCCGTCGCCCAGTCCGCGAAGATCTCCTTGATGTTCTTGGTCACGCCGATCTTGGCCAGCGCGTCCTGGACGCCGTCGAGCCCGGTCTTCTGGTTCGCCACGAGGGTCTTGAAGAACTTCTCCTTCGCGTCGAGGGTCTCTCCGGCATAGTGGAGGTACACGTAGTAGCCGAACAGGTAGACCGCGCCGTAGCTCTCCAGGGAGTTCTGGAAGTCCTCCAGGTTCACGTCGGTGCCGTGCACGTACGAGAAGATCTGGGGAGCGTGGCCGTAGCCGCACACATAGAAGGCCAGCTGGGACATCGCTTCGTTGAGCCAGCGGGTCTCCTTCCTGTCGTTGTTGTAGTGGATCATGTGCTGGAACTCATGAGCCACCACGCCCATGAAGTCCTTGCGCCTCGGGTCGCCGGGCTTCACGTCGAGATAGAACATCTCCCGCTCGTTCGACTGCGGGAACAGGCTCGCCGAGATGCAATCCAGCGGAAAGAAGTAGCCTGCCACGTAGCCCTTGCCGGGCGTCCACCCGTCCTGGATGTCCAGGAACAGCAGGGTGATGCGGGGGTCCCCATCGATGCCCGGGGTCGGCTCCGACCCGAACCACTTCCGGTCGGTCGGGTAGATCACCTGGTCGTACTGCTTGATCAGACCCTCCAGCACTTCGTCGGCGACGGTGTGGCCGTCCTCGACGTAGACGTAGCAGCTCTTGCCGATCTTCCTGAGGATCGCCTTCAGCTGGTACGGCTGATTGCTGGCCACGTTCATCGCCCAGAACGTCTCTGGCTCGCCGATCTGGACGCCCCTGCGGGCGCGGCGAGACGGCTGTCGAGCGCCGGGCATCTCCGGCAACTTGGCGATGGCGTCGCGATACGCTTCGGCCAGGATGTGGGTCCCGTCGATCCACGACGGCGAGGTGGGGAGAGTCTCGGCTCGGGCCGTGCCGCCGGCGCCAAGAAGCAGAACGACGACCAGCAGCAGGGTGGCCAGGCGAACCTGATGGTGCATGAAGTGACCTCCTTGGGGGTACTCCGCTTTTCCCTTCTACTCTACAACGGGTGGTCTTCCGGACCTGCTCGAACTCGTGAAGACCGCCCGAGAACACGCACCGAAGAGCCGTATATTTTAGCAAGGCAAACATGATTTGGTCAATCGTGCAAAACCCTTTTTTTCTCGTTCCAGAGCCGAGGAGGAGCGGGGTCGACTGCATGAACGAGCGGGTCGTCGGTCACCCAGGCGATCATGCGGTCAGACCTGCCGACGGTGTGCCACCCGGCGCGCGGGCGTGTCGTAACGACCCGACGACAGGTTCGAAACGGCCCGGATGAGGCCAATGTGGCACTCCGCGCCTGCCCGTGCCCGGACCCCCGGGATCGCCCCGAAAGCTCGTCCTGAGCAGCATCGACCCGAGATCGCGCCGTCTGTCCTCCTGGTGGCACGGGCATTGCAAAGGGCAGGCCACGACCATGACCGCGAGAGCGGACACACGGAGGGCGCTTCCACCCGGGGCTATCCCGGGCGACCAGCGCCCCGAAAACAGGTCCGAGTTGCCCCTGAATTAGCGAGAGGGTGGCTGCCGGCAAGGCTATCATTGGACGTGGGGCTGCGCCCCACACCCCCACCTCGAGGCCAGCGGAGCCGGCCTCGACCGGTCGCTTCGCTCCCTGGTCCCCGCAATCTCGCGGTCTTTCCCGGTGTTTCCTGGGTATTGGTTCTAGGCCATCGATCCGGAAGAAAGCAGCTGGTTTCACTGCTGCGGTGCGCTCGAAAGAGCTCCTTCCCGGTAAGGTTTGTGCGCCATCTCTTCGATATTCATGGGGGATCCCCCGGGACTCGTCGCCCCTGTCATTCCATCTTCGCGGGCGATCGCAACTCTTGGGTCCTCGTGGAGATCTCGAAAGACACCGATCCGTGCACGACCTTGTTCGCCGGAACGCAGCCGTGTGGGCGACGCTGCTCGTGGTGTTGGCCGGGCCGCTGGCCGCCCAGGACGGCTCGAAGATGTCGGCGCTGGATCTCAACTCGAGCATCCGGGCGCTGAACTACGAGATGCTCAAGGACAGGGAGAAGGAGATCCCGCGAGCCATCTCCGGCTTCCACACCCAGAAGGACGTGGTCGAGAAGCTCACGGACCTCAGGATGCACGGGACGGCCGAGAGGGTGGCCGAGTCCAGGCAGAAGGACCCGGACCGGCGGCAGCCCTATCGTCACTTCCTGCCGGCGCTCTGCGGGGCCACCGGGCTCATCGACATGCCCGTGGCCTACACGCAGCCGAAGAAGAAGTACGTGGTCTCGGCCCAGACCGAGCACCTCCAGGCCACCGACCGGTACTGGTCGCTGCCGTACAAGTCGGTCAACGGGGACAGCCGGTACTGGACGCTCAACTACGGCGCCACCCACAACATCGAGGTGAACGCCGACGTCGAGTTCTGGAACAAGGACTTCCAGTACAACGATCCGCTCAACGGAACGAACCCCTCGTTCTCTCTGCACGACAAGTTCTTCTTCGGCTTCGGATCCAAGTGGGCGTTTCCGCTTCCCGGCACGACGTTCGAGCGGCTCTGGTTCGCCATGGGCTTCCGCGTGCAGTTCTTCAACAACCCGGACCGGAACGTCACGGAGTTCCACGAGTACGAGCGTCACTCCCACGTCTACTGGGCGA
>JACQZM010000122.1 GCA_016213885.1 Candidatus Rifleibacteriota bacterium | reverse complement strand
AGGCATGAGTCGACGGCAGCGCCAGCGCCAGCGGCGGCAACAAGGCCGGCAGCACCCAGACCGGGTAGAAGACCGCGGAGATCGGCTGGATCAGGAACGGGATGCCCCAGGCCAGCGCCTCCGCGGCGTGGCCGTACCGCAGGATCAACCCGGTGGTCACGATCCCCAGCGCCCAGCCGAGCCCAAGCAGGATCAACAACGCCAGCGAACCGGTCACCCCCTGGGACAGCACGTCGCAGCCGTAGAGCCCCCAGGCCAGCGGCACCAGGACGAGTCCCGTGAGCAGCGCCTTGGTGGCGCTGAGGATGCCCGTGGCGACCAGAAGCTCCGAAAGCCGCACCGGCGACACGAAGACGTTCACGAAGTTCCGCGACCACATGTCCTCCAGGAACGCCACCGTCACGCCCAGCTGCGCCCGGTACAGGATGGTCCAGAGGACCAGCGCCCCCAGAAGGACGTCCACGGCCCTGGGGATCTGGCCACCGGTCTTCTGCATCCAGACGCTGACGGAGCCCCAGACGATGAGGTCCATGACAGGCCAGAACACGATCTCCATGAGCCTGGGCAGACAGCCCGTGGATCACCGCGGCCCTCACCGGGAGCCATCCTCGTACAGTGACCCGTCCCGGGTCAGCGCCAGGAACACATCCTCCAGGCAGTCGCTCTGGAAGCGGTCGAGCAGCGCACCGGGCGTCCCCTCGGCGTGGACCTTGCCGCGGTGGATGAACAGCACCCTGTCGCAGACCTCCTCGACCTCCCGCATGTTGTGGCTCGTGTAGAGTACGGTCAGCCCTCGATCGGCGCGGATCTTCGTCAGCAGCCGCCGCACCTTGTCGGCCACATCGGGATCAAGGCTGGCGGTCGGCTCGTCCAGCAGCAGCACCAGCGGGTCGTTGATCAGCGACTTGCACAGGTTGACCCGGGTCAGCTGGCCCGAGGACAGGCGTCCCGTGAGGCGATCCGCCAGGTCCGCGATCTCGAACGCCTCCAGGAGCTGCTGCACCTTCCGCCGCGGCTCCCGGGCTTCGTAGAGGTAGGCGAACACCGTGAGGTTCTCGCGCACCGTCAGGTTGTGCGGCAGCGCCGTGTACGCCGACGAGAAGTTGACCCGCGTCAGGATCTCCTCACGCTGCGTGGCCAGATCGAGGCCCATGATCTGTGCCGAACCGGAGGTGGGGGTCGTGAGGCCCAGGAGGATGTGGAGCAGCGTCGTCTTCCCGGCGCCGTTGGGACCGAGGAGGCCGAGGATCTCGCCGCCAGCAGCCTCGAACGAGATGTCGGAGAGCGCCTTGACCGGCCCGAACTCCTTGCACAGGTGCTCGACACGGACCGGTGGTTCGCTGGACACGGGTGCTGGCCTCTCTGACGTACCGGCCGCGCCGGGCGCTCGCCCCACGGTCAGGTGCCCCATTGTACCACCGGCGGCCGCCGTTGACTGGATCGGCCACGACCAGCTATGTTCGACGTCGCGGCCACGAACACCGCCGACCCCGGACGGCGAGCTGGCCCTCGACCGGTTCCCGGGGTCGTCCGACCCTTTCCCGATCGACATGGTCACCGGATCGACGAGCGTTGACGCGAGGCACGTGCTGGTCACCGGCGGCGCCGGCTACGTGGGGAGCGTGCTGGTCCCCAAGCTGCTGGCCAGGGGCCACCGCGTGTCCGTGATCGATCTGTGCCTCTTCGGAAACAGCCTCGAGCGGATCCCGGACCGGTCGGGGCTGACGCTGGTCAAGGCGGATATCCGGGACCGCCAGGCGGTCGTCGCGGCGCTGGCCGGGTGCGATTCGGTGATCCATCTGGCCTGCATCTCCAACGACCCCAGCTTCGAGCTGGACCCGGAGCTGGGCCGGTCGATCAACCACGACTCGTTCAGGCCGCTGGTGGAGGCGTCCCGTCAGAGCGGCGTCGATCGGTTCGTCTTCGCCTCGTCGTCCAGCGTGTACGGCGTGAGAGACGAGACCGACGTGACCGAGGAGTTCGCCCCCCGTCCGCTCACGGACTACTCCAGGTACAAGGCGCTCTGCGAGGAGATCCTCCTGGAGTACCAGTCGGACGAGTTCACGACCCTGATCCTGAGACCGGCCACGGTCTGCGGCTACTCGCCGCGGCTCAGGCTCGATCTGACCGTGAACATCCTGACGAACCACGCCGTCAACCGCGGCGTCATCACGGTCTTCGGCGGAGACCAGAAGCGCCCCAACCTCCACATCGAGGACATGACCGATCTGTACCTGAATGTGCTGGAGGAGTCGAGGTCCCGGATAGCCGGGAAGGTCTTCAACGCCGGCTACCAGAACCACACCGTGGCCGAGCTGGCCCGGATCGTGAAGCAGACCGTGGACCCGGAGCGGGTGAGGGTCGTGACCACGGCCACCGACGATCACCGCTCGTACCACATCTCGTCGGAGCGGATCCGCCGCGAGCTGGGGTTCGTTCCGCGACGCTCCATCGAGGACGCCGTCGCCGACCTGAAGCGCGCCTTCGACTCGGGGCTGGTGCCCGACGCGATGGACGACCCGGTCTACTACAACGTCCGTCAGCTGAAGCGCATGCGACCGTAGATGGAGCGCTCGTTCACGTTCATCGTCCCGGCGCTCGACGAGGAATCGAACATCGCCGCGACCGTCCAGGAGATCGAATCGGTGGCGGGGAACCGGTTCTCGGAGTACGAGATCGTCCTGATCGACGACGGGAGCTCCGACCGGACGCCCTCGATCATGGACCGGCTGGCAGTGACCGATCCACGGCTCGTGGTGGTGCACCACCCCCGCAATCTGGGGCTCGGCGCGGCGTACAGGCGAGGCGTCCAGCTGGCCCGGTTCGACCACCTGATGCTCGTTCCCGGGGACAACCAGTTCCCCGGCACGAGCATGGCGTTGCTGCTGGATCAGCTGGGTCGGGCCGACATCGTCCTCCAGTACACGGTCAACCCGCAGATCCGCCCGCTCGGCAGGAGGCTCCTCTCCGCCGGCTTCACGGCGCTGGTGAACACCCTGTTCGGGTTGAGCCTCAGATACTACAACGGCACGGTCGTCCACAGGACCGGCCTGGTCAAGACCGTCCGGATGACCACTGACGGGTTCGCGTACCAGGCCGAGATCCTGGTGCGTTTGATCGCCCGTGGAGCCTCGTACGTCGAGGTGGGGGTGCCGATCACGGAGCGGTCGGCCGGTCGCTCGGCAGCCCTCGGAGCGCGGAACGTGACCAGGGTCCTGGAAACGCTCGCGCGGCTGTTCCTGGAGGTGCGCCTGGGCTTCAGATCGTCGGGTCCGTGAGCGCCGGCCCCTCGACCACGGCGCGGCGAGGGACGGTCTTGGCGGTCTGCTCCACCGCCAGGTCCACGATCGCCTCCGGGTCTTGGCCCGAGGCGATCAGCATCCGTCTGCGGACCCAGTACTCCACGATCGAGAGCGCCCTCTTGAAGATGACCCGGTGCGATGCCAGGTGGATCAGGTCGAAGGTCAGGTGGAAGAGGAAGCCGCACAGGGCGATGTCGAGGAGCGGGGCGTCGAGGATCGTGGCCAGCAGATGCACGAGAATGAAGAACTCCACCGTGTGGAACGGGCAGATGGCCAGGAACCCGGGTCTGTACATGAGCTCGGACAGCCGGTGGTGGTAGTCGAACATCCGGCTCGGGCCGAAGTCGGTGAACCGGTTGTGCTCGATCCAGTGCCAGTAGTGGTCCACGTCGATCAGCACCGACGCGCCCAGGAAGACCGCCGCTCCTTCCGCGCCCAGCCAGGGGTACAGCCCCGCGGAAGCGACACCCCCGACCAGGACGTGGGCACCCAGGTTCATCGCCATTCTCCCAGGATCCGGCGCCTCGCCGGGTCCGGATCGCGCCCCGAGCGCGCATCCAACCGGCCCCCTCCTCTCGCCCCCGTGGCCGACCTCCCGGCCGCGTCGCGGAGCTGTCTCGGACGGTCCGGCTCCGCTGGACGGTCACCGCTCCTCGTCGGACCGCTTGAACAGCTCCAGCCTGAAGCTGATCACCAGGTTCTTGAGCGCCGCGGCGAGCGAGAACCGCATGGGGTAGATCCTGGTCTTCACGAGATAGACCTTCGCTACCCAGAACAACACATAGTAAACCCTGGACATGAGCCAGTTTTCAAGCCTTCCGTCGCCCCGGGGCAGATGGATCAGGTGGTTGACCACCAGGTTCCGGATGAACCGCTGCAGCCGCGAGCCCGGGAACAGCAGGCAGAGGAGGCCCAGGAGCGACAGGTTCTTCTGCAGCTTCTTCTCGCGCGGGGTGAAGCAGTCGAACGGCGACAGGTTGTGGTAGTTCATGTGCAACCTGGAGTAGTCGCCGTCGAACGTCCCGGCGGACCGGGCGATCCGGTCGATCCGGGTGCCCGGGTACGGAGTGAGCAGCGGAAACTCGCCGAACACCACGCCGCACCGGATGTTGAAGTCCACCGACTCGATGTCGTAGTCGATGGCCGACTTGCCCTCCTTCCTCATCACCTCCGGCGCCACCGGCACCGCGAGGATCGTGTTGGAGAACGTCGCGATGCCCAGCTCCTGGCAGCGCCGGAAGGCGGTCGACAGGTCTTGCTCCGTCATCCTCCTCTTCAGGACGCTCTCGCGGATGTGGGCGTTGCCCGACTCGATGGACATGCTGATGGAGACCAGCCCCGCCCGTTTCAGAAGCTCGAGGATCCGCGGCGACCGGGCCACGTTGTCGGCCCGCACGAGGCAGTGGAACGGCAGCCCCACCCGTCTCGGGTACTCCTCGGCGAACGTCTCGAGCCATCGGTCCGCGTCGAGAGTGAACACATCGTCGTAGAACTTGATGAACTGCGTGGGCCAGTCCCGCTTCAACGCTGCCAGCTCCTCGCAGACCCGGTCCACGCTGAGCCGTCGGTACAGCCTTCCCTTCCCGACATAGAGGTGGTTGTACTCCCTGTTGAAGCAATAGGCGCAGGCGTACGGGCACCCGTAGCTGGACATGAAGCACCGCAGCCCGAAGGAGCCCAGCCTGGTGTTCCGATAGACCAGCTCCCGGTCGTAGAAGGGCAGGTCGTCGAGCTCTTCCCTGCGGTCCCGGAGTCGTCGACCGGACCGGTCGCCCTGGTTCCCTCGCGTGACGATGTTGGGGATCGAGTCGACCGACCGTCCGCTCTCCAGAGCCTCGAGCAGCTCCGGCCAGGCGTCGAACCCCTCGCCACGGCACAGGGCGTCGAGGTCGGAACCGTCGATCACGTCAGGGTGGAACGTCGGGTGGGGGCCACCCATGATCGTGAAGATCGACCGACCGTGCCGCTTCACGACCTCGTTGGCGGCCAGGTAGTACTTGTGCTCGCCGGTCATGGCGCTGTAGGCCACCACGTCCGGAGCCACTCGCCTGACCGCATCCCCCACGTCCCCGTCGGAGAGCGCGTGGAGGTGCGTCCGGTGCCCCTTCCTCCTGGCCAGGGCCGAGAGCAGCATGACCCCCATGGGGTCGATGTACTCGACGTGCTTGATGACGAAGAGGATCTTCACGGGCGCTCAAGGAAGCGGAACCGGACGCGCGGCGCGGCGGCGCGGCGGGAGCCGGCCGCCCGGGAGCCTCGCGTCACCTGGGATGACCCACTGTGCTCATGTAGACCACGCTCTCATCCTCACCATCCACATCGACGATCTTGTTCATCTGATCGTCGTACAGGGCACCGATCGGGCAGCTTCCGAGGCCGAGGCTGCAGCACGTCAGCGCCAGGTTCTGGGCCACGTGGCCCGCATCGAGGTAGATGTACCTGTAGGCCCTGTCTCCGTACTTCGAACGGGAGCGATCGAAAACGGCCGTCCAGATCAGGGTGACCGCGGACGTGCCGCACATCCTCTGGCCGAGCGCCGCGTCGACGACGGCGTCGCCGTAGGGTCCCGACTTCAGCTGCTCGAGAGCGTGGGCCCGGACCGCGTGGTGATACACCCCGGGGACCAGCTGCTCGACGTTGTTCACCACCACGTAGGTCTCGATCGGGTAGAGCGCCCCCGCTGAGGGCACGGTCCGGAACAGCTCTCCCTGGCGTCTGCCCTGGATCCCGTTGCTGGCCCACAGGAGGTACGACAGCTGATCCAGCGTCAGCGGCCGCGAGGAGTACTCCCTCAGGCTGCGTCGGCCGCTCAGCGCCTCGTGGAGGCCGGCCATGCCCGGCGGGGGCTGGGGCCTGGGGAGGGTCACCACCTGGACGCCCTCGTAGACCTTGTATGGCGCCGGGCGCTTTCCCTTGCTCGGGTTGGGCGCTGGACTCCGATCCTTGCCGTACCCTGACTCCTTCTGGAAGCGGTCACCGATTCCTTCTGTGTTCAATGTCGCTACCTCCCTCTTTCGAGGTTTCCGGTATTTCGAGCGATGCCGGCGCTCGCGGATCGTTTCCGGGCTGTCGGGGCGACGGGACCCTGGACCGACGAGTCGCCGGGACACGAGCTTGGCACCCCTGACCGGGAAGATCCACCACAGGTCCCGGTGGTGACAAGAGAGAGCGGCGGGTCCCCGGACTCACCGCCGGATCTCCTGGCCGGCCAGCTCGAGCAGCGCCTCCTTCAGGATCTCCAGAGCCCGTCCCGGATCGTGGTGGCTCCGGACGTAAGAAGGTCCGTTACCGGAGCAGCTCTCCCAGAGTCGATCGTCCTGGAGGAGCTGTCCCACGTCCGCTGCCAGCCGCTCCCGATCGCCGCCGGCGCACCGGCCCGTCGCGTGGGTCTCCAGCATCCGGTCGGGGTCGGAGATCAGGCTGACCACCGGCGTCCCCACGGCCAGGGCCTGGAGGAAGGTGTTGGGGAATCCCTCGGCCTGGCTCGTGTTCACGTACACTCTGGCCCTGGCGAAATGGGCGCCCGTCCGGGCGACCGGTGGGGCCCGAAAACGCCGCTACAGCGCAACCGGGTCGCGTCCGTGCTGCGGTTTCCGCGGGCTGGTGCGGCGCGTCCGGCAGGCAACCGGGCTGACTGAAAGCGCAACACTCGGAGATCAAAAAACCGGACTTCCCACATGATCAGACCAGTCCTCAAATGCGTCATCTTCGCCCTCGTCGTCCTTGCCCTCGCGGCCCCCGCGGCGGCGCGGATC
>JACQZM010000684.1 GCA_016213885.1 Candidatus Rifleibacteriota bacterium | reverse complement strand
TCCAGCACGCGCCACAGGCGGAACCAGCGGCTGCGCGCCAGGTCGGCCGGGTCCTGGTGCAGGCGGTCCATGTGCTCGTACGTGAAGAACTCCATGGCGCTCGAGGCGACCTCGGCGAACTCCAGAGGCGCCCGCCGGTAGGCCAGCAGCGGTTCGTCCCGGGACAGCAGGCTGTTGAAGGCGTGCCCTGCCTCGTGGGCCAGGATGGTGAGATCGTCGTCGGTCCCGGCCCCGTTGTTGAAGATGAACGGTAGGCCGCTCTCGGGGAAGACCGTCTGGTACCCTCCCGGCGCCTTGCCCCGCCGGCTCTCCAGGTCGATCATCCCGCGACCCACCACCTCGGCGGCGAAGAGCGAGCCCAGCTCGGGGTCCACGGAGCTCAGGATGTCGGTCATGGCCCGGCAAAGCTCCCGGGTGCCCGTGACCGCTGCCAGGGCCGGCTTGCCCGAGAGATCGACACGTACGTCCCAGGGCCGGACGACCTCCAACCCCAACCGCTCTCGCCGCACCGCTGTCAGCTTGCGTAGCAGCGGCACCACGGTCTCTTCGATGGCTTCGTGAAAGGCCAGGCAGTCCTGGGGGGTGTAGTCGTAGCGACCCTTGCTCTTCCAGGCATAGGCGCGATACTCGTCGAAGCCCGCGTTCCTCGCGATCTGGGTCCTCAGCTCCAGCATCCGCTGGTAGATGCCCTCGAATCTCTCCTCGCTCTCGAGGTAGAGGTTCCACAGGGCGCGCCAGGCGCGCTCGCGGAGGCCACGGTCCGGGGATTCCTGGAGCTGCCCGAGCTGGATGGCCGTGTGCTCCCGTCCGTCCAGGCTTGCCGTCATGGCCCCCCGGAGCCGGTTGTACTCCTGGTCCAATCGCGAGAGCTCCACCCCCAGAGGGATGTTCTCCTCCCGAAAGAGCGCGTGGCCGGACTCGGCGTCGCGGTCGTAGACCCGCCAACGATTTCGGTCCAGTTCCTTGCGCGCCGGACTGGCGAGGTACTTCCGTTCCAGGGCGTGCCAGCGCGGCGAGGTCTTCGGGGACACCTCCTCGGCGAAGTGCCGCCAGGCTGTGGCGATCTCCGGGTCCTCGGTGTCCAGGGTCGTGCGCACGTGGCGCCCCGTTCCTTCCTGGGTGAGTGCCATTGCCAGCTCGTTGCTGTCCAGGAGCCACTTTTCCAGAGTCTCCGGGGTGTCCACCTCCCGACCCTCGAGATCGTCGAAGAAGGGCGCCACTTTCTCCCACGAGTCGGCTGTCAGGTCTTGCGGCAGCCAGCGTCTCGCCCTGAGGCGTGGCAGGTGATCGAAGGGAAAGGCTCTCATGCAGTCATCTCCAGTGACGGCGCTTGCCGATGGCCCACCGATAGAGTTGTTCGTAGGCCCGTGCGGCCTCCCACCACTCGAACCGCTGCCGCATCGCCTGTTGCTGCATCGCGCGGAAGTGCCGGCGGCGGTTCCCGTAGACGTCCATCGCCCAGAGGGCCGCGTCCCGGAGCGCTCGGGCAGAGGGCCGGGCAAACTTGAACCCCGTTCCCGCTCCGGTCTCGGGGTCGTAGTTCTCCACGGTGTCGTCGAGACCGCCCGTGGCGCGCACGACCGGCAGCGTGCCGTACCTCAGAGAGTAGAGCTGGTTGAGACCGCAGGGCTCCCACAACGACGGCATCAGGTAGAGGTCCGCGCCGGCCTCGACCAGGTGGGCCCTGGCGTTGTCAAACCCGATGAACACGCCCACGCGCCCGGGATATCGCCACGTCAGGTGCTGAAAACGACCCTCCAGGTCCCGGTCGCCCGAACCGACGAGCACGAACTGGGCCCCACTTTCGACCAGGTCCGGCAGGGCCGCCGCGACCAGCTCGAGCCCCTTCTGGCCGCTCATGCGGCTCACGACGCCGAACACCGGGACGTCCGGGTCTTGCTCCAAGCCGAACGTCTGCTGCAGGACCCGCTTGCACGTGGCCTTCCCGTCGAGGTGTTCAGCCGAGTAGTTGGCTGGGATGAGCGAGTCGCTCTCCAGGTTCCATTGCCGATAGTCCACTCCGTTCAGGATGCCGTGGAGGTCTCCCTGGCGCATCCTGAGGTACGGGTCCAGTCCACCCGACCCGATCGGCCCCAAGATCTCCCGGGCGAACGTCGGGCTGACCGCGTTGAGCAGATCGGCCTGCGAGATACCCCCCTTGAGCAGGTTCACCCAGCCGCCGTCCTCGAACTGCGAGGAGTTGTAGGCGATCCTGGGAAGGCCCGAGAACCGGAACACCTCGGAGTGCACCAAGCCCTGGTAGGCCCGTCCGACGTTGTGGATCGTCAGGACTGACCCGGTGAAGCCCAGGCGGGGGTCGTCAGCCATGTGGTACTTGAGATAGGCGGGCAGGATGGCGGTCATCCAGTCATGACAGTGGGCGACAGACGGAGTGAACCCACTGTCGATGCAGAGCTGCAGCGCCGCCCTGGCGAAGAAGACGAACCGCCGGCCGTTGTCGCGATACCCCTGGCCACCCTCGTCGTAGATGCCGGCCCGCCCGAACAGCTCGTGGTGCTCGATGAAGAAGACGTCGAAGCCCTCCGGCGCCCGGCATCCGAGCACCCGGCACCAGATCGTGCCGGTTCCCATCGGGACTCCCATGACCTCGAGCACCGGTGAGAGCTGGAACCGCTGCCGAGCGATGCTGGCGTACAGGGGAAGCACGAGCCGGACCTCGTGCCCCATCGCGGCGAGGTGCGCTGGCAGCACTCCGGCCACGTCGGCCAATCCGCCGACCTTCGCATAGGGGACGGCCTCGGAAGCCACCATCAGGATCCGCATCGGACCGCTGACCGACTCGTCGTGCGATGCCACCTCGGCCTCCTTTGCCGTCGGGGGTTCTGCGCCAGGGGTTGGGCGGTCCCACTATAGTCGCCATGGCCGAAGCGCCGCTAGCCCGTAGCTGGGGCGACCGGCTTCGTCACCGAGCCGCGGTGGGGACGGTGGCCGCCCTCACGGCCGTGAGGCCGCATCCGGGGCGGGCGCGGGGCCAACCTCGGGGGATGATGCCCCCGGCAGGCCCGAAGGGACGGGCTGCTGGGGGGACTGCTCGAGGGCTTCAGACCTTTCCGGATCTGGAAGGTGGAAGGCGCGACAGAACCGACGCCGGTACAGGCTGTTGCTGTAGGTGAGCACCATGAACGACTGGAGGAGGAAAAAGAGAGGCAGGCCGACACTGAAGCCACCGGCCAGCGCGACCCCGAGAACGGACGCGAGCTTCCAGCCAGGGCCCGCTGCCGCGCCTGGCATGACCCTGGTTCCCACGAGACCCAGCAGCAGGCAGGCCCCGGCCGGTATCAGCCAGAGCGTTGCGAGCAGCCACCCCGAGAAGCGCAACGGGCTGAACCGTTCGCGGCAGATGACGCTGGTCCAGGTGAGAGCCAAGACGATCCCGAGCGAGGCGATCGCGTGCAGAAGGCCGAAGCCGACCAGGCCCACCAGAGAGCGCGCGGACATGGATGCCAGGTTCTCGCAGAGGCCGTACACGGCGCCCACGAGAACCAGGATTCCCAGGCTCGCTCCGAAGGACTGCAGGCGGCGCGGCCGCTCGCATCGGTGCAACAGCAGCCAGAGGACCGTGACGGACAGGACCAGCGGTGCAACCGGTGAGACGAGTTGCGCAAGGACCGCCCTCGCCTGGCCCACAAAGCTCTGCAGGACAAAAGCGATCAGCGCGACGACGCCCAGCCACATGGCCATCGGCACGAGCACCTGGACGGCCCGCCGGTCGCGGTTGGCCCGGAGGCCCAGAAGGACCCCCGGCAGCAGCCACGGAACACAGCGGAGCAGGACCCACCACAGGGGCCAATCGAAGGCAACAGGAAGACTCGCCCTCGGCCCGAGATGGCCGAGGTCGCGTTGCGCGACGATCTCGAGTGTGCCGAACGTGGTCAGGGGTACTCGCCATGAGTACGAGCAGGTCCCGCCTCAGCCGTACTCGAAGTGGTCGGAGACGAGCTGCCGCCCCTCGTGGCGGATCGTGAGGCCGGGCCTGGAATCCTCCCCGGGGCCAGCCTCGAGCTGGTAGGTCTCGCCACCGACCCCCTGCAGTTTGTAGCTCAGCGCGAGCGTGCTGCCTTCGCGCTCGACCGTCACGAGGTTTTGCAGCGGAGCGCCGTGCCCAAAGACCCTTGGCGCGTCCGCGAGGATGGTGATGGGGCCTGTTCTAGCCACGAACCAGCCGGTTGTCTCTCCGCCCTCCAGATCGACCGAGCTATAGTCGTAAAAGCCGAGGGGCACCGGGCTGAACCGCTTGGGCGAATCGATGATGACCGCGCCGCTCCTGATCGGTTCTGTCCTCTGGAGGACGATTCGCCCGATGGACTGTCCGGTGACCTCGAGCCTACCGAGAGCCGGCCGGGTCTCCGTGAAGGTCGCGGCGACCGAGGACCCTTCCGGACCGGATCGAAAGGCGAGCCGCACGTCATAGCCATACCCGTTCAGGTGCAAGCTGTCGAGGAGCGGCAACTCCAGCCGGCGCTTGCGGTGCATCCTGGCGGCCTCCGGCGAGGTCTGTTTCGCGGCCTCCGGCGGCGTCAGGATGAGCCGGTCGGATCTGCTCGAGCGGCGGTCGAGGTCGTCCACGATACCCAACTGCCACCGCTCGCCGGCCAGCTCGATCTCGCCACGCCACCCGGAACGGATGGTCATCGTACAGTAAAGCTCAGTCGTGAACCTGCCCAGCTCCAGATCGACTCGGTGGGTGACCGGGACCTCGTCTTTGGTCGATTCAATCGGGACGCTCGGGAACTTCTGGAAAACGGGAGAGCCTGACTTGTTGCGAAGGACGCCCTTCGGATCGTCGGTGAGATCCAAGTTGCGGTTGAGGTCCAGGTAGAGCTTCTGCCCCAAGACGTCCCACGCGAACCCGACGTAGCCGGTCCGGTCCGGGCCAGTTTCCAGCGCCCTCCGAACGACATCCTGGCCGGCGAAGGGCGGCTCCTTCCGGAAGACGACTTCCTTGCCGCTGGTCGGCATGCATCGCGCCAAGGAGAACCCGTCCGGCCGGTGCGAAAGGACGAACGTCCGTGAAGCCGGCTGTCCCGCGGCAATCGAGCAGAAGACGAGCGCCAGAAAAGCGGCCAGCGCAGGTCGACCGGCACCCCGTGCCCAGAGCTGACCCTCCTGGAAGCTGGGCAGCATGAGCCCGAGTCTACCAGTCCCGACGGCGCGCCGCAACGGTGGGACCCGGCTCCACAGGGCATCGGCGAAGTCGTCATTCCCGCGCAAGCGGGAATCCAGGGTTTCATCGATCCTGGACCCCCGCTTGCGCGGAGGTGACGAAACCGGGTTGCCGAAGTCCTTTCCGGGGACTTTGCCGGGATCTTGCCCGGCTCCATCATCGAGGCCCTCCGCGGCCTCGGTCCCGGCCGGAGGGGCACGCCTCCACACAATCATGGCAGGCGATGCAGTCGAGGCTGCGGTTGGCGGCCACGGCCGCGGCGTGACGCGACGCCGGGGACCCCTGCTCGGGGCAAACGCGATCGCAGGACCCGCAGGCAGTGCAGTCCGCTGTCGGCGCCTGCACCGCCCAGAAGCAGACGAGGTTCAGGGGTGCGAGCATGGCGCCGATCGGGCACAGGACCTTGCAGAAGCTCCTCGTTGACAGCACGGCCAGCACGAGCACCGCGGCCAGGGCCCCCAGCTTCACGGCCGTGCCGATTCCGACCGTGCCCCCGCCTGCCGAGATCAGGTTTGGAAGGGTCACCTGCAGCGCCGACGCAGGGCAGATCCGGCAGAACGAGAACCAGGTAGACTCTCCCAGCCAGAACGGCAACAGGATCACCGGCCCCAGCAGGACGAGGTACTTCACGTGGCTGGTCCAGGCCGGCAGGGTAATCTTCGGGGTCGGCAACCTGTAGAGCAGGTCCTGGACGAGTCCGAAGGGACAGGCCCACCCGCAGAGGAGGCGGCCCACCAGCACTCCGAGCAGCAAGATCGTGCCGACGGCAAAGGTCGGAAACACGTGGCAGCCGGAGTACTGAGTGAAGACCCCGATCGGGCAGGCGAACCAGGAGAGCGCACAGGAGTGGCAACTGAGCACCGGGTTACAAAACCACTTGAGCTCCGGCCCCCAGGAGCTGTGCAGCAGCCCGAGCGACAGGATTTGTGCAAGACGTCTTCTGTGCAACCTTCGACCCATGAATCCAGTGACCTCACGACAGCGCGGGTGCGATCTCCATGATCGCGGGGGGCCTAGATTCAGGTGGGGCAGGAGCGCCTTCCACGAGTCTCGGAACGATCGTACGTCGAGTACAGGCGGTCTCCTTGCTTGCGGACTCCTCCGCAGGTGGCATCGACCACCAACTGGAAGTCACTCACGGAGTGGACAGTCACGAGCCCGAACGCTTCGTGGCCCGGCTCGTAGACCTTGTGGACGCGGAGGCTGCCGGCCAGCAGGAAGCCCAGCGCCACGAACAGGCAAAGGGTCGCCAGGAGCTTCTGATGAGCGAGGAGCTGCCTCAATACGGGGCCAGGTCGAGGAGCGTCGAGAGTCATAGCAGGCGCTTCGCGTAGTCCGAGCTCAGCCGCCGTTCGTTTCCGTGTCGGATCGTGACTTGCCGCGAATCGAGATAGTCCAGGATGGCGAGACTGTACTTGCGGGTCGAGCCGAGGTCGTGCTTGAAATCGGCCGAGTCGAGCTTCCCCTTCTCCGTGATGAGCCTCACAACCAGGTCCTGAGCGGCGCGGCAGTGCTCGAGACTCAGGATGACGTTCTTTCCGAGCCGGACCAGTCGACCTTGCGTGCAAAGCGCCTCGAGCAGCCGCTCGATCTGGCTGGACGGGGCTCCGAGCCGGTCGGGTAGCTCGTCCGGACGCGGCGACTGGTAGCCGGTTTCGCGATAGACCCGGAGCAGCTCCTCCAGAACCCTGCGCTCGGTCTGCGAGAGGCTGGCGAGCCCCGAGACGAGGGTGACCTCGTGCCCCTGGATGCTGACGAGGCCGCTCGCCTCGAGATCACGCTGGATGCGGTTCCAGAGCTCCGCTGGCCAGGGGCAATCCCGGCGCAGCTCGCTGAGCGAGAGAACGAGTTGACCCCCTTCGGCGGCCGCCCGCCGGACCCGTGCCTCGATGGCCGCCAGGCACTCTCGATACGCCTCGACATGGACCTGATGGGACGCCATCGTCAGGACAGTCCCGTCTCGAGCCATCTGTGCCAGATGGAGCTCGACCTGGTCCAGCCCGAGCAGCAGGGCCCGTGATATCTCCTCCGCCGGGGCCCCGGTCGGTCGCTCCAGCTTCAGGAAGTGCTCGATTCTCCAGGCAACACCCGTCTCGCCGGCAAGGCGCCTCCCCTCGAAGAAGCTCTCGTGGGCGCGCAGTTGCGAAAGGGCCGCCGCTCGCCGGGGCCGGCGTTGCCCCTCGCAGCCGGCCAGGATCTCGCCGCCTCCAATGGTAGCGGCCGGCGACGGACGGCGGAGGATGAATCGATCCATCGCGGCCGCCACCACGGGGCCCTCCATGACCACGGTGGCGAGCTGGCTCTGGCCCGGCTCGAGGGTGCCGGCCTCGAGCAGATAGACCTTGCCCGACTCCTCGGTGGTCCCGGTGTGGAACATGATCGGATCGGCATTCCGGAGCGGCGTCCGAGACGAGCTCAGCGTCTCCAGTCGAACGTGGAAGACGCGGAACTCCCTCAGGTATCCCGGCGGACCGACGACCTGACCTCGCCGGAGGGACTCTCTGCCGAAATCCGGGATGTTGAGAGCGAGGCACTGGCCACTCTGGCCCCGTGGCGCGTCTCTCAAGAAGCACTGGATGCTGCGGACGGTGCCCTGGGCCCCTCCGGGGACGGCCTCGACCCGGTCGCCCACCTGGACGGTGCCTGCCACCGGGATCCCGGAGATCACGGTACCGAAGCCTCTCACGGAGAAGACCCGATCGACCGGCAGCCTGAAGACTCCGGGCCGGACCGGTCGCGAGAGTGAGCGGACCCGTCCGACCAGGGTCTCGTAGAACTCCCCGTAGCCCTGGAAGGTCTTCGACGAGACGGGGCAGATCGGTGCTCGCTCGAGGAAGGTCCCCCCGAGGAGCGCTCGGATCTGGTCGATTCTCTCGGCCCGGGTCTGCTCCGACACGAGGTCGACCTTCGTCAGGGCGACGATGCCGTGAGCCAGGCCGAGGAGCTGCATGATCTGCAGATGCTCGACGGTCTGGGGCATGACGCCGTCATCCGCGGCGACGACGAGAATCGTCGTGTCGATGCCCGACACCCCCGAGACCATGGTCCTCACGAACTTCTCGTGACCTGGCACGTCGACGATGCCGACGGCCTGTCCGTCGCCGAGGTAGCAGGGAGCGAACCCGAGCTCGATGGTCAGCCCGCGTTCCTTCTCGGCCTCGAGGAGATCCGTCTCGCAGCCGGTGAGCAGCTTGACGAGCTGCGTCTTGCCGTGGTCGACGTGACCGGCCGTGCAGGCCATCATGATCACGTCGGGTGAGACGTCGGCCCTGAGATATCCCGGCGGGCGAGGAGTCATGCGGTCGGCCCGGAGGGCGTGCCGGCGATTCGTCGGAGAGCCTCGAGAACCTGCATCTCCTCGCCGGGCAGGACCGTTCGCAGGTCCAGGATGACCTCGTCCTCGCGGATCCGGCCGATGATGGGGGGCGAGTTGAGTCGCAGTTGCGCGGCCAGCCGGTCCGCGGAGAGACTCGAGGATCGCACTGCTAGCGCCCAGGACGGGATGGGCACCCCGGGCAGAGCCCCGCCCCCCATGGCACTCTCGGTGCTCACGACCCGGACCTCGACCGGCCCCCCGACCGCTCCGAGCCGGCGCTTCAACCTGGAGGCCCGCTGCCTGACGGCGCGCGCCGGAGTCGCAGCCATGCGCAGGGTGGGGTGGTCCTCGAGGAGCGTCTCGGGACGAAGGAAGAGCTCCAGAGTGCGCTCGAGCGCCATGTCGGTCAGCTTCCCGATGCGCAGCATCCTGGTCAGGGGATGCTTCTTGAGCCTGCCGATCAGCTCAGCTCGCCCCACGATGATCCCGGCCTG
The DNA here is from genome assembly GCA_016213885.1 of Candidatus Rifleibacteriota bacterium. Classification (GTDB taxonomy): domain Bacteria; phylum Muiribacteriota; class UBA6191; order JACPRK01; family JACQZM01; genus JACQZM01. Next base: position 890 of record JACQZM010000684.1, on the reverse strand, counting down.
AGGCCCGCCAATGAGCTTGTCGCCACTGAAACAGGCGACGTCGGCGCCAGCAGCCAGGCTCTCCTGGACCATGGGTTCGTGAGGCAGTCCGACCTTCTCGAGGTCGACCAGCACCCCACAGCCCAGATCGTCGATGACGAGCACGTCCCGCTTCTTCTTCAGCCTGACGAGCTCCGCCGTCGTCACCTGCTTGGTGAATCCGATCATCTTGTAGTTGCTCGGGTTGACGCGGAGGATGGCGCCGGTGTTCTCGGTGAAGGCTGATTCGTAGTCGGCCAGGTGCGTCTTGTTGGTCGAGCCGACCTCGACGAGGATCGCACCGCTCTGATGGACGCAGTTGAGCAGGCGAAAGGAACCTCCAATCTCGATCAACTGGCCCCGGGAGACCAGCACCTCTTTTCCCCGACAGAGAGCCGAGAGGACCAGCAGGGTGGCCGCCGCGTTGTTGTTAACGACCAGGGCAGCCTCGGCGCCGGTCAACCGGGTCAGGAGGGCTTCGGTGCGATGGCTGCGCTTGCCGCGCAGGCCGGTCTCCAGGTCCATCTGCATGTTGCATGGACGGTCCATCAGCGCCAGCCCCTCGGCTGCCCGGCGCGGCAGGACGGCGCGGCCGAGCCCGGTGTGCAAGATGATGCCCGTCGCATTGATGACGGGGCGCAGTCGCTCCAGGAGCCGGCGTTCGAGCGCGTCGGTGACGCCTCGGAGGACCTGCTCGGTGTCGGGCGCGCTGTCCCCCGGCCGCAGCGCACACCGGAACCCGGCCAGTGCCAGGTCGATCGCCTCGAGCACCTCGGCGCGCGACTGCCGGCCAGTGAGCTCCTGCACGCGGGGCTCGTCGAGCAAGTCCGACACCGAAGGCAGACTCTGCCAGGGCTCGGCACCAGAGGGGG
>JACQZM010000683.1 GCA_016213885.1 Candidatus Rifleibacteriota bacterium | reverse complement strand
TTCTCTCTCCCGAGCGCGACTTCAAGTGTCCCTCGCTCCGTCGTCGGGACCACGGCGGCGAGCCGATGAGGCCGGAAGGTGTGCCTCGCCGGACTCGATGGTAGAATGGCCGGGAGCCGTCATCGAATCGACCGTGGACGGGCCGAGACATCAGGACGGGAGTCGGCGGACGACCGGGGCGCTGTCAGGTGACCAGGAACCGAGGTCCCCATGGCGGGTGAACACCTTTCCCGTGAGATCGCGGAGCAGCCGGAGGTGCTGGCGCGCCTCCTGAACGCGGGAGAGCCGCGGATCAGGGAGATCGCGGCGGGCCTCGCGAAGCGCTGGGGCGACGTGGCGTTCATGGTCATCGCGGCCCGCGGCACCTCGGACAACGCAGCCCGGTACGCCCAGTACCTGTTCGGCGCGTCCAACCGCCTGTCCGTGGCGCTGGCCACTCCGTCGCTGTTCACGCTCTACGAGAGCCCCCCGGACCTGAGCCGGTCTTTCACCGTGGGGATCTCCCAGTCCGGCGCCTCGCCGGACATCGTGGCGCCGGTCAAGGAGGCGAGACGCCAGGGAGCGCCCACCCTGGCCATCACCAACGAACCGGACTCGCCGCTGGCCCTGGCCGCCGACTTCGTGCTACCGCTGAACGCCGGCAGCGAGCGGAGCGTGGCCGCCACCAAGACCTACACCGCCCAGCTCCTCGCCATGGCCATGCTCTCCGCGTCGCTGGCGAGACCCGAGGAGGCGGACCGGCGGTGGAGAGAGCTCTCGATGGTACCCCGATGGGTCGCCGAAACCGTCGGTCTGGCCGGCCAGATCGGCCAGCAGGCCGAGCGGTTCCGCTACCTGGACAGGCTCGTCACCAGCGGCCGTGGCTACTGCTACGGCACCGCCTTCGAGGCGGCGCTGAAGCTCAAGGAGACCTGCTACCTCCTGGCGGAGCCCCACGCGTCGGCGGACTTTCTCCACGGGCCGGTCGCGATCATCGAGTCGGGCTTTCCGGCCCTGCTGGTGGCTCCGACCGGGGCCGCGTTCCCCGACATGGTCGCCTTCGCCCGGCCGCTCGGGGAACGAGGCGCGGAACTCCTGGTCGTCAGCGATAGCGACGAGGCTCTGGGCCTGGCCCGGACGCCGCTCAGGCTGCCCGCCGGCGTTCCCGAATGGCTGGCCCCGATCCCGGCGATCGTGCCGTGTCAGCTCCTGGCGCTCTCGCTGGCCCGCGTCAAGGGGCTGGACCCGGACCGCCCCCGGGGGCTCTCCAAGGTGACGCTGACCTACTGACCCGGCCCCACGGTCATCGCGCCCGGCGCGCCGCCCCGGCGGGCACGTACGTGATCAGGCGATCGATGAGCGACGGGTCCTGCATCATCGCCGGGGTCAACGGCAGATCGACGATGGCGACCCGGACCTCCGTGCGCGCCAGGAGCGCTCCGGCAGGGATCCAGGCGCCCACGAAGTTGCGGATCCTCGGGTCCTCCGTGGCGGCTTCCAGCAACGCCTCCTGGTTCCTCGTGACGCCCCAGGAGCCGGTGAGCTCCACCAGCCGGACGCGGATCGGCGGGACCGGCCCGGAGGGCATGCTCGGCCGGAGCAGGGCCCTGTACCGCCTGTTCACCCGCACATCGAGCAGCAGTCCCTTCCGCCAGTTCAGCGTGGAGTACCAGGCCAGCACCCGGTCACCCACCGCGGGAGGCGGCAGGGCGAGCGTCGACGCCTGGGTCTTGCCCGGCGCGTACCGATCGTCGCCAGAGGTGACGGACCACCCCCAGGTCTTCATCGAGACGAGGTCGAACGTCGAGGGATCGACGGCCTCGTCCCACGGCCCCGCGCACCCGGCCACCCGGTGCGCCAGCGGCCAGGGAATCCGGTGCCGCGCACAGAACTCCTCCAGGAGCTCCACGTCGCAGAGCAACCACCTGAGCCACCAGCGGTCGGCCTCCGGGATCGCCCGGTCCTGGAAGTACTCCGGGGCGCGGGCCAGGAAACGGTCGAGCACGGCCGGCAGGGCCAGGCCCTCGAGGTGGGCCGCGAGCGGGGCCGCGACGGAGCCCGGGTCCTTCCTGATGGCGCTCTTGTGCCGGAGGGCGAACGATTGGAGCCATTCGCCGCCGAGGTGGAGCGCCGACGACTGGAGCCGCCGCGTCAGTTCCCTGCCCAGCTCGGCCAGACCGGTCGGGGCAGAGTCGAAGACCGATGCCGGACCGCCCGGCGTCCCCGCGGCCGGACCGGGCACGCGACCGGCTCCGTCACCCGTGGTCAACCGTCTCACGACCACGAGACCCACCATGCCCAAAGACAGCAGTGCGAGCCCCACGATCGCCGCGGTCCAGCGTCGCCGGTCCGACGACTCTCCGGGACGGCCGGTCCCGCTGGCCACCGGTCCGCCAAGCGGCCTCTTCGGAGTCAGCTCCTCGCCCGACCACACCGCCGTTCGCACCGCCGGCGAGACCCCGGCCGGCCCGGGAGCGGGAGACGGCCCGAGGTCCGCAGGACCGGTCGCGGTCCGCCCGTCGCCTGCCGGTCCCGGACGATCGGGCGGCGCGACGGCGGGCCGGGCGGGTCGACCTTCCCTGGCGGGCCAGGCCGCCACGGCCGGGAGCAGGTCCAGCTCCCGCAGGAGCTGGGCGCCGTCCGCTGGACGCGACGCCGGGTCCTTGGCCAGACAGCGCCCGAGAAGCCGGTCGAGCTCCGGAGCGATCCGGGGGTTGCGGCTCGAGGGCGCGGGGATCGGGGCGGAGAACCTCTGCATCGGCGTCACCGGGTCGGCGGCTCCGGGGCTGAACACGTGGCCGCCGACCAGCAGCTCGTAGAGGATCAGACCGAACGCGTAGATATCGCACCGGGCATCGACCGGTTCACCCAGGAGCTGCTCCGGCGGCATGTAGCACAGCGTGCCCACCATCTGGCCCTCCTGGGTGAGGCAGGTCTCGCCGGCGCGAAGGCGGCGGGCCAGGCCGAGGTCGATGATCTTCGCCGTGCCGGCCCTGTCCAGCAGGATGTTGCCGGGCTTGAGGTCCCGGTGCAGGATGCCGTTCTCGTGGATGTGAGCGAGCCCCGCGGCGATGTCGCCGGCGACGTCCATGATCCGGGAGAGCCCCGGCGGCTCCTTGTCGAGGTACCAGAGCAGCGATCGAGCGCCCTCGATGTACTCGAACACGATGTACGGCTGTGGCGCCCCCAGGTCGTGGTCGATGAGCCGGACCACGTTCGGATGGGTGAGCTGCTGGAGAACGCGGGCCTCCCGCCTGAACCGGCTCACGTACTCTCCGGAGCCGTCGACGTCCGGGTCGGCCGACAGGATGACCTTGATCGCCACCAGCCGATCCAGCGACAGCTGCCTGGCCAGGTACACCACGCCCATGCCGCCGCGGCCGATCTCCTGGACGATCCGGTAGCCGGGCATCCCTGAAGGTGCGAGCTCCATGCCTTTCTCCACCCCTGGACCCGGACTCCCGCACCGGGCCGCCGCCCCTGCTCGACCCGCCGCGGAGAGCCCGTGGAGGCGCTCCGTCGACACCGGAGCCACCCCGGCGATCAACGACCCTCGGCCAGCTCGGTGACGATGAGCCGGGCCACCTCGCCCTCGAACAGGCAGAGCCTGATCAGCTTCAGCGGCGAGCCGGGGGTCGAGCTCCAGTGCCCTCTCACAGCGCGCAGGTACGCCCGGACACACACGTCGGGCGGCACAGCGAAGATCCCGGAGCTCACCGCCGGGAACGAGATCGACTCGAACCGCTGCCGGGCCGCGATCGAGAACGAGCTGGCCAGGGCTCTGGCGAGCTTGGACTCCTCGTCGCCCTCGCCGAGCCGGGGACCCACGGCGTGGATCACCGCCTTGAAAGGGAGCCGTCCCGCGCAGGTCATGACGGCGCCGCCGGTGTCGATCCGGCCGCGCTCCTCGACGATCCGGTCGCCCTCGTCCACGAGCTCCGGACCGGCGGCATCGGCGATCGCGGCGGCCACCCCGCCGCCGTGAGCGAGTCGGCCGTTGGCGGCGTTGACGATGCAGTCGGTCGACTCGGCCAGGAGGTCCGCCAGAGCCACCTCGAACCGCCGGCCATCCCCCAGCGCCAGGGAACCGATCAGCGTGCCTGACATCGTGATCCTCCTCTCGAACTCCCGTTCAGCGCGGCTCCACCCAGCCGCGGGGCGCCGTACCGCACACCGCGGGCTCCACCACGCGGGCGGTCCACAGCACCAGCGGCCGGCTGGTCACGGGACCGGACCCTCCGGAGACCGCCGGCACGTCGGGCTCGACGAGACACGAGACCGCCACGGCCCCGGAGGCCGGGTCCGACGCCAGCGGCTCGCGGTGGAACCGCACCCGCCGCAACCTCCCCTGTCCGATCTTCTGGTAGGTCGAAAGACCGACGGAGCGGTCCAGCGCCCCCACGTCGGACCGGAGGTGGTAGTGGACCGACCTCGTCGTGGACGGCGGACGCCCCTGGCTCGGCACCGTGAGGACCAGACCGGTCCCCAGCGTCGAGACCTGGGGCGTGTCGTTCACCACCACCGATTGATCCAGGTCTCCGCAGAGCTGGTGGATCGTGTGGAGCCCGTGAACCAGCGCCCGGGTCCGGTCCATCCTCCGGTCGGCGATCCGGAAGAACCCCACGGTGGCGTCCAGCGCAAGGCCGAGCGCCACGCCGGCCAGGGCGAGCGACACCACCACCTCGACCAGAGTGGCTCCCCGGCCAGGGCCCTGCCGATCGGCCCACACCCCGCCGGCCGGCCCGCATCGCTCCGGTCCTCGTCGATCAGTACGCCAGCGCACCGGGTGCCTCCATCGCCAGATCGGTCCGCGCCACGAGCCGTTCCACCCGGATGGCGCTCGGAGCGGTTGCCCGGTCGCCCGGCATGGTCCACCGGATCTCCACGCCGACCCTGGCGAGCCCTTCCTCCAGCAGCACGACGTCGGCGCGGATCGAGCGGACCGCGCCGTCGTCCCGTGGCGGGCCGGCGCCGCGGGTCACCGCGCTCTCGGGCGGCACGACGCCGCCCGAGCGGGCCCACCGCGCCAGCGTGTCGAACGGGGCGGCGGCCACGAGGGCGAGCTGACCGACAGCCCGCTGCTCCAGGGCCACGGCGAGCTCGTCGAACGTGTCCTGCCGGGCCGACACGCGCCCCAGGCCCACCACCGCGGCCATCCCGACGACCAGCGCCAGCATCGCCACCAGCACCTCGACCAGGGAGAATCCAGGCCGGCCGTGACGCGTCTTGACGCACTCCGGCATCCCCGGAGGATCGCCCCGGCTCATCCCCTGGTCACCCCCCCGGCCCGGCGGAGCGGGCTGATCAGCACCACGGCGTGAGAGGGCTCCGGCGTGTCGCGCCGGCGGCTCGACGCCCTTGGATTGGCGGTCAGAGTCCCCTTGAACTCCTGCACGTCGACGCCGGTGGCGTCGATCAGGGAGCCGCACAGATCGACCGTGCCCGACGACAGGTCGATGGAGGTACCCACGGCCTCCGGCGGCAGCAGCCTCAAGAGCGACAGGTCGAGCTTTCCGGCCAGGGTCGCCGCATCGTAGCAGATCACGCTGAGCAGGTCCTCGGTGGGGTTCTCCACGGTCACGGCTTCGAGGGACACCTTGCACGTCAGGACGACCAGAGCCCGCCCCCGGAACCGGACCCCGGCCACGCGTTGCGTCACGCCGGAGTGTCCCTCCACCACGACGATGCCGTTGACGCGGCGCGACACGCCCTCGGGGTCGTCCCCGGCGAGCCGATCCTCGAGCCACTTCTGGAGCCCGGCGGGGTTCGACCCGACGCCTACCTGGAAGGCGGCCAGGCCGGATCTCCACATCAGCGGGCTGGCCAGCGCCTGGTACAGCTCCGCGCCCTGGGGCGTGGACCGCAACTGCCCCTGCGGATCGTCCACGAACCCCTCGGTGCCGGGGGTCGCGCCGAACACCTGGAGCTCGCTGCCGGCGCCGGGACCGATGACCCAGCGGTCCATGGGAGCCGGCAGCGTGACGTGCTGCACCCGGAACCCCCAGGTGGCGCCCACGCCTCGCCACTGCCCAGCCGCGGTGGTCGCCCGGGCCTCGATGCAGACCGTTCCCTCGGAGGTCCGGGGCAACACCGGATGGGCGCGGCACTCCGACACCCGGGCGGCCACCTGGATCGAGATCTGGCCGGCGCCGGGCAGGTCGTGGGTGTGGATCAGCGGGGGCAGCGGAAGCACCTCGTCCACCCCGGGGCCGCCGGGGCGACGGAACACCGTGAAGAGCGTCTCGGCCGGGTCGTTGACGGCGCGCTGGAGGTTGAAGTGGGCCTCCGCCAGAGCGGAGCGGGCCGCCTCGAGCGCCCTGAGCTCCTGTCGGATCCGGCGGGCGGCGACCAGAGCCTGGCCGCTGGTGGACGCCCAGGTGGCCACGACGATCCCGGCGACGGCCAGGAGGCTCACCACCACGGCCAGAGTGCCCACGCCGGCGGACTGCAGATCGTGGCCCGGTCGTCGGGCCACCGTCGTGCCCGGTGCGTGGATCCGCCGACTCGGTCGACCGCCATCCACCGTGACTACCTCTTCGAGGGCGATGGCGCCGGGCTGCCCGGCGAGGCGCTCCCGGCCCCGGTCCTGGGCCCGGAGACCGCCGACGGGGGCACGATCAACGCCCCTATCGAGTGATCGAGCTTCACGGTCCACCTGGCCAGGTGTCGCTGACTCTCCCCGATCAGCCGGATCAGCATGCCCCCCCCGATGCCCTCATCTCCGGCGGCCAGTCCTTGCGCCTCCGTCATCCACTGCCGGGTCACCTTCTCGTGGAACTCCGGGTACGACAAACCGATGAACACGGCCAGGTGGGCCAGATCGCTGGTCACCTTGATCTGCCTGAGCCAGCCCCGCTGAGCGCGGTTCCGGCTGGCGCGGATCGTCGCAGCCCCCTCCTCGGACCGGCTCACGATCAGGCAGACCGCCTCGCGGAGAGCCAGGGCGTCCCTGGAGTCGAGCTCCTTGCCCTCCCTGGCCTTCCGCACGATCGGGCAGGCGGCTCCTTGAACGTCGAGCCGGTTGGTCCTGCAGATGTCCGCGGCGGCGGCCTCGCCGATCCCGCGGCAGAAGGCGGTCAGCTCCGGGGCCAGCGCCTCGGCCGTGGCGGCGTCGACCCTCAGCGTCCGGAGGATCAGCGACTCCTTCGGGAGCGGCCTCCGGCCTGGCCAGGTCAGGTCGACCCAGTCCAGCGGGTTCTTCCTGGAGGCGAGGGTGCAGGTCGGCCTGGACCCGATGAGTCCGGCGGGCGGCCTCGAGGACGCCCTGCCGGCCGGAGTGGGCCGCGGGCCGGCGATCGAGACCGTCGGCGCCGGGGACCCGGTCGAAGGCGAGGGAGCCCGCCCCAGGAACACCCCCAGGAGAAGCGCTCCCACGACGGCCGCGACGCCGGCCGCCAAGGCTCCTCGCGGCCACGAGGGCGCGCCGGGTCTCACCTCGACGGTGGCCTCCCGTGCGACCCTTCGCACCATCGACGGCACCGTCGCCTGCCGCGCGGCCTCGCCGGGCGAGGAGAGCGCCGACTGGACCCGGTCCAGCTCCTCCAGCGCCTCGGCCGCCGTCGCGAACCGGTCGTCCGGCGACCGTGCCACCATCGTGTCGATGAACGACACCAGCACCGGCGGCACCGGGACCGCCGGGACGGGGCTCGGAAGCGCCTCCTGGAGGCACTTGGCCTTGACGACCTCCGTGAGACTGTCGGCGAACGGAAGGGAGCCGGAGACCAACCGGTAGAGCAGCAGCCCGGCCTGGTACAGGTCGGAGCGACCGTCGACCTCGCGGGCCTCGAGCTGCTCCGGCGACATCCAGGAGATCGTGCCCACCGTGCTGCCGGTCTTGGTGAGGTGGGTGGAATCGAGCGGCCTGGCCAGGCCGAAATCGGTCAGGAGCAGCTGACCGTTGGGCCGCACGAACAGGTTCGCCGGCTTGATGTCCCTGTGCACGACCTTCCGGGCGTGGAGGAAGTCGAGCACCTCCAGGAGGCTCATCAGCACGGCGATCGCCCTGGAGAGCGAGTAGCTCTCGCCGAGGGTCTCGGCGTCCGCGAGCTCCCTTTCGAGAGTGGGGAAGGAGATGAGCGGCATCACGTAGTACGAGTGGCCGTCCTGGCTGTCGCTGTCGTGGATCGGGACCAGGCCCGGGTGCTGCAGCCGCGCCAGGGTGGTGGCCTCACGACGGAACCGGGCCAGCGCGACCGGGTCGCCGGCCAGATCGTCGGCGAGCACCTTGACCGCCACCTCGACGTTCAGCCCCGGCTGGAGCGCGCGGTACACGACCCCCATGCCGCCGGCCCCGATCTTCTCGAGGACCTGGTACTTCCCCAGGTTGCGGCCGGTCAGATCCACGGTGATGCCTCCGAGGCGAGGACCGCTCCGGACGAGGGTCCTGACGCGGCCGGCCCAGGGTGGTCGGGATCCGTCCCGACCGGCCGTCGGTGCGGCCGCTGCCACCCCTGCGACCTCGTCGGGGAGGCGGCGGAGTGGACCCGCTCCCACGTTACCACAACATCGTCCGGAGGCGCAGCCCGACCAAGACCCGGCGCCTCGCCGGGTCCGAGTCGCAAGACC
>JACQZM010000682.1 GCA_016213885.1 Candidatus Rifleibacteriota bacterium | reverse complement strand
GGGCTGTACTAGGGAACTCTACCGGGCATTGGTTCCCTTATCAAGGTGGGTCGCTGCCCAGGATCCCCCAGCTGTTGCGCGGAGCTTGGCTTGTCATCAGGCGGCGTCCTGGATCCAAGGTCACGATGGAAGTGGAGGGGATCCGGTTGGAGTCGCGCTCTCAGGCGCGAACCTGATCCGGCGAGGCGCCGGATCTTGGCCGCCGGGCAAGGTGCACCGGACCGTCGAGCATGAGCTATACTGGCTTCGGTCAAGCGCTGGAGTCCGTCGAGCTCGAATCCTCGCGGGGTGCGGTGGGGCTCGCGTCAGCGATCGTCCCTTCCGTATGCCGGCCCTCCCGTGGCGCTCGACCGCCGGGTTGGTTAACCCCTGCTCGACCAACGGTACGGCCGAAAGGCCGGTGGGTTCGACTCCTACACCATCGGTCTCCTGGGGCGTGGGTGCTGCGAGGCCAGGGGCGGGGGGCCCCACCGCTTCACGCCGGCCCTGCAGCGCTCCGGATACCGGCGGGCCGAGTCCGACCCTGGCTCGACCGGGACGGTTCGCGGGCTCTCCCCGCGACCGACCGGTCGGTCCCGGGGCCGGATAGACCCGCCTTCAAGGAGCGCTCCGCCGGCGGGCGGGGCTTCGCGGACGACCCGCGCTCCGGGGGGCTTCGGTTCTGGCAGGGATTCTTCAGGAATCGGGCGCTTCGAGGGAGCTGCCGCGCCGGTCGGTCTCCCCGGGCGTGTTTTCGAAAGCAAAGGATGTGGGCGCCATGCTGCACAGAAGCTACTGGCCTGTTCACCGGATCGTGGTGGCGGAGCACGAACGGGCGTTCGTGTACCGGGACGGGGCGTTCCTCCGGGTTCTCGGACCGGGCCATCACTGGCTGTTCGAGCCGGTGACGAAGGTGGAGGTCCGATGGGCGTCCCAGCTGGCCCCGCGGCTGGACTTCCCTGACCTGGAGGCGCTGGCCCAGGATCCGGCCGTGGCCGCCCAGATCCACACGTACCGGATCAAGGACACGGACCGTGGGCTGCTGTTCAAGGAGGGGAACTTCGCCGGGTTCCTGGGCCCGGGCTTCCACGGGATCCTGAAGACCCCGGTCCCGATCAAGGTGGAGATCGTGGACATCACGGAGGTCGAGGTCACGCACCCGCAGAAGCAGGTGCTGGTGCAGGCCGAGGGGTCGGCCAGGCACATGACCGTGATCGACGTGGCCGAGGGCTACCGGTCCGCCCTGCTTCTGGACAGCGTGCGCGACCGGCTGCTCCCCCCGGGACGCTGGGTCTTCTGGACCGGCTTCAAGGAGGTCAAGTTCGTCAGCGTCGACATCCGGGAGCAGGCGCTGGAGATCCAGGGCCAGGAGCTCATGACCGAGGACAAGGTGTCTATCCGGATGAATCTCTCGGCCAGGTTCGTGGTGGCCGATCCGGTTCTGGCGCTGTCGAGCCAGACGAACTACAGGGACGCCCTGTACCGGGAGCTGCAGCTGGCGCTCCGCGACGAGGTGGGTGGCCGCACCCTCGACGCCCTGCTGTCGCGGAAGGAAGACCTGGGCCTGGCCATCGTGGCCAGGGTCGCTCGGCCCGCCGAGGCGATGGGGGTGAAGCTCCTCGGAGCGGGGCTCAAGGACATCATCCTGCCCGGGGAGATGCGGACCCTGCTCAACCAGGTGATCGAGGCGGAGAAGCGGGCGCTGGCGAACCAGATCGCCCGGCGCGAGGAGACCGCCGCCACGCGCAGCCTGATGAACACGGCGAAGCTCCTGGAGAGCAACCCGGTGCTCATGCGGCTCAAGGAGCTGGAGGTGGCGGAGCGCGTCGCCGAGAAGATCGGGAGCCTCTCGGTCTACGGTGGGCTGGACGGTCTGATGGACACCCTCAGGGGCTTCACGTCCCTGGCCGGGGCCAAGCCCAAGGAGCCGCAGGGCTGACGTCGCGGCGACACGGCGACAGGGGCCCCAGGGTCCCCCACCTGTTTCGCGGAGTCGGGCCTGTGATCAGGCCTCGGCCCGGCTGCAGAATCACCTCAAGAAAGTGGAGGGGATCAGGTTGGAGGTCGCGCTCGGGGGCGAGACGAGTCGCGTCCCTATGACCTTCTCTTGCGTCGTCGGAGATCGCCGAGCATCTCCCGGAGCTGCTCCTCCGTGTAGCCGCTGTCGATCAGCTCGTCCATGAGGCGCTGGGCGTCGGGGCCGCCGGCCAGGATCCGTTCGAGGATCCGGTCCAGCTCCATGTCGGTGCCGGAAGGGTCGGCGGTGTCCGGGCGGAGGAGCTTCTCCAGCACGCCCCTCACGGCCGATCCCAGCTTGGTCTCCCCGAGGGCCCTACCGAGCGTGGTGACCAGGTCCGCCTCGGCCCTGACCCGGCCCACCGTCCCCGACAGGGTGACCGGGATCGTCACGGAGCGGGCCAGCGCCGCGGGAACCGCCAGCAGGGAGCTCCGGGCGAGGTACTCCCGCGCCAGCGCCACCTCGAGCTGGCCGTCCACGTCGCCGGTCCACGATAGCCCGGCGTCGCCGACGATGCGGGCCCCGTCCAGCGTCAGCTCCACCTCGAGGAACCTGACCCAGCCGTCGGCGAACAGGAGGCGGCACTTCCCCGGGGCGGTGCAGCCGACCGGCAGACCCGGCAGCCCGTAGTCGGCGAGCTTGGCCTCCAGCTGACGCAGAAAGAGGCACTCCGCCTGGTCCAGCCGGCAGCTCCCCTGACCGTCGATCAGGGCCAGGTCCGGACCGCGACCCGTGAGGTGCACGGTCCCGAACGCGCGGCCCCGCAGCAGTCGGGCCAGATCTCTGGTGCCGTCGGCCCGGGTCGGGACCTGCTCGAGCCGGGTGCCGTCGAAGGTCACGTGGCTCTCGTGGACCGCCGGATCGGCCGTCAGATCGATCGTGCCGTGGCCGGTCAGGGTCCCGTCGAACGCCTCCGACGTCAGGTCCCGCCACTCGAGGTGGTGGCGCCCCACCTGGAACCGGACCGTGGTCTCGCCGAACGGGTAGCACGGGCGGTCGGTGCTGCCGGGGACTCCCACCTGGAGGGACGCCGCAAAGGCGCTCCCGGAGAGCACCGGAGAGTCGACCTGCCCCTCGATGCGGGTGTCCAGGCTCATCACGCCGGGATCCAGCGGCCTCATCGCCGTGGCCAAGACCCCGGAGGCCGCGGCGTCGGCGAACGAGAGCCGGCCGGTCAGTCGAGAGCCGTCGAGCCGCCCCGCCGCATCGCGCACCCCGGCGAGCAACAGCTCCGAGGAGGCGGTGACGAGCCTGGCCTCGAGCCGCCAGGTTCCTTCCGGAGTACGTTCGACCGTGCCTCCCGCGGTCAGGTCGAGCGGCAGCTCCCACCGGGCGCTCCGGGGCTCGCCGGCCCTGGCGGCCCGCACCTCGAGCCCCGGCGCCGCCAGCCCGAGCAGGTGCTCCAGCATGGCGGGGTCGAGACGGTCGGCCCGCGCCATCGCCCGGATGCCCTCCCGACCCGGAGATACCGGGCCCGAAGCTTCGCCCGACACGGTCACGTCGCCCCACAGGGCGGAGCAGTCGCAGAGCCTGAAGCCGCCAGGGCCGATCTGCAGCGTCCCCATCAGGTCGAACGTGGGGGGCTTGTCGCGGCCCACGGCCGGGTGGCCCACGAACCCCTGCCGCACCTCGATCCGACCACGGATCAGGCGAGCCGGCGCGCCGGACCGCTCTCCGGTGAAGCTGATCGGCACCACGAAAGACGTGGAGCCGGTGGCGCCGCACACCGAACCGTCCAGAAAGAGCAGGTCCAGCGACCAGCGATCCCAGGCCCCGAGAGCGGCGAGCACCCCGCCGACCCGAGCCTCCCGGATCTCCAGAGCCTGGCCGCCGGCGAGGGAGAACCGTACTCCCCGGACCACGACGGAGAGGTCCCGGCCCAGCTGGATCGACACGACCTCGAGATCGCCGGCCCAGCGAGACCGTGCCCACCGGACCAGGGAGGGCCTCAGCCGGGCCAGGATCTCGTTGCGGTAGACATGGAGAACGACGATCCCCAGGAGCCCCAGACCCAGGGTCACGATCACCGCTAGCAGGGTCATCTGACCGGGGAGCCCGGCCGTCGGCTCCGACCAGACCGGGTTCTCTTCCCCCGGCGCTCCCGAACGCCGGCCATGACCCGGAGCGTCATGAGCGGATCCTCCCGATGTGGGTACGATCGGTCATCGCCTGGGGTTCTCTTTCTCCGAGGGCCTGTTCGCCTTCGCCTTCTCCTCGGAGTAGTGGGCCTTGCTCCGCTCGCGTTCTTCCTCGAACACCTTGCGGATCCGCTCTCTGTCCGGACGGCCGCCGCTGGCCAGGTAGTGGACGGCGGCGTGGCCGGTGGCCCAGGTCACGGAGAACGCGTAGGGAGCGGTGAGGACGCCTCCCAGGCCCGGGAGCACCAGCTTGGTCAGGGTGAGGAGCACCTGGCGGCCGACGATGTTCACGCCGGTGATCGCCGCCAGGTCCATGACGATCTCCCTGGCCCTCTTGCGGGTGATCTCCTGGCCGAAGACGTGGGCCACGGCCAGGACCATCCCGGCCTGGATGGGCCCGATCGCCTGTTCGATCCCCGGGATCGGCTGGAGCGTCAGGCCGGCGCAGGCCAGCGAGCAGATCTCGATCACGTCCCTGGCCGTCCGGTCCTTGACCTCCCGGGGGCTGGTGGAGAAATCTCTGGTGAGAACGTTCTCGATCGATTCGAGGTATCCCATGTCGTCTCGCCGGTGAAGGTGCCGCGGGCCGATCGCCTCGGGCCGCTCTCAGTCTAGCAGTGGCGGTCCGGGGTGACAACGTCGATCGAGGCCGGCGACCAAGGCCGGGGCCGGGGCG
>JACQZM010000181.1 GCA_016213885.1 Candidatus Rifleibacteriota bacterium | reverse complement strand
GTATCCCGACACCAGGGCCTGCCACGAACCATCCGGCTGGGTCGAGGCAGGGGTCGCGACACCGGGCCCCTGGAGCACGACCGTGGAGCCAGGCGTCGACGAGCCTCGAGCCGCCACTCCGGGCCCGGCCACCGTCGCCCCGGATCGCGGGTCGAGGATCGCCACGAACACACCCATGGTCGCTGTCACGCCGCGGGTGATCTCGACGTGCGTGGCGCCCACGTCCGCCGCCATCCGGACGACGTTCGGCCCCTCGACGAGCGCGATCGGGACGGCAAGGTCCCCACCCGAGGACGGAGTGGCGATCCGGGTCTCGACGCTGCTCGACACCCGGACCACGGCCGACGCCGGGCTCACCTGCCCCACCACGGTGGTCACGGTCCCCTGGACGACGCTGCCGTCCGCAGGGGCCACGAAGGTCAGGCAGACCCTGGGCAGAGACGTCGAGTTGACGCACATCGAGAGCGATGTCGTGAAGGTCGATGACGTGGTCGAGACCGTGTACGCGACCGCGTTCGGCCCTTCGTTCAGCAGCAGGTCCGCCGCCACGAACGGATAGACCCAGAACCCGAAGGCCGGCACGAACGACGGTGTGGTGGACACCACGCCGATCACGCTGTTGATGGGACCCGCCAGCGTCACGGTGGCGTCCGGCCTGCCGACGCCGCCGGTCACTGTCACGTTCCGGCTGGAGAAGCACGGACCGGCTCCACCCTCGCAGCTCGTCGTCGGCGCGTTGCCCGCCCCTCCACCTCCGGGGCCACCCCCTCCGGGCCCGCCGCCAGGGCCACCACTCCCACCAGGACCGGTCAGCGGCGCGCCGGGACTGGATTCTCCGGTACACGTGACACAGCTGTCCCCGGCGGGCGCGCACCCGCCGACCCGGCTCCACTGCTCACCGATCAGGACGAAGCTCGCCGCCCCGACGTGGATGCGTGCGATGGCGCTCGAGATCCCGGGCAGAGACACGCTCGACGTCACCCAGATGCTCTGACAGCCGCACACCACGGGGACCGTCGCCTCGAACCTCCCCCTGGCCGGCCCGTTCGGCGGAAGGCGAGGGGGCGTCTCGAGGCACTCCGGACTCACGGGCACGATCGGAACCTGATGAAGGTCGCCGGGGATGCCGTGGTTGGCGATCGACACGGTCCCGGTGCACGCTCCGCAGATCTCGCCGGTGACGACCACGGTGGTCTGACCGTCGGGCAAGATCTCCCCGCAGCGTGGAGAGGAGATCGTCACAGACTGCTCGCACTCCGCACGCAGCGGAGATGCCAGGACCAGGCACGCGAGCATCACCACAGCAAGCCGCATCACGCCCCCTGCTCCCTAGCGGACATTCACCACGTGGAGATGACCGTTCCCAGCCCAGTCCTCGACGTAGAGCTCCAGCGGTCCCTGCTGGGGATCGAAGCCGTTCACCGTCAGGAGCACGTCGTGCACCCCGTTCACGAGCTGGACCCCCGTGCGGCCAGTGACCTCCTGTCGCTGCTGCCTCAGCCGTAGGCGCGTGGCGTTCACGCCGCTGGCTCTGTCCATGGCGTGGATCTGCAGCACCGAACCGGTCCTGACGGGCTGCGTGACGGTCGGGGGCTGCGCATCCTGGCTCGACGCGAGAACGATCAGGCCGGGGCCGGGCAGCGCGAACGAGAGCCTGCCCGTGGTCGGGTTCCAGTTGGCGCGGCTGATCGGCGTCCAGTCTTGTTGCGCCTCATCCCAGAACACCGGCCGCAGCCACTGGCCGTTCTCGCTACCATGAATATAGAGACCCACCACCGGGCTGGTCAACGCCCTGTCCGCCTCGATGAGGTAGCACCCACCAGCCGGCCGGAGCTCACGCACAGCGAGCCTGCGACCCGCCTCGGCAGAGAGCACCGGAGACCTGGTGATGGTGACCCGCGCGTCGTCAGGCCGGAACACCAGTTGAAGCTTCCCGTCCCTGCTGGAAGCGTGCTGCGACCCGATCACGACCACAGCGGTCTCCTTGGCGTTGGCGTCGGCCAGCTCAGGAGGCATTGTCGCCGGGCTTACCCGATCCGCACTCACGACGACCCGGTAGCTCGTATTGACGGCCACGGGCTGCCCCGTGTCTTCTCGGCCGTCCCAGGTGGTCGTGTAGGGGAGACCGGTGGGATCTCCCGGTTGGACGCCGGAGAAGACCGTACGGATCACCCGATCGCCATCCTCGATCCGAACGAGAACTCGAAGGGCAGCGTTCTCCTGGGGAGGAACCTGGGCGAACAAGCGATACTGGATCTGGACAGGGGTCCCGGCCTCGACCTCCGGCGGCGTCGCCAGCAACTCTCCGATCACCGGCTTCTCATGAGCCACCTGGGCCACCTGGTTGCCAGCCGCGAGGCTCTTGTTCCCGGCCGCATCCATGCACTCGACCAGGTACTGGTTGACTCCCTCCTGGAGAACCACGGGGACAGACCAGGTGGTCCGATCGTTCGCTGACACCACGACCACGCCGTTGATCAGGATGGCACTGCCTGGTTCCTTCGTCCCGGAGAGAGTCTGGGTCCGGGTGCTCGTGACCTCCGGAGGAACGCTGACCTCCGGAGCCGCCGGCGGCGTCGCGTCCAGAGTTACTCTCACCGTGACCGCGAAACTCTCATTGCCAAAGGCGTCGCGGTCCGAAAAAGAAATGGAGTTGGGACCCTCGATCAGTGTCTTGGTGGTGTTCCAGGTCGTCGAAGGGCTCAGGGCGACCCGTTCGACGCCGTTTACAAGCAAGGCCGTATGGACGGGCTTCGTACCCGAAAGCGCCACGAGCGGCACATTCGTGAGCGCGGGAACAGGATCCACGCTGGGAGGGTCAGGTCGAGGAAAGACGAGGATGGTCCCCCGGACCACGCCGCTCACGCCGATGACCTTGTCGAGGGTTCCCGTCTGCTTGAACCGGAGGAACCGGGCAGTGGCGCACCACGGGTGATCACCGGGCGCGATCAGCTCTCCGTCGAGCCCCCGGCCGTCGAACGGCAGCCAGGGCTCCGTCCGGACGAAGGTCTTGGTCTCGA
The DNA here is from genome assembly GCA_016213885.1 of Candidatus Rifleibacteriota bacterium. Taxonomy (GTDB): domain Bacteria; phylum Muiribacteriota; class UBA6191; order JACPRK01; family JACQZM01; genus JACQZM01. Next base: position 6,113 of record JACQZM010000181.1, on the reverse strand, counting down.
CCCCGGTGGCTGTCACGGGGAGGGTCGGATCGGCCGGGAGCTCCTGGTACGTGTAGGGCAAGACGATGGGGAGAGTCGTGGTGAGCCTGGAGACGGCGGCTCCCCCGCTGACGGCCTGGATCTCCCACGTGAGCTCGACACAGAAGCGGAACGCCTCCGCCTTGCTGCCCTTGCCTGGAGAGTCCGTCGAACCGAGGCCGTCCGTGAGGCGCTGGAACGTGACGGTGCGAAGCAGCGTGGAGGGGCCACCGAAGATCAGAGGGACTGGACTCGGGACGGCTGACGACAGCCGGATCTTGTCGTTCGTCCCGGGATCGCCGCCGGCCTGGACCGCCGTGATGGACAGGGCGACATAGAAGAACAACACGAACAAGAAACGGGCGACTTGCATGGGCCCCGTCAACGCGACAGCCTCCTGCAATACCTGCCGGGAGATCCCCGAGGCGTCCGCCTGACGAGGAGGATGCCGCGGTAATCGCGGGTGGGCCGAGCAGGTCGACCTGCGGCCGTCTCCGAAAGAACAGGTGCTCCGGTCACCAGGTGTCCCCCCTCCCTCTCGCCACGAGAGATCGGCGCACACGAAGGTCAGTCTAAGCGCGGAGATCCGGCCGTACAACATGTTTTTTTGGCAACCGATCCGTGCTTTCGTGGGGTGGTCGGGGCTCGAGGGCGACGCGTGTCCCGATCAACCGGCCGGGCCGCGGTGCCCCTGGAAACCCCCGAGTATGGCCCCGGAGCGGATCCGGCTGTGCGAGCTGCAACGTCGACCCACAGCAACGCATCCTGGAGCCACGAGAGGGGGCAACTCCGGAAACTCCCGCCATTCTGTGAGTTTCAGCCGGCCGAGGTCAGCGGTGCATCAGCTCGCGGAACCAGCCGATCAGATCGGTGAGCTCCGGGATCGACAGGAACATCCCTGCCAGGGTCGCGGCCACGCAGGCCATCTGGATCCTGGTGATCCGTTCGTGGAGAACCAGCCGCGCGAACACCAGCGTCACCACCGGGTAGGCCCCGGAGATGGGCGTCACGATCCCGACCTTCCCGGTCTGCGTGGCGATGATGACCCCCAGGTCCCCGGCGGCCATGACGGCCATCGGAACGAACGCCCGGGCCCACTCGCCGGAGCTGCCCCCGGGGGCGCGGCCCCAGAGGATCCCGTAGAGCCCCAGGGTCGAGAACGCGCCGATGATGTTGAACACCGCCATCTGGGCATCGGTCGTCCCTTCACGCCGGTCTGCCAGAAGCCCCAGAGCGCCAGGGCGGCCAGCGCCAGCGGGATCCAGCGTCGGCCCGCGATCCGGGCGTCCGTATCGGGAGGCGCGTACGAGAGGCCCACGCAGCCCAGGATGACCAGCGCCACACCCTGGTACTGGCGCACAGCCAGAGACTCGCCCAGCAAGAGGTAGGCGAACACCACCGCCGGTGCCGCGTAGGCGGCCGACAGCGTGCCGACGATGGCGATCGGACCCGCGACGATGGACTCGTAGTAGCAGATCCAGCCGATGCCCTCCAGCACGTACGACAGACAGCCGCACGCCATGGCCGCCGGGGTGACGCCCTGCCAGGCCGCGGCCAGGCCGCCCTTGGTGAGGTAGACCGCCGAGTAGAGGAAGTAGCCCAGGTTCACCACCGACTTGGCGAAGAAGAAGAACAGGCAGTACCGGGCCGGCGCCACTTCGGCGATGTACTTCTTGACCAGGCCCTGCCCCACGCCGTACAGCACGAGCGCCGCCAGAGTCGGTGCCATCCAGGTCCACAGCGAGGTTTCATTCACCGTCGATCAACCCTCTCGATCGCCACTCTGGAAGCGGCGCGACGCCGTGGCCGCGCCACCCTCTCAGGCTCTGATCGCCCACCGCAGCTTCGCCGACGAGGCACGGGGGTTGGCCCGCACCTCCCACGCACCCGGGCGGACCACGTCGCGGGCGATCTCCCGGTAGACCCCCTCCCTGAACCCGTTCCGAAGCGCCCTCTTCACCCGGCGGTCCTCGCCGGAGTGGAACGTCAGCACCACGAGCCGACCCCCGGGGCCAAGGCAGCCGGGGAGACAGCGCAGCAGCGCCTCGATGGCAGAGAACTCGTCGTTGACGGCGATGCGAAGCGCCTGGAACACCCGTCGGACGCTGGCGGTCCGGGCCGCCTCGCGTTCCGGACCGGGCAACCCCGAGAGCGCCCTCCTCACCAGCGTCGCCAGCCCGGTCGTCGTGGTGATCTGCCCTCGAGCCCTGACGAGCTCGTCAGCGATCCGCTGGGCATGCGGCTCGTCGGCATTGTCGGCCAGCAGCTCCACCAGCCGACCCCGGTCCAGCCCGGCCAGCACGACCGACGCCGGCCGTCCCTTGCGCGGGTTCATGCGGAGGTCCAGCGGGCCCGGGAGCTTGTACGAGAAGCCGCGGTCCGGGTTGTCGAGCTGCATCGAGGAGCAGCCGAGGTCGGCCAGGACCATGTCGACGCTCTCCCGGCCCAGCCGGGCCAGCACCCCGGGCAGGCCCGCGAAGTTGCCGTGGCAGACCGTGAGACAGTCGGGACCGTACCCCAGGCCGCGCAGCCGGGCCTCGGTCCGGGAAAGCTCGAGCGGGTCCGCATCCAGGCCGATGAGGTGGCCGCCGGGCAGCAGGCGGCCGAGAAGCTCCCGGGCGTGGCCGCCGTACCCCAGCGTGGCGTCCACCGCCACCTCGCCCGGGGCCGGGCCCAACCGCTGCAGCACCTCCTCGAGGCAGATCGGTCGGTGAGTGCCGGCAGGCGTGCTCCCGGACTCGAGGACCTTCTGGACGGTCCCGGGGTAGCTCTCCGGGTCCAGCTCCTTGTACTTCTCGTGGAACCGCCGCGGATGGGTACCCCTGTAGCGTTTCCGGCGGGGTGGTCTCTGGGAGTGGGTCTCCGAAGGGGTGGCCATGGGAGTCGAAAGCAGAGGGGCTCGTCAAGGCCTGGCGGGGAGAAACTTGAATCGCCCCAGCACGGCCTGGCCCTCGGCAGACACGATCAGGTCGACGAACTGACGAGCCCGGTCTTCTCTCCTGGTGCCGCCGACGATCGCCACCGGGTAGACCGCCTCCACGTTGAACGGCGCCGGCACCTCGACGGTCTGGACCTTGTCGGCCACCCTCCCGGCCACGTCCGACGCGTAGACCACGGCCACGTCGGCCTCGCCGAGCTGCACCTTGGCGAGCACCTGCCTGGCGTTCATCTCCTGGGAGACCACATTCCGGAGCACCGCCTCGCGGAAGCCCGGACCGTACTCCGGGCTCCGGCTCATCCGATCGAGCATCTCCAGCGTGTAGCGTCCCACCGGAACGGCGGGCTGGCTCGTGACGAACCTGAGGCCCGGTCTGGCCAGGTCTTTGGGAAGAGCGATCTTCCCCGGGTTTCCCGTCGGGACGACGATGACGAGACGGTTCCTCGCGAACAGCGCGGGCGGGCTCGTGACGACGGACGATTGCTCGGCCTTCTTCATCTCCTCCTCGCTGGCCGCGGCGAAGACGTCCGCGTGGGCGCCGTTCTCCATCTGCGCCCGGAGCTCGCTGCTTCCCGCGAAGTTGAGCCTCACGGCGTGCTGGTACCGCTTCTCGAAGATCGCGGCGATCTCCCTGAACGGCTCCGTCAGGGACGAGGCGGCGAAGACGATGAGGCCGTGGGCCTCCTCGCCGTTCCCGACGGTGGATGGGTCGCAGGCCAGCACGATCGAAAGGAGCGCGCCGAAGAGAATCGCCCCCGGCCGACGGCGCTGCGGCCTCGTTCTCCGCGGTGAGTCCATGTCATCAGTATCGAGAGGTGTGATCCGGGCTGTCAAGTCTGCCGGGCTCCAGGATCCCGGATGCCCGCCTTCTTCACCGAGCCCGGCCCGGGATCGGAGCGCGGCGAGCCAGCCTCCGGCCCATCCGGTCGACCTCGTAGCCGCCGAGCGCCATGATCCGCTCTGCCAGCCGACCCGCCGCCACGACCTCCAGCACTCTGGCGAGCCTCGGGTCGTCCAGCTGGTCCTCGGGAACCGCCAGATCGTACTCTTCCCACTCCAAGGGCACGAAGTCGAGACCGAACGCCTCGGCGCACGATCGGATCCCCAGCCCGGTGCTGGCAGTGCCAGCTGCGACCGACGCCGCCACGGCCGTGTGGGTGTAGACCTCGAGATCGTACCCCCGGACCGCCGGGGGCTCCAGCTGCGCCCGTCGCAGCAAGAGATCCAGGAGAATCCTCGTGCCGGCGCCGCGCTGTCGGTTGACGAAGGTGACGTCGGGCCGGGCCAGGTCGCTGACCGCCAGGATCGCCAGCGGATTGCCCCTTGCGACCATCAGCCCCTGTTGCCGGCGCACGAAACCGTGGAGAACCAGCGGATGGTCACGGACCGTGCGCTGCAGGAAGGGAACGTTGTAGGTGCCGGTGGCCTCGTCGAGCATGTGGAGAAAGGCCGCGTGGCACTCTCCCCGCACCAGCGACATCAGGCCTCCCATGGAGCCCACGTGCGAGATCGACAGGTTGACCGGCATCCGCGCTCGCCGCATCTCCTCGCGGAGCAGGTCGAGGGTGGGGTCGTGGCTTCCGATGACCAGGAGGTTCCTCTCCACCTCGCTCCGCGACCGGAGGAGGCGCACGGTCACCACGGTTCCTCCGGGGTGGCCTTCCACGAGCGGCGGGATGGCGAACACCCCGTCGCTCCCGAACAGGGAGCTGATCTGGCCAGCTCCGGATCGACCCGGCACGGCCACCCACTCCCCGCGGAGGTTCCCCAGGTGCACCCGGACCATCTGGGTGACCCCTGCGCGGGAGACGACGTTTCGCAGCAGCCGAGCGGCCAGCACCTCCTGGGACCCGGCCACGCCGGTGAGCCTCTCCAGGAGCGGCTTCACAAGCTCCTCGGCGCACAGGAGGCAGCTCGCCGCGTAGCCGGGCAGGCTGATCACCGGTCGCCTCGGGCCGGAGGCGTCGATCCGATCGGCCCCGGCCCCGGGTCCCGCCGACACCAGGCCCGCCGCGACCGGCTTGCCCGGCATCATGGCCACACCGTGGAACAGCAGGTCGCCCAGCTCGGCGATGAGACCCGGGACGTGATCGTCCCTGCCGGCGCTGGAGCCGGCGATGACCAGCACGAGATCGAACCGGCGGACCGCGGTCACGATGGCGTTGCGGAGCCGCTGGCGGTCGTCCGGGACCACGGCCGCCAGCTCCGGTTCGCCGCCCCAGGCCCTCACGAGGGCGGCTATCGTCGGGCCGTTGGACTCCAGGATCTGTCCGGGGCCGGGCGTCGCATCCGGGGGCACGATCTCGTCGCCGGTGGGAACGATCGCCACCCGGGGCCGAGCGAAGACGGTGGCGCCGGTCACGCCGCCGGCCAGCGCTCCGCCCATGTCGTGAGGCGAGAGCACCGCGCCGGCCGGTGCGATCATCTCGCCGGCGATCACGTCCTCCCCCACGAGGCGCACGTGGGTCCAGGGTGCGACCGACTCGCGCACCTCGACGGACCCGCCGGCGAACCGGGCGATCCCCTCCTCCATGACCACGGCGTCGAAGCCGCCGGGAAGCGGGTCTCCGGTATCGACATCCCGGTACCCCGTTCCTTCGGGGAGAACCACCGGGACCGCTTCGGACGCATCGATCAGGTCGCGGCTCCTCACGGCCACGCCGTCCATCGCGGCGGCGACGAAGTGGGGATTCGACAGCCGGGCCACGATGCTGACGGCCAGCCTCCGACCCACACAGGCGCGGACGTCCAGCTCCTCGGTCCGGCCGAGCTCGTCGACCCGTTCCAGCAGGGCGGCCCGGGCCTCCGGAAGGCCGGTCATCTTCAGGTACTCGTGCGTCTTCCGCGGCATCAGGGCATCACCATGACCTCCACCAGCTCCCCGGCGGCAAGCCCCTCGCTCCCGACGGGTACGCGGACGAGACCGTGGGCCCGGGCCAGCGGCCACACGTTCCCGGACTGACCGAAGAGCGGCTCCGCGACCTCTCCGGACTCGTCTCGTCCCAGCCGGACTTTGAGGTACTCTTCCCGTCCCGGCGCCGATCGGACCGGTCGGGTCAGGCGGGCGAGCACGGACCGGCCCCCGGGGAGGGCGCCGAGCAGGTGGTCCAGGCACGGGGCCACCACGGTCAAGAAGACCACGAGGGAGCTGGCAGGG